>NZ_MPOB01000006.1 GCF_002148795.1 Oceanibaculum nanhaiense | reverse complement strand
GGCCTGCGCTTCGCGATCCGCGAAGGTGGGCGCACCGTCGGCGCCGGCGTCGTCGCCAAAGTAGTCGAGTAATCGGGCGCAACGGCGTCTTGCTGTGAACGGGCCCGAGCGCCCAAAGGTGAAATGATGGATACGCAGAATATTCGCATTCGGCTGAAAGCGTTTGACCATCGCCTTCTGGACCAGTCCACGAAGGAGATTGTCAATACGGCGAAGCGCACGGGTGCTCGCGTTCGCGGCCCGGTGCCACTGCCGACGCGAATCGAGAAATTCACGGTGCTGCGAGGCCCGCACATCGACAAGAAGTCGCGTGAGCAGTTCGAGATGCGGACGCACAAGCGCCTTCTGGACATCGTCGATCCGACTCCGCAGACCGTGGACGCGCTGATGAAGCTCGACCTCGCTGCCGGCGTCGACGTCGAGATCAAGCTGTAAGGCCGGGAGTAGCGGAAGATGCGTACCGGATTGATCGCCCAGAAACTGGGCATGACGCGGGTCTTTAACGAGGAGGGGAATCACATCCCCTGCACCGTGCTGAAGATCGACGGCTGCCAGGTGGTTGCTGTCCGTACCGAAGAGAAGGACGGCTACAACGCCGTGCAGCTCGGTGTCGGCAAGGCCAAGGTGAAGAATGTCTCGAAGGCCAATCGCGGTCATTTCGCGAAGGCCAATGTCGAGCCGCGCAAGAAGCTGGCTGAGTTCCGTGTCAGCGCCGACGCGCTGCTGGAACCGGGCCAGGAGATCTCTGCCGCACATTTCATTGCGGGGCAGAAGGTCGATGTGACCGGCACCAGCATCGGCAAGGGCTTTGCCGGCGTCATGAAGCGGCACAATTTCGCCGGTCTGCGCGCCTCGCATGGTGTGTCGATCTCGCACCGTTCGCACGGTTCGACCGGTCAGCGCCAGGATCCGGGCAAGGTCTTCAAGGGTAAGAAGATGGCCGGCCACATGGGCGATGTCCGCGTGACCGCGCAGAGCCTGGAAGTTGTCGCCAGCGACGAGGACCGCGGCCTGCTTCTGGTCAAGGGCGCGATCCCGGGCTCGAAGGGTGGCTGGGTGCTGGTTCGCGATGCGGTGAAGGTGAAGCTGCCGGAGGGCCTGCCCTTCCCGGCGAAGCTGATCGAGATGGCCGCTGCGGAAGCGCCGGTGGCTGCGGCGGCGGAAACGCCTGCTGAAACCCCGGCTGCCGAGACTCCGGCCGAGAACGATGGCGCCGAAGCGCCCGAGAACAAGGACTGAGACGATGAAGGTCACGGTCAAGAACCTTGAAGCCGCCGACGTCGGCGCGATCGAACTGGACGAGGCCATCTTTGGCGTCGATGTCCGGGCCGACCTGCTGTCGCGCGTGGTGCACTGGCAGCTTGCCAAGCGCCGTTCCGGCAACCACAAGACCAAGGGTATCAGCGAGATCGCTGGCACCACGAAGAAGCCCTACAAGCAGAAGGGCACCGGTCGCGCCCGCCAGGGCAGCACCCGTTCGCCGCAGTTCCGTGGCGGTGCGACGATCTTCGGTCCGGTGGTCCGCGATCACGGCTACGATCTGCCGAAGAAGGTCCGCAAGCTCGGCCTGATGTCGGCGCTCGCGTCGAAGCTGAAGGACGAGAAGCTGATCGTCCTCGACGATGCCAAGCTGACCGAGCCGAAGACGAAGATGCTGAAGGCGCAGCTCGAGAAGCTGGGCATCACTTCGGCGCTGATCGTCGATGGCGCGGTGGACGAGAATTTGAAGAAGGCGGCTTCGAACCTGATCGGGATCGACGTGCTGCCGCAGATTGGCGCCAATGTTTACGACATTCTGCGGCGTGACACGCTGGTGCTGACGAAGAACGCCATCGAAGCGCTGGAGGCGCGTCTGAAATGAGCAGCCTGAAGCCGCGCAACACCAAAGAGGTGAAGCTGAGCAAGGAGCAGATGTACGAGATCATCCGCTCCCCGATCATCACCGAGAAGGCGACCCGGGTGTCCGAGTACAACCAGGTTGCGTTCCGGGTGCCGCTGACCGCCACCAAGCCGGAGATCAAGGTCGCTATCGAGACCCTGTTCGAGGTGAAGGTCGATGCCGTCAACACGCTCCGCCAGAAGGGCAAGGTGAAGCGTTTCCGCGGGATCGTCGGTCAGCGCAGTGACACCAAGAAGGCGATCGTGACCCTGGTCGAGGGTCATTCCATCGACGTGACGACCGGGGTCTGAGACCATGGCACTGAAATCCTTTAAGCCGACTACACCTTCGCAGCGCCAGCTGGTCGTCGTTGACCGCAGCGATCTGTGGAAGGGCAAGCCGGTAAAGCAGCTGACCGAGGGTCTGACCAAGACCGGCGGGCGCAACAATTATGGCCGCATCACCGCCTTCCAGCGCGGCGGCGGCCACAAGCGCCGCTATCGTCTGGTTGACTTCAAGCGGCGCAAGTTCGACATGCCGGCCACCATCGAGCGGCTGGAATATGACCCGAACCGCACCGCCTTCATCGCGCTGATCAAGTACGAGGATGGCGAGCTCGCCTACATCCTGGCGCCGCAGCGTGTGAAGGCCGGCGACGTGGTGGTCTCGGGCCTGCGCACGGACATCAAGCCGGGCAATGCGGCGCAGCTGCGCAACATTCCGGTCGGCACCGTGGTGCATAATGTCGAGCTGAAGCCGGGCCGTGGCGGCCAGATCGCCCGCTCCGCCGGCAGCTACTGCCAGATCGTCGGCCGCGACGGCGCCAATGTGGTGCTGCGGATGGTTTCCGGCGAGCTGCGCCAGGTGCGCGGCGAGTGCATGGCCACGATGGGTGCGGTGTCCAACCCGGACCAGCAGAACATCAATAAGGGCAAGGCTGGCCGCAATCGTTGGCTGGGTCGTCGCCCGTCGGTTCGTGGCGTTGCCATGAACCCGATCGATCATCCGCATGGCGGTGGCGAAGGCCGTACTTCGGGCGGTCGCCATCCTGTCACTCCGTGGGGCAAGCCGACCAAGGGCCGGCGGACTCGAAACAACAAGAAGACCGACGGCATGATTGTTCGCCGCCGGTATCAGAAGTAAAGGAGAGCAGTCGTGGCTCGCTCTGTTTGGAAGGGTCCGTTCATCGACGGCTACCTTCTCAAGAAGGCGGATAAGGCGCGCGCATCGGGCCGGAACGAGGTCATTAAGATCTGGACCCGGCGCAGCACGATCCTGCCGCAGTTCGTCGGCCTGACTTTTGGCGTGTACAACGGCCAGAAATTCGTGCCCGTGCTGGTGACCGAGAATATGGTCGGTCACAAGTTCGGCGAATTCTCGCCGACCCGTACCTTCTACGGTCACGCTGCCGACAAGAAGGCGAAGAGGGGTTAACGATGGGCAAGCAGGCACGGGAACGGTCTCTGGCCGATAACGAGGCGAAGGCGGTGCTGCGCAATCTGCGTGTCAGCCCGCAGAAGCTGAATATCGTGGCCCAGTTGATTCGCGGCATGGATTGCGGCAAGGCGCTGAACGCGCTGACCTTCTCCAATCGTCGGATTTCCGATGATGTGAAGAAGGTGCTGCAGTCGGCGATTGCCAATGCCGAGAACAACCATCAGCTCGATGTCGATCGGCTTTATGTGAAGGAAGCGACCGTCGGTCGCGGCCTGGTGATGAAGCGGTTCCATGCCCGGGCGCGCGGTCGCGCCGGGCGCGTCGAGAAGCCCTTCAGCCACGTGACGATCGTGGTCAGCGAACGCGAGGAGTTGGCGTAATGGGCCATAAAGTCAATCCGATCGGGCTTCGGCTCGGCATCAACCGGACCTGGGATTCGCGCTGGTATGCGGATCGCGGCTACGCCGAGTTGCTGCATCAGGATCTGCGCTTGCGCACCTATCTGCACGATCGTCTGGCCCAGGCCGGCGTCAGCAAGGTGATCATCGAGCGTGCGGCCAAGAAGGCCCGCATCACGATCCACAGCGCCCGTCCGGGTGTGGTGATCGGCAAGAAGGGCTCGGATATCGACAAGCTGCGCGCCGATCTGCAGAACCGGACCGGCAACGAGGTCAACCTGAACATCGTCGAAATCCGCAAGCCGGAGATCGACGCCCGCCTGATCGCGGAGAGCATTGCGCAGCAGCTGGAACGCCGGGTTGCGTTCCGCCGCGCCATGAAGCGCGCGGTGCAGTCCGCCATGCGCCTCGGCGCGCTGGGCATCCGCATCAATTGCGGCGGCCGTCTGGGTGGTGCCGAGATCGCGCGGACCGAATGGTACCGCGAGGGCCGGGTGCCGCTGCACACGCTGCGCGCTGAAGTTGACTATGGCACGGCCACGGCGAAGACCACCTATGGCACCTGTGGTGTGAAGGTTTGGGTGTTCAAGGGCGAGATTCTGGGGCATGACCCCTACGCTCAGGACAAGCGTCAGGCTGATCCGCAGCCGGCGTCGCGCTAAGGCCGAACGGAACGCGAGAAGAAACGGGTAACGTATCATGTTGCAACCGAAGCGGACCAAGTATCGCAAGGCCTTCAAGGGCCGTATCCATGGCGTGGCCAAGGGTGGCACGACGCTCAATTTCGGCGCTTTTGGCCTTAAGGCCATGGAGCCGGAGCGTGTGACCGCACGCCAGATCGAGGCGGCCCGCCGCGCGATCACCCGCCATATCCGCCGCCAGGGGCGGGTATGGATCCGCATCTTCCCGGACGTCCCGGTCTCCAAGAAGCCGGCCGAGGTTCGTCAGGGTAAGGGTAAGGGTACCCCGGAATTCTGGGCGTGCCGTGTGAAGCCGGGCCGGATCATGTTCGAGCTGGACGGCGTGCCGCGCGATCTTGCGGAGCGCGCCTTCGAGCTGGCGGCTGCAAAGCTGCCGATCCGCACCCGTTTCGTTACTCGCTTGGGCGAGGAGGGCTAAGACATGAAGGCGTCCGATATTCGCGCCAAGAGCGAGGACGAGCTGAAGCAGCAGCTGGTCGATTTGCGCAAGGAGGCGTTCAATCTGCGCTTCCAGAAGGCAAGCGGCCAGCTTGAAAACACCGCGCGCGTCCGTCAGGTGCGTCGCACCATCGCACAGATCAAGACCATTCTGCACCAGCGCCAAGTCGGCGTTGGCGCGGCGTGAGCCCGGAAAAGGGCGGGAGTTAGAAGATGCCGAGGCGTCAATTGCAGGGCACCGTGGTCAGCGATGCGAACGAGAAGACCGTCGTCGTACAGGTCGATCGTCGCGTCATGCACCCGGTCTATAAGAAATTCATCACGCGCTCCAAGAAGTACCACGCGCATGACGAGGAGAATCGGTTGAAGGTCGGCGATCTGGTGAAGATCGAAGAATGCCGGCCGATCTCCAAGAACAAGCGCTGGCGCGTCGTTTCCGACGAGCTGGGCGCAGGCGCCTAAAGGGTCGAGGACGAAGAAATGATCCAGGTTCAGACCAACCTAGAAGTGGCCGACAATTCCGGCGCGCGCCGTGTGCAGTGCATCAAGGTGCTGGGCGGTTCCAAGCGTCGGTTTGCGTCGGTCGGGGATATCATCGTCGTCTCGGTTAAGGAGGCGATCCCGCGCGGCCGCGTGAAAAAGGGCGATGTGCATCGCGCTGTCATCGTGCGCACGGCGAAGGATGTTCGCCGCGTCGATGGCACGGTGATCCGCTTCGACCGTAACGCTGCCGTGCTGATCAACAAGCAGGGCGAGCCGATCGGCACGCGTATCTTCGGCCCGGTGGTGCGAGAGCTGCGGGCCAAGAAGTTCATGAAGATCGTCTCGCTGGCGCCAGAGGTGCTGTGATGGCCGAAAAGTTCAAGATCAAGAAGGGCGACCAGGTCGTCATCCTGACCGGCAAGGACAAGGGCAAGCGCGGTGAAGTGCTGCGCGTGCTGCGCGCCGACCATCGCGTGCTTGTCCAGGGCGTCAACATGGTGAAGCGCCATCAGCGCGCCACCCAGACGAGCCAGGGCGGGATTGTCGAGAAGGAAGCGGCGTTGCATATCTCCAACGTCGCCCATATCGATCCGAAGGAAGACAAGCCGACCCGTGTCGGTTTCAAAAGTCTCGATGATGGCCGCAAGGTGCGCTTCGCCAAGCGTTCCGGCGAAATCATCGACGCGTGAGGACCAAGGCTATGACCCGGTTGCGAGAGCACTACGAGAACACGATCCGCAAGCGCATGCAGGAGAAGTTCGGGTATGAAAACCCGTTCTCCGTGCCGCGCCTCGACAAGATCGTGATCAATATGGGCGTCGGCGAGGCGGTGCAGGACTCCAAGAAGGTCCAGCTGGCCGCCTCCGAGATGGCCATGATCGCCGGCCAGAAGCCGGTCATCACCCGCGCCAAGAAGTCGATTGCCGGCTTCAAGCTGCGCGAGGAAATGCCGATTGGCTGTAAGGTGACGCTGCGCCGCGAGCGCATGTACGAATTCCTGGACCGGCTGATCACGATTGCCCTGCCGCGGGTGCGTGACTTCCGGGGGGTGCCGACGAAGAGCTTCGACGGGCGTGGCAATTACGCGCTGGGCCTGAAGGAACAGATCGTGTTCCCGGAAATCGATTACGACAAGATCGATGATATCCGCGGTATGGATATCGTGATCTGCACCACCGCGAAGACGGACGAGGAAGCCCGCGAGCTTCTGGACGGCTTCAATATGCCGTTCACCAAGAGCTGAAGGGCGGAGGCGAAAAACGATGGCTAAAAAGAGTGCAATCGAGAAGAACAAGCGTCGGGCCCAGATGGCTAAGCGCGACGCTCCGAAGCGGGCGCGCCTGAAGGCGACGGCCGACGATCAGAGCCTGCCGATGGAGGAGCGGTTTGCCGCCCGCCTGAAGCTGGCGCAGATGCCGCGTAATGGCGCACCCACGCGCGTGCGCAATCGCTGCGAGGTTACCGGGCGTCCGCGGGCGTTCTATCGCAAACTGAAGATGTCGCGCATTGCGTTGCGCGATCTGGCCTCCACCGGGCAGATCCCCGGTATGGTCAAGTCGAGCTGGTAGAGAGAGGGCGGTCACATGTCGATGAGCGATCCCTTGGGGGATATGCTGACGCGCATTCGGAATGCGCAGCAGGCACGTAAGACGAGCGTCGTTAGCCCGTCCTCGCGTCTGCGGCTGAACGTTCTGAACGTGTTGAAGAGCGAAGGCTATATTCGCGGCTTCGAGGAGCTCGATGTGCGCCCTGGCGTACGTGAGATCCGTATAGAGCTGAAATATCACGACGGCGCGCCGGTCATTAACGAGATCAGCCGCGTGTCGAAGCCGGGTCGCCGCGTCTATTCGCGGATCAAGGAACTGCCGCAGGTCTATAACGGCCTGGGGATTTCGATCCTTTCGACCCCGCGTGGCGTGATGTCCGATCATGAGGCCCGCGCTGCCAATGTCGGCGGCGAAGTCCTCTGCCGCGTGTTCTAAGGAAGGCGGAGAGCTATGTCTCGCGTAGGGAAAAATCCGGTCTCCGTTCCCAGCGGCGTCGAGGTTAAGATCGCCGACGGAACGATCACGACCAAAGGCAAGCTGGGTCAGCTCAGCCTGCCGTACGTGACTCACCTTGTCAGCGTCAGCGTTACCGACGGCAACGTCGATGTGACGCCGGCCAATGACAGCAAGGAGTCCCGGTCGCTGTGGGGCACCACCCGCAACCTCGTCCGCAATATGGTGGTCGGGGTCAGCGAGGGCTGGACCAAGAAGCTGGAGATCACCGGCGTCGGCTATCGTGCCGCCGTCGAGGGCAAGGATCTGGTGCTGAGCCTCGGCTTCAGCCACCCGGTCCGGCACCCGATCCCGGAAGGCATCCAGATCAAGTGCCCAGCGCCGACCCAGGTTGAGATCAGCGGCGCGGATAAGCAGCTGGTCGGCCAGGTTGCCTCGGAAATTCGCGCTTATCGCGGCCCCGAACCCTATAAGGGCAAGGGCGTGCGGTACGCCGACGAGGTGATCCGGCGCAAGGAAGGCAAGAAGAAGTAAGGCTTGAAAGAACGGTAAGGAACCTCCCAATGCGGAAGGCGAATGAGCTTTATGAACGGCGCAAGATGCGGGTACGCTCGCAGCTGCGGAAGAAGTCCAGCGGGCGTCCGCGCCTGTCGGTTTTCCGTTCCAGCAAGCAGATTTATGTGCAGATCATCGACGACGCTCAGGGGGTAACCTTGGCTGCGGCCTCGTCCCTCGAGAAGGATATGCGCGAGAAGCTGAAGACCGGGGCAACGATCGATGCGGCCAAGGAAGTTGGCAAGCTGATCGCGGAGCGCGCGCTGAAGGCGGGCGTTACCACCGTGGTATTCGATCGCGGCGGCTATATCTATCACGGACGTGTGAAGGCCCTGGCCGACGCCGCCCGCGAGGCTGGCCTGTCGTTCTGAGCCGAGACAAGGAATACGGAAGGGCCTGAAGATGGCACGTGGGCAGAGAGAAGAGCGCGGTCGCGACCGGGATCGGGAAGAGTCCGATCTGATCGAGAAGCTGGTCGGCATCAATCGCGTTGCGAAGGTGGTGAAGGGTGGCCGTCGTTTCGGCTTCGCGGCACTGGTGATCGTCGGTGACGGTCGTGGCCGGGTTGGCTTCGGCACCGGCAAGGCGCGTGAGGTTCCGGAATCGATCCGCAAGGCGACGGAGATGGCGCGACGCACCATGATCCGCGTGCCGTTGCGCGAGGGCCGGACCCTGCATCATGACGTGTTCGGCCATTATGGCGCCGGCAATGTCGTGCTGCGTGCGGCGCCGGCGGGTACCGGCATCATCGCCGGTGGCCCGATGCGCGCCATCCTGGAATCGCTGGGCGTGCAGGACGTGGTGGCCAAGTCGGTCGGCACTTCCAACCCGCACAACATGATCCGGGCGACCTTCGAGGCGCTTAAGCACATCTATTCGCCGCGTCAGGTGGCGGCACGTCGCGGCAAGCGCGTGTCGGACATCCTGGGCCGTGGCGACAAGGCGGACGCCGATTCGGCGGAAGCCGCGCTGCAGGAGTAAGATAGATGGCGACGAAGAAGAAGGCGGCGGCCGGCATCATCCGCGTGACCCAGACCGGCAGCCCGATTGGCCGCGAGAAGGATCAGCGGGCAACGCTGGTTGGCCTTGGCCTGAACAAGATGAACCGCACCCGCGAGCTGGAGGATACCCCGGCCGTGCGTGGCATGATCGCCAAGGTGCACCATCTCGTGCGGGTCGAACCGTCGGCCTGATATCGGTTCCGCCCCGCCGTCAACCGGCGGGGCCTCCGATTTTCGGTAGGAATTTTCACGTGGCCCTGTGGGCCGCGAACGACCATTTAGGATTGAGCGCACCTGCTCCGGGGATACGTCATCATGAAGCTGAACGAGATTCGCGACAATGAAGGGGCCCGCAAGGGCCGCAAGCGCCTTGGCCGGGGCATCGGCTCGGGCCTTGGCAAGACGTCGGGCCGTGGCCACAAGGGCCAGGGCGCGCGTACCGGTGTGGCGATCAAGGGCTTCGAGGGCGGTCAGATGCCGCTGGAGCGCCGGGTGCCGAAGCGTGGCTTCAAGTCGCTGTTCCGGGTTGAGTACCAGGTGGTGAATCTGGGCCGTCTGCAGTCCGCCATCGACGATGGCAAGCTGGACGCCAAGAAGGACATCGACGCTGCTGCTCTGGCGGCGGCCGGCCTGGTGCGCAACGCGGCCGACAAGGTCAGCCTGCTGGCCAAGGGCGAGCTGAAGGCCAAGGTTAAGCTGAGCGTTGACCGTGCTTCCAAGACGGCGCTGGCCGCCGTGGAAAAGGCCGGCGGCTCTGTTAAGCTTCCGGAGGCGTCCGCGCCGGCCGCGAGCGAGTAACGCCTCATGGCCTCTGCCGCCGAACAGCTCGCCTCGCAGATCAATTTCGGTGCCTTCTCCAAGGCGACGGAACTGAAGAAGCGTATCTGGTTCACACTGGGTGCGCTGATCGTTTATCGCCTCGGCACCTATATCCCGATTCCTGGCATCGACCCGGTGATTCTGGCGGAAATCTTCCGCCAGAATTCCGGCGGCATTCTGGGCATGTTCGACATGTTCGCCGGCGGTGCGCTGGGGCGCATGACGATCTTCGCCCTGAACATCATGCCGTACATCTCGGCCTCCATCATCCTGCAGCTGATGACGGCGGTATCGCCGACGCTGGAGACGCTGAAGAAGGAAGGCGAGTCGGGCCGCAAGAAGATCAACCAGTACACCCGTTATCTGACGGTGGTGCTGGCGACCGCGCAGGCATTCGGCATTGTCGTCGGGCTTGAGGGCATGAGCGGATCCGCCGGTTCCGCCGTGGTCGATCCGGGCTGGTTCTTCCGCGTGACCGCGGTCATCACCCTGGTCGGCGGTACCATCTTCCTGATGTGGATGGGCGAGCAGATCACCGCGCGCGGTATCGGCAACGGCATCTCGCTGATCATTTTCGCGGGTATCGTCGCCAACCTGCCCTCGGCCCTGGTGAACACGCTGGAGCTGGGCCGCACCGGCGCGCTGTCGGCCGGCCTTATCATCCTGCTGCTGGTTGGCGCGGTGGCGGTCATCGCCTTCGTCTGCTTCATGGAGCGCGCGCAGCGCCGCATCCTGGTGCAGTATCCGAAGCGCCAGGTCGGCGCCAAGATGTATGGCGGCGACACCTCGCATCTGCCGCTGAAGCTGAACACTTCGGGCGTCATTCCGCCGATCTTCGCCTCGTCGCTGCTGCTGCTGCCGATCACGCTGGCCAATTTCACGGCCGGGCAGGGGCCGGCCTGGATGAGCACCGTGACCAGCCTGCTGGGCCATGGCCAGCCGCTGTATATGGCGCTGTATATCTTCCTGATCGTGTTTTTCGCCTTCTTCTACACGGCTATCGTCTTCAACCCGGCGGATACGGCCGAGAACCTGCGCAAGCATGGCGGCTTCGTTCCGGGCATTCGCCCCGGCAAGAACACGGCCGACTATCTGGACTATGTGCTGACCCGTCTGACGGTCGTGGGTGCCGGCTATCTGGCGATTGTCTGTATCCTGCCGGAACTGCTGATCAGCCAGTACGCCGTGCCGTTCTATTTCGGCGGCACCAGCCTGCTGATCGTGGTCACGGTGACGATGGATACGGTCGGCCAGGTACAGTCCCATCTGCTGGCACACCAGTATGAAGGGCTGATCAAGAAGTCGAAGCTTCGGGGGAGGCGTGGATGAATTTGATACTGCTGGGGGCGCCGGGCGCCGGAAAGGGAACCCAGGCACGGCGACTGCAGGACGCGCATGGGCTGGTGCAGCTTTCCACTGGCGACATGCTGCGCGCGGCCGTTGCCGCCGGCAGCGAGGTCGGCCAGAAGGCCAAGGCGATCATGGATGCGGGGCAGCTTGTCTCGGACGATATCATGATCGCCATGATCGCGGACCGCATCGTCCAGCCGGATTGCAAGAACGGGTTTATCCTGGACGGCTTTCCGCGCACCACGGCCCAGGCCGAGGCGCTGGACGGGATGCTGGCCGAAAAGGGGCTGAAGCTCGACCATGTCATCGAGATGAAGGTCGATGAGGAAGAACTGGTCGAGCGCGTGAAAGGCCGTTATAGCTGCGCCAAATGCGGCGCCGGCTATCACGACCGCTTCCAGCAGCCGAAGGTCGATGGTGTCTGCGATAGCTGCGGCGGTACCGAATTCAAGCGCCGTGCCGATGACAATGAGGAAACGGTGCGCGCGCGCCTGGTCGCCTATCGCGAGCAGACCGCGCCGATCCTGCCCTACTATCGGGGCAAGGGTGTGCTGACCTCGGTTGACGGCATGGCGGAGATCGACGAGGTCACTCGTCAGATCGAGGCGGTTATTAGGTGATGGTATTGGTTGACTCCGGATCGAAGGGACGTATAATCCGCGCCCTCGGTTGCGCAGCTTCCGTACCGTTTGTCGTGTCTGAAATCAGGGCTGATGTTCAGCCCCTGTCTGTTGTTTAAGGAGCAGGTCTCGTGGCTCGTATTGCTGGCGTGAACATTCCGACGCAAAAGCGTGTGGAAATCGCCCTTACCTACATTCATGGCATCGGTCGCACCAAGGCGAAGGATCTGTGCGCCAAGCTCAGCATTCCCTTCGAGCGCCGCGTGAACGAACTGACGGACGACGAGGTGCTGCGCATCCGTGAGTCCATCGACGCCGATTACATCGTCGAAGGCGATCTGCGCCGCGAGACGGCAATGAACATCAAGCGCCTGATGGACCTTGGCTGCTATCGCGGCCTGCGTCATCGCAAGGGGCTGCCGGTGCATGGCCAGCGTACCCACACCAATGCCCGTACCCGCAAGGGTCCGGCGCGGCCGATCGCCGGCAAGAAGAAGTAAGACTGGAAGGACGCAAGAATTATGGCCAAGCAGCCGCAGCAGCGCCGCCGCAAGGAACGCAAGAACATCTCCTCTGGCGTGGCGCATGTGAACGCCTCCTTCAACAACACGATGATCACGATCAGCGATGCCCAGGGCAACGCGATCTCCTGGTCCTCGTCGGGTATGATGGGTTTCAAGGGGTCGCGTAAGTCCACCCCCTACGCCGCGCAGATGGCGGCTGAGGATGCGGGCCGCAAGGCCCAGGAACACGGCATGCGTACCCTTGATGTCGAGGTCAAGGGTCCGGGGTCCGGGCGTGAGTCGGCGCTGCGTGCGCTGCAGTCGCTCGGCCTGCAGATCATGTCGATCCGCGATGTGACCCCGATCCCCCATAATGGCTGCCGGCCGCCCAAGCGGCGCCGGG
This sequence comes from Oceanibaculum nanhaiense, assembly GCF_002148795.1. Taxonomy (NCBI): domain Bacteria; kingdom Pseudomonadati; phylum Pseudomonadota; class Alphaproteobacteria; order Rhodospirillales; family Oceanibaculaceae; genus Oceanibaculum; species Oceanibaculum nanhaiense. The sequence continues at coordinate 357,509 of NZ_MPOB01000006.1, read as the reverse complement.
TCTGATCGAGGCCATTTTCTCCGGGTTTCCTGCCGCGGCCGTTCCCTCAAAAGAACCTGGCCGCGTCAGTGTTAGCAGTGAAGCCCGTTTTTGACACAGATGTGTGAGGTCGCTCCAGTGATCCAGAAGAACTGGCAGGCATTGATCAAACCGAACAAGCTCGACGTCCAGCAGGGCGGCGATGTGGCGCGACAGGCAACCATCGTTGCCGAGCCGTTGGAGCGTGGTTTCGGCCTGACGCTCGGCAACGCGCTGCGCCGCGTGCTGCTGTCCTCCTTGCAGGGGGCGGCGGTGACTGCCATCCATGTGGATGGCGTGCTGCATGAATTCTCCTCGATCCCCGGGGTGCGCGAGGATGTGACGGACATCGTCCTGAACATCAAGGCGCTGGCCCTGCGGATGCATGCCGAAGGCCCGAAGAAGATGCGCCTGCGCATCGACGGCCCGGCCGAGGTGACCGCCGGCATGATCGAGACCGGTGCCGACATCGAGATCATGAATCCGGACCTGCATATCTGCACGCTGGATGATGGTGCCCACCTGGTCATGGAACTGACCGTTGAAACCGGCAAGGGCTATGTCCCGTCGTCGGCCAACCGTCCCGAGGATGCGCCGATCGGTCTGATTCCGGTCGATGCCATCTTCAGCCCGGTGCGCAAGGTCTCCTACAAGGTGGAGAACACCCGCGTCGGCCAGACCACGGACTATGACAAGCTGTTGATGGTGCTGGAGACGAACGGTGTGGTCACGCCGGAGGACGCGGTGGCCCTGGCCGCCCGCATCCTGCAGGACCAGCTGCAGCTGTTCATCAATTTCGAGGAGCCGCAGGCGCGCGGTGCGGAGGAGGAATCTTCCGAACTGCCGTTCAACAAGAACCTGCTGCGCAAGGTGGACGAGCTGGAACTGTCGGTCCGCTCGGCCAACTGCCTGAAGAACGACAATATCGTCTATATCGGCGACCTGGTTCAGAAGACCGAGGCCGAGATGCTGCGGACCCCGAATTTCGGCCGCAAGTCCTTGAACGAGATCAAGGAAGTGCTGTCGCAGATGGGCCTGCACCTCGGCATGGAAATCCCGAACTGGCCGCCGGAGAATATCGAGGAGCTGGCGAAGCGGCTGGAAGAGCCCTACTAAGCCAGTTTTCAGTCTTGTGTTAGGTCGCGGTTGGCGGTAAATCCCCGGCCGGGTTTCAGAAGCAACGGCGGGAAGCCGTCGCGAGGGAGTTTTAGAAATGCGTCACGGTAAGAGCGGTCGGAAGCTCAATCGCACTTCGTCGCACCGTCAGGCGATGTTCAGCAACATGGCGTCGGCCTTGATCAAGCACGAGCAGATCAAGACCACGCTGCCGAAGGCCAAGGAGCTGCGCCCCGTGGTCGAGAAGCTGATCACGCTGGGCAAGCGCGGCGGCATCCATGCGCGCCGCCAGGTCTTTGCCTTCCTGCGCGACGATGCCACCACGGCCAAGCTGTTCGAGACGCTGGGCCAGCGTTACTCCGAGCGCCCGGGCGGCTATACCCGCGTGCTGAAGGCGGGCTTCCGCTATGGCGATGCCGCCCCGATGGCGATCATTGAGCTGGTGGATCGCGACCCGGAAGCCAAGGGCCAGGACAGCGGCCCGGTGATGGGTGCGGACGAGGCCGAGGCGGTCGCCGCCTAAGGCTTGCCGGCATAAGCAATTCGCAAAAGGGCGTCCTTCGGGGCGCCCTTTTCGTTTGTCCGCTTTTCATCTGCATATGACCCCATCGCTTGCAGGGGCTTGTAGGCTGACGGGAAATTCACATATCTGCCGCATCCTTTTCCACCCAACAGCAAGAACAGAAAAACTCATGTCGGCAGAAAAGCTCTCCTTCCAGGCGGAAGTCAGCCGCCTCCTCGATATCGTCGTGAACTCGCTCTACAGCGAGAAGGAAATCTTCCTGCGCGAGTTGGTCTCCAACGCCTCGGACGCCTGCGACAAGCTGCGCTATCTCGCACTTACCGATGCCGGGATGCTGGTGAGGATGGTGCGTTCGCGATAACGCTCACCACCGATGCGAAGGCGCGCACGCTGACCATTTCCGACAATGGCATCGGCATGGACCGCGACGAGCTGATCGCCAATCTGGGGACCATCGCCCGCTCCGGCACATCGGCCTTCCTGGGCGAGCTGAGCGGCGATGCCAAGAAGGACACCAACCTGATCGGCCAGTTCGGCGTCGGCTTCTATTCCGCCTTCATGGTGGCCGAGAAGGTCGAGGTGCTGACCCGCAAGGCCGGCGAGGAGGCCGCCTGGCTGTGGGTTTCGGACGGGCGCGGCGATTTCACCATCCAGCAGAGCGAGAAGGCCGGGCGCGGCAGCCTCATCACGCTCTATCTGCGCGAGGGCAATGAGGAGTATCTGGAGGCCGACCGGCTGCGCCAGATCGTGAAGCGCTATTCCGACCATATCGCCATCCCGATCCGGCTGGCCGATGGCGACAAGGTAGAGACGCTGAACCGCGCCTCCGCGCTGTGGACGCGGTCGAAGAGCGAGATCAAGCCGGAGGAGTACAAGGAGTTCTATCACCACGCCGCGCATGCTTTCGACGAGCCATGGGAAACGCTGCACTGGCAGGCCGAGGGGATGATCGCCTATACCGGCCTGCTGTTCGTGCCGGGCTCGCGGCCCTTCGATCTGTTCCATCCGGAACGCAAGACCCGCGTGAAGCTCTATGTCCGCCGTGTCTTCATCACCGACGATTGCCAGGAGCTTGTGCCGGAATATCTGCGCTTCCTGCGCGGCATCGTCGACTCGGAAGATCTGCCCCTGAATGTCAGCCGTGAGATGCTGCAGGCCAGCCCGGTGGTGCAGAAGATCCGCCAGGGCGTGGTGAAGCGCGTGCTGGGCGATCTGCAGAAGAAAGCCGAGAAGGAGCCGGAGTCTTATGCCGGATTCTGGGAGAATTTCGGCCCGGTCCTGAAGGAAGGGCTCTATAGCGAGCATGGTGGCGACCGTGACCAGCTCCTGAAGCTGGCGCGTTTCCGCTCCAGCAATGGCGACGGGCTGGTCAGCCTTGCCGACTATGTCGGCCGTATGCAGGACGGCCAGGACACCATCTTCTACATCACCGGCGAGGATGCCGCCGCGCTGCTGGAGAGCCCGCAGCTGGAAGGCTTCCGCGCCAAGGGTGTGGAGGTGCTGCTGCTGACCGACCCGATTGACGAGTTCTGGATTCCCGCCGTCGTCGAGTATGAAGGGCACAAGTTCAAATCGGTCACGCGCGGCGGTACCGACCTCGCCAAGGTGAAGGGTGCCGAGAAGTCGGACGCGGACAAGAAGGCGGAGGCCGACAGCAAGGACGATGTCGGCAGCCTGGTTGCGCTGATGAAGCTGGCGCTGAAGGACGAGGTGAAGGATGTCCGCGCCTCCGAACGGCTGACCGACAGCGCGGTCTGCCTGGTCGCCGATGAGGGCGATATGGACATGCATCTGGAGCGGCTGCTGCGCCAGCACAAGCAGCTCGACAACAGCTTCAAGCGCATCCTGGAGGTGAACCCCGCCCATCCGGTGATCCGCAAGCTGGCGGCGCATGTGGCCCAGAAGGGCGGCGAGGCCAGCATTGACGATGCCGCACTGCTGCTGCTCGATCAGGCGCGCATCCTGGAGGGCGAGCCGCTGCGCGACGCCAGGGGCTTCGCCACCCGCCTGTCCGCCTTCCTGGAAAAAGGGCTGGCCTGAACCAGCCAGCCCCTCACGAACCGACTGCTGGCGGCGTCAGATCGCCGCCAGCGCCTGTTCCAGATCGGCGATCAGATCCTCGATCTTCTCGATGCCCACGGAAAACCGCAGCAGGTCGCCCGGCACCGGGCTGCCCACGCCCTCAATGGAGCGGCGGTGCTCGACCAGGCTCTCCACGCCGCCCAGCGAGGTGGCGCGCTTGAACAGCTTCAGATTGGCAGCCAGCGCGACGGCCTTCTCTTCGCCGCCCTTCACCCGCATCGACAGCATGCCGCTGAAGCCGCCGCTCATCTGCCGGGCCGCGATGGCGTGGCCGGGATGCGCGGCGAGACCGGGATAGAGCATCTGCTCCAGCTTCGGGTGCTTCTCGAAATGCTGGGCGATGGCCATGGCGTTGGCGCTGGCGGCCCGCACACGGATGTGCAGGGTGCGCATGCCGCGCAGCAGCAGCCAGGCCTCGAACGGCCCCATGATGGTGCCGACATCCTTGCGGATACCGACGATGCGGCGCCAGAAATCATCCTCCTTCGCGGTGACGATGGCGCCGGCGATCACATCGCTGTGGCCGTTCAGATATTTCGTCGCGGAATGCATGACGATGTCGGCGCCATGTTCCAGCGGGCGCGACAGCACCGGCGTGGCGACCGTCGAATCGACCGCCAGCTTCGCGCCGACCGAATGGGCGATGCGCGACGCCTCGGCCAGGTCGGTAATGGTCCACATCGGGTTGGAGGGCGTCTCCGCCCAGATCAGCGCCGGGCGGTGCTGCTCGGTCAGCGCCTTCAGCGCCGCCATATCGTCATTCTGGTAATAGACGATCTTTACGCCCCATTCGGCGCCCCATTCATTCAGCCATTTGCGGACGCCCCAATACATCACTTCGGGCACCAGCGCGGTGTCGCCCGGCTTCAGTGCCATGAACACGCCGGTCGCCGCTGACATGCCGGACGCGACCAGCAGGCTGGCCGCGCCGCCTTCCAGCTTGGTCAGCACGCCCTCGGCCAGGCGGACCGTCTGATTGTCCGGACGGCCATAGATATGGCCACGGCTGTAGGTAAGGTCCGCCTCGCGCTCGTAGGTGCTGGCGATATAGATGGGCGGGGTGACGGCGCCGGTCAGGGGCTCGACGAAACCAAGCGCCTGGGCGGCCAGCGTCTCGGGCGACGCATCGGGGAAGTTCTTGCTCATGATGCTAGCACTAGCGCGCCATGCCTGCCCTCGGCAAGTGCGCTGCACGCATGGGCCAGACGCTTTCGTGCGGTCAGTGCAGCGCCGGCTGCCGTGGCAGGTTCAGCCTGGGCTGCGAGCGCTTTACGGCGATGCGAGGCCGGGACGCGCGGCCGGCTCTTCGTCTGAGGGCGAACAGCCGTTTCACGCGCTGGCGGATCGGATGCAGCCAACGCGCAAAGGCAATGGCGCGCAGGCGATGGGCGCGGCGCAGATGGGCTTCCACGATCTCCGGCGTGGGGTACTCGGCAAGGATTATGATCCGGGGTCCGCTCATCTCTCATCCCTTCGGTCCGGTGGCAGGGAAGATGTCTGGCCCCAAGATTATTCATTGCCAGAACAATGATAATCCGCTGAACTGTGGTCGATTAATTTCCATTAGGGAAATAAAGCGATGGATCGTTTCCTGGCATTGCGCATCTTCAACGCGGTCGTCGAGGAGGAGAGCCTCATCGGCGCCAGCCGCAAGCTGGCGCTGTCCCCCTCGGCGGTCAGCAAGAATCTGGCAGCGCTGGAGGAGGAGCTGGGCGCGCGGCTGTTGAACCGCACCACGCGCCGGGTCAGCCTGACCGAGGCAGGCGAGGCCTATTTCGAGCGCACGGCGCGGCTGCTGGCCGATCTGGACGAGGCGGATGGCATGGTCAGCCGGATGGAAGGGGCGCCGCGCGGGCTGTTGCGGGTCTCGGCGCCGATCAGCTTCGGCCAGCGCCATCTCGCCCCGGCGCTGCCGGACTTCCGGGCGCAGCATCCGGAAGTGGTGGTGCAGATGATGCTGGAGGACCGGGTGGTCGATCTGGTCGGAGAGCGTTTCGACCTTGGCATCCGCATCGCCAATCTGCGCGATTCCAGCCTGGTGGCCCGCAAGCTGGCCTCGAACCACCGCAAGATCTACGCCGCGCCATCCTACATCGCGCGGCGCGGCCTGCCGGTGACGCCCTCGGATATCGAGCAGCACGCCCTGGTGACGATGCCGCCGGGCTCGCCGCTGCTCGACCTCACGCTAACGCGGGGGGAGGAGGTGCGCGCGCTGCACCTGCTGGGCGACATCCAGCTGAATTCGGTGGAGGGCGTGCTGGCGGCCTGCCTGGCCGGCGGCGGGTTGGCGGTGCTGCCCAGCTACATGGTCTGCGATCATCTGCTGGCCGGGCGGCTGGTACCGGTGCTGCCCGACTACACGGTGCCGGACACGGTGATCCAGGCGGTGTTCCCGTCGTCGCGGCATCTGTCGATCAAGGTGCGTGCCTTCATCGACTTTATGGTCGCGCGCTTCAGCCCGATGCCGCCCTGGGAGTGCGTGGACCGTGCGCCGGCCACCGCTCCCAAGGCGGAACTGGTGACTGTCGATTAGGAATCAGGCCGCCGGTTTCGGCAGCGCCTCCTGCGGCACCTTCATGCCGGGCAATGCGGCCATGCGCGTCATCCAGGACTGGATTGCCGGATAGGCGTCCAGCGACAGTTCCGCATCGCCGGCATAGGCGGCGGTGACGTAGCAGGCGATGTCGGCCACGGTCGGCTTCGTGCCGACCAGATACTCCTTGCCGGTCAGCGCCTCGTTCAGCATGCCGAGCGCGCGTTCGCCCCGGCCCTTGAAGAAGGCGATCACCTCCGCCGGGCCATTGTAGAACAGGCGCTGGGCGCGGGTGGAAGCGATACCCGGATACATCAGGTCAGCCTCCCAGAACAGCCATTCGCGGACCTGGCGCTTCTCTTCGGGGGTGGCGCCGTCGAACTTGCCGGCCTTCGCTGCCAGCTCCAGCAGGATGGCGCCGGACTGGGTCATCGCCTCGCCATTGGCGACCAATACCGGCACCTGGCCCCATTTGTTGAGCTTCAGGAAGTCCGGCGTCTTGCTCTCGCCGGCGCGCAGATTGACGTGCTTGTACTCGTAGGGAAGGCCGCACAGGTCGAGCATCAGCCCGGCCTTCACGCAAGGCATGGACAGGAAGGTACCGTAGAGGGTGTAACTGGACATGGATTCCTCGTTTGAAACGGTTCCGGAGTTGGAACTGCCGCGAGGTTAGGCTTTCGTCCGGCGCTACACCAGAGGCTCGAAGGGCGACTCCAACGGTTCGGAGAAGCCGAAGAAGGCCCAGCTCTGCGCCATGTGCGGCGGCAGGGGCGCGGTGATGGTCAGCAGCTTGCCGTTCGGGCGCTTCAGCGTGATCTGCCTTGCATGCAGGTGCAGCTTGCGCGACAGCCCGTCGCCGGCCAGCAGGGCGGCCTGTCCGCCATATTTGCCGTCGCCTTGGATCGGTGTGCCGATGGCCTGCATATGCACGCGCAACTGGTGCGTGCGGCCGGTCACCGGGCGCATCGCGACGAAGGCGGCCTGCTTGCCGACAGCCTCCACCACCATGAAGTCGGTGATCGAGCGCTTGCCCTCCTCCTCGTCGATATCCATCTTCTCGCCGCGCCGGCCGGGCAGCTTGGCGATCGGCAGATCGATGCGGCCCTCGCGCGGCTTGGGAATGCCCGCCGTGATCGCCCAGTAGAGCTTCTCCGCATCCTTGGCGCGGAAAGCGGCGGTCAGCCAGCGGGCGGCCGCTGCCGTGCGCGCCAGCAACAGCACGCCGCTGGTATCCTTGTCCAGCCGGTGAACCAGGCGCGGCCGTTCCTTCGCCTCGAAGGTCAGCGCGTCGAGCAGCGCATCGACATGCACAATCGTGCCGGTGCCGCCCTGCACGGCGAGGCCGGCCGGCTTGTTGATCGCCAGCACCTCGTCATCGCGGTACAGCACGGCGTCGCGCAGCATTGCTTCCAGCTTCGGATCGGCCTTCGGGCGCGGCGCTGTTTTCGGCGGCGGCGGGGAATCGAGGTCGCCCAGCGGCGGCACGCGGATCGCCTGCCCGGCCTCCAGCCGGTGGTTCGCCTTTACGCGCTTGCCATCGACACGGACCTGGCCGGTGCGCAGCAGCTTCTCCAGCCGGCCATGGCCCAGCGCCGGGTAATGCTTGCGAAACCAGCGGTCGAGGCGGGTGTCGGCATCTTCCGGAGCGATGGTAAGGGTTTCAACGCCGCTCATGACAGCACCTGCCTTGTCAGATACATGGCCAGGAAGACGGCGGCCAGACAGCCGATGACGGAAACGCCGGCATACAGGAAGGCCGGCCCGAAGGCGCCACGCCCGGAGAGTACGGCGACATCCAGCGAAAACGCGGAGAAGGTGGTGAGCGCGCCCAGGAAGCCGGTGACCAGGAAGCCGCGCAGTTCCGGCGATGCCTCGAATTTCAGCGCCAGCCCCTCGACCAGCACGCCGATCAGGAAGCAGCCGACCAGATTCACCGTCAGCGTGCCCCAGGGGAAGCCGGTGCCCAGCCACTGGCCCATCAGCCGGTTGACCTCATGGCGCGTCACTGCGCCCACCGCGCCGCCCAGCGCTACCGCGATCAGCATGTTCATTGGCGTTCTTTCACCCGGTTTCCGTCCCGTCGATCCTGCGTGTCCTGCCGTCGGGGTCAAGCCTGTACACCGGCAGCAATGAAAAAGGCAAAAAATCGACCGGTATCGGGATTAAGGAACAGGTTCAGCTTGCTGGACTTTCGAGGGCCGATACCTTAGAACGCCGCCTTCGATTGCGAGAAAGCCGACATCCCCATGGATCATCTCGACGCGCTCGAAAGCCAGTCGATCTATATTTTCCGCGAGGCGTTCAACCGGTTCGACCGGCTGGCCATGCTGTGGTCGCTGGGCAAGGACTCGAACGTCATGATCTGGCTGGCCCGGAAAGCCTTCTTCGGACACCTGCCGTTTCCGCTGATGTTCTGCGACACCGGCAAGAAATTCCCGGAAATGTACGATTTCCGGGACCGCTATGCGAAGGAATGGGATCTGAACCTGATCCTGCGGGATTGCCCGCCGATCGAGGAGATCGACCCGTCGCTGCCGCCGGCTGCCCGTTCCGCCGCGCGCAAGACCGAGGCGCTGAAGCGCGCCATCGCCGAATTCGACTTTCAGGCGGTGGTGGCCGGCATCCGCCGCGACGAGGAACCGACCCGCGCCAAGGAGCGTGTGTTCAGCCCGCGCGGCGCGGATGCGGCCTGGAACTTCAAGGACCAGCCGCCGGAATTCTGGGACCAGTACAACACCGATTTCGCGCCCGGCACGCATGTCCGCATCCATCCGATCCTGCATTGGACGGAACTCGACATCTGGCGCTACATCCAGCGCGAGAACATCCCGGTGGTGCCGCTCTATTTCTCCAAAGACGGCAAGCGCTATCGCAGCCTCGGCGACATGGACATCACCCATCCGGTCGCCAGCGAGGCCGCCACCATCGACGAGATCATCGCCGAGCTGGAACAGACCCGGGTGCCGGAGCGCAGCGGCCGTGCCATGGACAGCGAAACCGAGGACGCCTTCGAGCGGCTGCGCACGGCGGGGTATATGTGATGCGCGAGACGACCCAAGGCATGATCCAGGGGATGGGCCCGCTGACCATCGTCATCGTCGGCCATGTCGATCACGGCAAGTCCACGCTGGTCGGACGGCTGATCCACGACACTGGCTCGATGCCCGACGGCAAGCTGGAAGCCATCAAGGCGATGTCGGAAAAACGCGGCATGCCGTTCGAATGGGCCTTCCTGCTGGACGCCTTCCAGGCCGAACGCGACCAGGGCATCACCATCGACACGACGCAGATCCGTTTCAACACGGCAACGCGTCCCTATCTCATCATCGATGCGCCCGGTCACAAGGAGTTCCTGAAGAACATGATCACCGGCGCGTCCGCCGCCGCCGCCGCGGTGCTGGTGGTCGATGCGGTGGATGGCGTGCAGGAACAGTCGCGCCGGCATGGCTATCTGCTGCATCTGCTGGGCGTGCGCCAGGTGGTGGTGGCGGTGAACAAGATGGATCTCGCCGGCTACGATGCTGCGCGCTTTGCCACGGTTGAGGCGGATATCCGCGCCTATCTGGCCTCCATCGGGGTCACGCCGCTGCATGTGGTGCCGGTTTCGGCGCGAGAGGGCGACAATATCGCCATCCGGTCGGATGCCATGCCCTGGTACGAAGGGCCGATGGTCACCGAGGCGCTGGATGGTTGCACGCCGCCGCCGCCGCCGGTCGATCTGCCGCTGCGCCTGCCGGTGCAGGATGTCTATAAGTTCGACCAGCGCCGTATCCTCGCCGGCCGGATCGAAAGCGGCACGCTGTCGGTCGGCGACCGCATCCTGATCTCGCCCGCTAACAAGAGTGCGCGGATCGCCAGCATCGAGACATGGAACGCATCTGCGCCGGTGACGATGGCTGGCGCCGGCCAGTCGGTCGGCATCACGCTGGACGAGCCGATCTTCGTCGAGCGCGGGCAGATCGTCAGCCATGCCGAGACCGCGCCGGTCGAGACCAACGTGTTCCGCGCGCGGCTGTTCTGGCTGGGCCACACGCCGTTGCGCCAGGGCCGGACCTACAAGATGAAGCTGGCGACCGGCGAATTCCCGGTCGAGGTGGAGCAGATCGAGACCGTCATCGATGTCGGCGATCTGTCGCTCAGCGCCAGTGACACTGTCGAGCGCAATGCGGTCGCCGAGGTGGTGCTGCGCTCCCGCTCGCTGCTGGCGCTGGACGAGTTTCAGCAGAACCCGCGCACCGGCCGGTTCGTTCTGGTCGATGGCTACGACATTGTCGGCGGCGGCATCGTCTCCATGGAGGGTTACCCCGACCAGCGCGCCCAGCGCACCGTGGTCTCCACCAACATCCATGCGGTGGAAAGCCGGGTGGCCATGGAGGATCGCTGGCAGAAGAACAACCACAAGAGCGGCGTGATCTGGCTGACCGGCCTGTCCGGCGCCGGCAAGACCACGCTGGCGCTGGCACTGGAGCATGAGCTGAATCGCCGGGGCTATCAGGTCTATGTGTTGGATGGCGACAATATCCGCCACGGCCTGTCCGCCGATCTGGGCTTCTCGCCGGATGACCGGGCGGAGAATATCCGCCGCGTCGGTGAGGTTTCGGCGCTGTTCGCCCAGGCCGGCATGATCGTCGTCACCGCCTTCATCTCGCCCTACCGGGCCGACCGCGATCATGTGCGCGACATCGCCGGCACGCTGTTCCATGAGGTGCATGTGAAGGCGGATGTCGCCACCTGCGAACTGCGCGACCCGAAGGGGCTCTACAAGAAGGCGCGCGCCGGCGAGATCAAGGATTTCACTGGCATTTCCGCCCCGTACGAGGCGCCGCAGGCGCCGGAACTGGTGGTGGATACGGCGAACCAGAGCATCGAGCAGTCGGTGGCCGATCTGCTGGACTATGTCGCCACGCATTTCCGGCTAACGACAAAGACGGTCGCGGCGCGCTAGAGTACAATCTGGCGATAAGGAAGCGACGATGCTGGAAGAAAAACCGTTCGACCCGCTGTGGGAAGAAGACAACGTCCTGATCTGCGTCACCCTGCCGGCCCCGTCGGGGCAGCGGGGCTGCTATACGGTGATGAACTGGTGCCGCCGCGGCGGCGACAAGCTGGATGTGCAGCGCATCGCCGACAAGCTGGCACCCAGCCGCGCGGAAGCGCTGGCCGCCGCCCGCCAGTTCTGCGAACAGAAGGCTGTTCCCGTGCTTTATGACGCGAATTTCCACGAACTGGATTTCAGTCAGCCGGAAGCTGTCATCGCCACGGCGACGGAGGGTGTTGGCCGACCCGGCTGAAGTCCGTAACACCGGTCTTGTGCCGCCCCGCCGCCTCGCCTATGACATCGGGTGAGTTTTCCAACCGTCCCGCCCACTACTTTCGAGCAATTCCATGGATGCAAGCGTGATCGACGCGACGCTGGTGGCGCTCGCCTTCGCGGTTTTCGCGACTGGCCTGTTCGCCGGTGTTCTGGCTGGCCTGCTGGGGGTGGGCGGCGGCATCGTCATCGTGCCGGTGCTGTTCCATATCCTGACCGGCTTCAACATCGACCCGTCGGTGAAGATGCATCTGGCGGTCGGCACCTCGCTGGCCACCATCATCCCGACCTCGATCATCTCGGCGCGCTCGCACAACAAGCGCGGCTCGGTGGATTTCGACCTGCTGAAATCCTGGGCGCCGATGGCGCTGATCGGCGCGTTGATCGGCACGGTCATCGCGGTTTATGTGCGCGGCGCGGTGCTGACCGGCGTGTTCGCCGTTGTGGCGCTGATCGTCGCCGCCCACATGGCCTTTGCGCGCGAAGGCATGCACATTTCCGACCGGTTGCCGAAGGCCCCGATCAAGCATCTGATCGCGGTCATCATTGGCGGTTTCTCGACCATGATGGGCATCGGCGGCGGGACGCTGAGCGTGCCGACGCTCTCGCTGTTCAACTTCCCGATCAAGCGGGCCGTCGGCACCGCCTCGGCGCTGGGGCTGGTGATCGCCATTCCGGGCACCATCGGCTTTCTCTACAGCGGTATGGGCGAGCCGAACCGCCCGCCCTTCAGCCTTGGCTATGTCTCGCTGATCGGCTTCGCGCTGATCGTGCCGGCAACCATGCTGGCCGCCCCCTGGGGCGCGCGGATGGCGCATGCGATGAGCACGAAATGGCTGCGCCGGGCGTTTGCCCTGTTCCTCGCCATCACCTCGGCGCGCATGTTCTACAGCCTGCTGGGCTGACCCTACCCGAAAAGACAAGGAAGCAGCCACAATGGCGCACCAGATCGGAATCATCGGCCTCGGCATCATGGGCCAGCGCATGCTGAACAGCATGGCCGCACATGACGGCTTCGAGGTGGCGGTTGCCTGGGACCCGTCCGCAGAGGCAATGGATGCGCTGGCGAAGGATCGCCCGCAGATCCGCCCGGCCGCCAGTGCCGAGGCGCTGATCGCCGACCCCGCCATCGCGTGCGTCTATATCGCCTCGCCGCCAACCAGCCATCTCGCCTATGCCATGGCCAGCTTCGATGCCGGCAAGGCGGTGTTCTGCGAAAAGCCGCTGGCGATCGATCTGGCCGAGGCCGGGCAGGTGACGGACCGGGTCCGCGAGGAGGGGCTCAAGGCGGCGGTGAATTTCCCCTTCGCCTCCTCGCTGGCTGGCACGGTGCTGTATGAGGCGCTGGAATCGGGCGCGCTGGGCGCGGTGAAGCAGGTCGAGATCGAGGTTGCCTTCGCCAAATGGCCGCGCGGCTGGCAGGAGGGTGCCTCCGGCTGGCTGGCCCGGCGCGAGCAGGGCGGCTTCACCCGCGAGGTGCTGTCGCATTTCCTGTTCCTGACGCGCCGGCTGATCGGCCCGCTGTCGATCCGCAGCGTCACTGTGGATTACCCGGATGACGGGGTGTCGGCGGAGACCGGCATCGAGGCCGACATGATGGCGGGCGGCGTGCCGGTGCGGCTGCAGGGCCGCGTCGAGGGCGACAAGGATGATCATAACCGCTGGACGGTTACCGGTGCTGACGGCGCCCTGCGCATCTGCGACTGGATGAATGCCGAACGCTTTGGGGCGAAGGGCTGGGAGGCAGTGGACCTCGGTCCGGCCGATACGCTGCGCCCGCGCTCCGTCCAGCAGCAGCTCGACCAGCTTTCGTTGATGCTGCAGGGCAAGCCGCACCGGCTGGCCACCTTCGAGGAAGGCTACGCCGTGCAGAGCTGCATCGAAGCGCTGCTGGGGCAACATACGACCGCCTGACCGGATCACGCTGCAGCGATTTCACAGTCGTCAGAAAAGCCCGCCGGCACTCCCGGCGGGCTTTTTCTTATGGACTCAAAGGCTTGGCTTGATTCCTGACAGCCATTCATTCGGAAGGCTTTTGTTTAAATAGCATTCAGAACAAAAAGTTTTTCGAGAAATAGCTTTTCATGTTTACCGGGATACCGGCTTGGCATATCATTCTTCCCTGAGATGAACTTTTTGGTGTGCCATCTATCGTTACTGGGGTAGCCGGCTTGTCCGGAAGGGCAGGATCGGGTCCGGCGCTCCCCGGTGACACAACAGATTTCGTGGTCGTTTAGCCGTACGGCCTCGAAATGCACCCTCGTTCTGCGAGGTGTGCCTCCCCACCACTGGCCCTCCCCCTCTCCTGCGCGGGGGAGGGCTTTTTTTTGTTCTGTTGCAGGCAGGTTGCGGGCCATGCCTTATGCGGGGAAGATCGCGGCGCGGCATGCTTCCCGCAGGTGGGGAAAAGTCAGGCGAAGGGGCGATGAAGGGGCGCGGGATTATTGTAGGCATTCTCTCCTGTATGGCGCTGCTGGCGGCTGCCATGCCATCGTCGGCGCGTGCCGAGCGTCCGGCGCGGCTGGCCTCGATCAATCTGTGCGGCGACCAGCTGCTGTTGCTGCTTGCCGAGCGCCGGCAGATTGTCAGCCTGTCCTATCTGGCCGCGGACCCTGCCGTATCGGCGCTGGCCGACCGGGTGGGGGATATTCCCCTGAACAGCGGCCGGGCGGAGGAGTTGGTGGCGCTGCAGCCGGACCTCGTGCTGTCGGGAACCTATCAGCAACGCCTGACCAACGGGATGCTGCGCCGGCTTGGGCTGGCCGTGCTGGAACTGCCGCCGGCGGACTCCCTGGCTCAGTCGCTGGCACAGATTCGCAATGTCGCCAGCGCCATTGGCGCGGTGGAAAAGGGGGAAGCCCTGGTGCGATCGCTGGAACGGCGCATCGCGGCCGCCCGCCCGTTGCCGGAAGGGCGGCCCGGGGGGCATCCAGGGGGACATCCAGGGGCGGCGCCGGGGGCGTTGCTGTTGCAGCCCAATCTTTATGCCAGCGGCCCGGACTCGCTGGCGGGCGACCTGCTGGAAGAGGCTGGCTATCGCAACCTCGCGGCCGGGCACGCTGTCCGTCATGGCACGTTCCTGACATTGGAAGACATTCTGCTCGCCCGCCCGGAGGTTCTGGTGCTGGAGACCGCGATTGGCGAGGGCACCTCGCTGGCCCGGCATCGTCTTGACCATGCGGCGCTGCGCGGTTCGGCCTATCGGCGCATTGCCCTGGAAGGGCGGTTGCTGACCTGCCCCGGACCGGGATTGGCGGTGGCGGCGGAGCTGTTGGCGGAGGCCAGGAAGTGACGGGTCAGCCCGCTATTACAGCATCCCTGTCGCAGGCGAGGCGGTCCGCCCGGCATGCCGGACTGTGGCTGGCGCTGCTGGTTGTCCTGCTGTTTGCCGCTTCCCTGCTGATCGGCCGGGCACCGCTGGCGCTGCTCGAACTGTTCCGCGCGGGCGGAGAGGAGGCGGCCATCGCCCGCTCCATCCTCCTGGATATCCGCCTGCCGCGCGCGCTGCTGGGCCTGCTGGTGGGGGCGGCGCTGGGCCTGTCGGGTGCTGCCCTGCAGGGGCTGCTGCGCAATCCGCTGGCGGAGCCGGGGCTGATCGGTATTTCGGCCAGCGCCGGGCTGGGGGCGGTCACGGTGTTCTATTTCGGCCTCGCCGGCAGCCTGTCACTTGTCCTGCCGCTGGGCGGGCTGGTCGGCGCCGGGCTGGCGGTCCTGCTGCTCTATGCGCTGGCCGGGCGGGATGCCAGCGTGCTGACCCTCATCCTCGCCGGCGTGGCGCTGAACAGCCTGGCCGGCGCGCTGACCGCGCTGGCGCTGAACCTGGCGCCGTCGCCCTATGCCGCGCTGGAGATCGTTTATTGGCTGCTGGGGTCGCTGGCCGACCGGAGCATGCGGGAAGTCTGGCTGGCCGCCCCGTTCATCCTGATCGGGATGGCGCTGCTACTGGCCAGTGGCGGCAGCCTGGCGGCGCTCAGTCTTGGCGAGGATACCGCGCGCAGCCTCGGTGTCCGGCTGGGCCGGCTGCGCCTGCTGGTGATCGGCGGTACGGCGCTGGCGGTGGGGGCGGCGGTATCGGTCAGCGGCGCCATCGGCTTCGTCGGGCTGGTCGTGCCGCATCTGCTGCGACCGCTGGTGGGGTATGATCCCGCCCGCCTGCTGCCGCTCAGCGCGCTGGGCGGTGCGGCGCTGGTGCTGGCCGCCGACGTCGCCGTCCGGCTGCCGGTCGGCGCGGTGGAGCTGAAGCTGGGCGTGGTGACGGCGCTGGTCGGCGCGCCCTTCTTCCTGCACCTGCTCTACACGACGCGGCGGCAGATGCGATGAACGGCCTGCTGCATGCCACCGGCCTTGCCGCCACCGGTCTTGCCGTTGCCCTCGGCGACCGGCCTGTCCTGTCCGGCGTCGATCTTACGGCGGGGCCGGGCGATGTGATCGGGCTGTTGGGGCCGAACGGGGCCGGCAAGACGACGCTGCTGCGCACGCTGGCCGGGCTGCTGGCCCCGACCGCCGGATCGGTGACACTGGACGGTGTGCCGCTGGCCGGGATTCCGCCGGCGGTGCTGGCCCGGCGCCTGGCCTATCTGGCATCCGGGGACGATTGCCGCTGGCCGCTGGCCGTCGAGGCGCTGGTGGCGCTTGGCCGCCTGCCGCACCGCACGCCCTGGAGCCGGCTGTCGAAGGCCGATCTTGCCGCCATCGAGGCGGCGATGCGCTTTGCCGGCGTGCTCGATCTGGCGGGCCGGCCGGTGACCCGGCTTTCCGGCGGCGAACGCGCGCGCGTGCTGCTGGCGCGGGCGCTGGCCGGCGATCCCGAACTGCTGCTGGCCGACGAGCCGGTGGCCGGGCTGGATCCCGGTCATCAGCTTGATGTGATGGACGTGCTGGCGCGCCGCGCGAGCGCGGGCGGCATCGTGATCGTGGCGTTGCATGACCTGACGCTGGCGGCACGCTATTTCACCCGGTTGGTGCTGCTGAGCGCCGGCGCGGTGCTGGCCGAGGGCCTGCCCGAGGCGGTGCTGACGCCGGAAAACCTGCGCGCCGCCTATGGTATCGAGGCGACGGTCGGCACGCTGGGCGGCCACACCGCCATCATTGCGGAGCGTCCATAAAAAAAGAACCCGGGGCCATAAAAAAAGAACCCGGGGATTGCTCCCCGGGCCGAATTTTGTCGGTGTTCGTTCGCGCTTTGGTGATGGGGCAGTTTTACCCCCACCTCGAGCCACTGTCCGGTCAGGACGCGCGGTTCATCCGGTTTTCGATCAGATCATTCACGACGCCCGGATCGGCCAGCGTTGAGGTGTCGCCAAGAGCGTCATACTCATTTGCCGCAATCTTGCGCAGAATGCGACGCATAATTTTACCTGAGCGCGTTTTTGGCAGTCCCGGCGCCCACTGGATGAGGTCCGGGCTGGCGATCGGGCCGATCTCCTTGCGCACCCATTGCACCAGTTCCTTGCGCAGTTCCTCGGTCGGCTCCTCTCCGGCGGTGAGCGTCACATAGGCGTAGATGCCCTGGCCCTTGATGTCGTGCGGATAGCCGACCACGGCGGCCTCGGCCACCTTGGCGTGGGCGACCAGCGCGCTTTCCACCTCGGCCGTGCCCATGCGATGGCCGGACACGTTGATCACGTCATCGACGCGGCCGGTGATCCAGTAATAGCCATCCTCGTCCCGCCGTGCCCCGTCACCGGTGAAGTAGTAGCCGGGGAAGGTCGAGAAATAGGTGTCGATGAAGCGCTGATGATCGCCATAGACGGTGCGCATCTGGCCAGGCCAGCTGTCGGCGATGCAGAGATTGCCGTCGGTAGCACCCTTCAGCTCGTTGCCTTCATGGTCCACCAGTACCGGCAGCACCCCAAAGAAGGGCCGGGTGGCGGAGCCCGGCTTCAGCGGCGTGGCGCCGGGCAGCGGGCTGATGAGGATGCCGCCGGTCTCGGTCTGCCACCAGGTATCGACGATGGGGGATTTCTCGTCGCCGACGACGCGGTAGTACCACAGCCAGGCTTCCGGGTTGATCGGCTCGCCGACCGAGCCCAGCAGGCGCAGGCTTTTGCGGCTGGTCTTCTTTACCGGCTCCTCGCCATCGCGCATCAGGGCGCGGATGGCGGTTGGCGCGGTGTAGAAGATGTTCACCTTGTGCTTGTCGCAGACCTGCCAGAAGCGCGAGCCGTCCGGATAGTTCGGCACGCCCTCGAACATCAGCGTGGTGGCGCCATTGGCCAGCGGGCCATAGACGATGTAGCTGTGGCCGGTCACCCAGCCGACATCGGCGGTGCACCAGTAGACGTCACCATCGTGATAGTCGAAGACATACTGGTGCGTCATCGAGGTATAGACGAGATAGCCACCCGAGCTGTGCAGCACGCCCTTCGGGCTGCCGGTCGAGCCGGAGGTGTAGAGGATGAACAGCGGGTCTTCCGCATTCATCTCCTCCGGCGGGCAGTCGCCGGGCACCTTGGATGCGGCCTCGTGGTACCAGACATCGCGCCCGTCGGCCCAGTCGATCTTGCCGCCGGTGCGCTTCACCACGACGACGCTCTTCACGTTCGGGCACTTCTTCAGCGCCTCGTCGGTGTTCGCCTTCAGCGGCACCTTGCGGCCGCCGCGCAGCCCCTCGTCGGAGGTCACGACGATGGTGGAATCGCAATCGACGATGCGGCCGGCCAGCGCGTCCGGGGAGAAGCCGCCGAACACCACGGAATGCACCGCGCCGATGCGCGCGCAGGCCAGCATGGCATAGGCCGCTTCCGGGATCATCGGCAGGTAGATCGTCACCCGGTCGCCCTTCTTCACGCCCTGCGCCTTCAGCACATTGGCGAAGCGGCAGACCTCCTCATGGAGCTGGCCGTAGGTGATGTTCTTGTGCTCGGACGGATCGTCGCCTTCCCAGATGATCGCCACCTGGTCGCGGCGCTTGGCCAGATGCCGGTCGATGCAGTTGGCCGCGACGTTCAGCGTCCCGTCCTCGAACCAGCGGATATGCAGATTGCTGCGGTCGAAGGAGATGTCCTTGACCTTGCTGTAGGGCTTGATCCAGTCGATGCGCTTGCCGTGTTCGGCCCAGAATCCGTCCGGATCCTTGATCGAGCGTTCGTAGAGGTCGAAATACCCTTTTTCGTCAATCCAGGCGGATTTAGCCCGGTCTTCGCGAATCGGTATCACTGAGGCGTCTGACATGATGCGGCCGTCTCCCTAATTTCCGAAATGCGTTTATTTGACCGTACGGGCTGTCTGGGGCTCCCAGCGATCTGGCCAATCACGCGGTTAGCGGGGCGATTATCCATGCTCGCACGGCGCGAAACAAGCCCGCCGAAATCGCTTTGCGGATCGCTCCGGCATCGGGGCCGGCATCGGGGCCGGCATCGGGGAATGCGGCCCCGCCCTTGAGCGTACGGGACGAACCCCTATAGTGACGCAAAACCACAAAGGGACTTTTGATGATGCTTTCTGGCCTGCGAACCGTGCTCTTCGCCTGGATACTCGCCTGTGCCGTCCTCGCGCCGGCTGCCGTGGCACTGGCGCAACAGGCAGGTCAGGCTCAGGAATCGGCGCAGGTGCCGGGTCAGCAGGAACTCCAGAAGCTGGCCGATACGCTGAAGGATGACCAGAAGCGCCAGGCGCTGATCGGGCAGATCGAGGCGCTGGTCAAGGTCCAGGGGGCTGGCGCGGAGCCGGACAGGCCGGTGCCGGTCTCCAGCCTGCTGGGCCGCGTGTCGGAGCGGATCGGCGTGCTGAGCGGCGCGCTGGTGCAGGGCATTGAGGCGGTTTTCAACTATGACCGCGTTCTCGACTGGGGCATGACGCTGGCGCGCGACGAGCAGCGCCGCGAGCGGCTGCTGCTGGGGTTGGCCAAGATTCTGGTGGTCGTGCTGTCAGGCTATGTCGCCTATTACGTGGTGCGCCTGCTGTTCCGGCGGCTGCGGCGCCAGGCGGCGGAGAAGGAGACCCAGACCCGCTGGCTGAGCTGGCTGATGTTGCTGGTGCGCGGCGTGTTCGACCTGATTCCGGTCCTCGCCTTTTTCGGCGCGGCCCAGGCGGTGATCGTGCTGGCGCAGATGCCGCCCTCGGTGCGGCTGGCATCGGTCGCGCTGATCTTCGCTTTCGTCGTCTACAAGGCGGTGATGGCGGCCATCGACCTGTTGCTCTCGCCGCAGCATCGCGACCGCCGTCATCTGCGCATCACCGATGAGACCGCGGCCTATCTGCATGTCTGGCTGCGCCGCTTCACGATTACTGCCGTGTTCGGCCTGTTCGCCGTCGAGGCGGCGGTGCCGCTGGGCCTGCCGGATGCCGTGGCCGATGTGTTCGTGAAGCTGATCTACATCGTGCTGGCAGTCATGGCGATCATCTTCGTGCTGCAGAACCGCAAGCCGGTGGCCGAGGCGCTGCGTGGCGTCGATCCGTCCACGGCCTGGCAGGCGGAAGGTGACGCGCCGCAGCCCGAACTGCCCGCCGCTGCCCGGGCGATGCGCCGGGTGCGGAAGCGGATTGCCGGAATCTGGCATTTCGTGGCGCTGCTCTACATCTTCGCGCTGTTCGGCATTCTGATCATGGATGTTCAGGGCGGTTTTGCCTTCCTGATCCGCGCGACCCTGGTTTCCTGCGTCATCCTGGTGCTGGCCCGGCTGGTCTGGACGGGCATAGACAGGCTGGTCACCCAACTGTTTTCGGTCAGCGAGCAGATGCGCCGCGACTTCCCAAGTCTCGAGGACCGCGCCAACCGCTATGTGCCGGTCCTCAGCACGGTGCTGCACGCCATCGTCGCTGTCATCGCCACCGTCGCCCTGCTGCAGGTCTGGGGGCTGGACGCCTTCGCCTATGTGACGTCAAGCGGCGGCCAGCGGTTCGTGACCACGGTGGTGACCATCCTGATCATCCTCGGCGTCGCCGCCGCGATCTGGGAAGCGGTCAGCCTGATGGTGGAGCGCTATCTGAAACGGCTGGACGATCAGGGCCAGACCAGCACCCGCGCCAAGACCTTGCTGCCGCTGGTGCGCAACGCGCTGATGATCGTGCTGATAACGCTGGTCACGCTGATCATCCTTTCGGAACTGGGCGTTAATATCGCGCCGCTGCTGGCCGGTGCCGGCGTTATCGGCCTGGCCATCGGCTTCGGCTCGCAGGCGCTGGTGAAGGATGTCATCACCGGGCTGTTCCTGCTGGTCGAGGACACCATCAATGTCGGCGATGTGGTGCAGGTCGGCAGCCAGTCCGGCGTGGTCGAGGGGATGTCGATCCGGGCGATCCGGCTGCGCGACCTGGGCGGCAACGTGCATGTCATCCCGTTCGGGTCGGTCGACATCATCACCAACATGACCAAGGATTTCGGCCGCGCCGTGGTCGATGTCGGCATCGGCTACCGCGAGAATGTGGACGATGTCATCGAGGTGCTGCGCAAGATCGGCGAGGAACTGGCCGAGGACGAGAACTTCAAGGCCAACATCACCGCGCCGATGGAGATTTTCGGCGTCCAGTCGCTGGGCGATTCCGCCGTCGTCATCCGCTGCCGTTTCACCACCAAGGCCGGCATGCAGTGGGCCATCGAGCGCGAGATGAACCGGCGGGTGAAGAACCGCTTCGACGAGTTGGGCATCGAGATTCCGTTCCCGCACCAGACGCTGTATTTTGGCGTGGACAAGGACGGCGGAGCGCCGCCGGCGCGGCTGCTGATCGACCGGGCAAAGCAGGCCAAGCCGGTGGAGAAGGACGAGGCGTCACTCGAAGCCGCCACATCCGAGGCGAAGAAGCCGAAGGGCCCGCCGCCGGAGATGCGCGATGCCGCCGCCGCCAAGGTGCAGGCCGCGAAGGAAGAGGTGGAAGACGAAAAGCAGGCGGACGAGGCGAAAGCCGAAGCTGAAGCGGAAGCCGAGAAGAAGCCGCGCTAACTGCGCCGCCAACGCCGTCTGGCTACGGTCGCGGGCGCGATGGCGGCGCCTGCGACCACCACCGGGCGGGCGTTCACCCGCTCGCGGTGCCAGACATAGACGCCCGATGCGATGACGATGCCAGCCCCCACCCAGGTCCAGCCATCGGGGATCGTGGCGAAGACGGTGTAGCCGATCAGCGTCGTCCAGATCAGGTTGCTGTAGGAGAACGGCGCCAGTAGCGAGGCCGAGGCCAGGTTGAAGCCGCGGATGAGCAGATATTGTCCGGTCACCGACAGGAAGCCCATCACCACCATGAAGCCCCAGTAGGCCGCACTGGCCGGCACCCACAGGAACGGCAGGATCGTGCTCATGATCACCAGCCCGACCAGCGCGGTGTAGAACAGCGTCGTCACCGGCCGTTCGGCATGGCGCATCCGGCGCGTCATGATCAGGCCCAGCGCCCAGCTGGTCGCCGAGAACATCGGATAAAAGGCGGCCGGGTCGAACTGGTCGCTGCCCGGTCGGATGATGATGAGCATGCCGATGAAGCCGGCCAGCACGGCCAGCCAGCGCCGCAGCCCCACCTTCTCCCCCAGCAGCGGGATCGACAACGCCGTCACCATCAGCGGGGCGACGAAGCCGATGGCGGTTGCCTGCGCCAGCGGCAGGTGGGCAAGCCCGGTGACGAAGAAGGTGGAGGAGCCCAGCATGAACAGGCCGCGCGTCAGCTGCAGCTTCGGCTGGGTGG
Source organism: Oceanibaculum nanhaiense (assembly GCF_002148795.1). Lineage (NCBI taxonomy): Bacteria > Pseudomonadati > Pseudomonadota > Alphaproteobacteria > Rhodospirillales > Oceanibaculaceae > Oceanibaculum > Oceanibaculum nanhaiense. Next base: position 335,315 of record NZ_MPOB01000006.1, on the reverse strand, counting down.
TGGCGACAGGCCGGTCGCGCCACACCAGCATCAGCCAGGGCAGCAGGAACAGCGTGTTGAAGAAATAGCGCCCCCAGACCACCTGCAGCGGCGGTACGCTGGCGGTCATGTGCTTCGCGATGCCGTCCATCACGCTGAACAGCAGCATCGCTGCCAGGGTGAAGGCGATCGCGGTGAAGGGGCGGTCGGCCCCGGCTAGGGACGGGGCAGGGGGGACGGTGGTCACGGGCGGGGCGCTTCCTTGGCGTTTTTCCCAGTCTGCGGCCAAACCCGCCGTACGGCCAGATGGAAAGAACCGGAGTCAACCCTGCTGTATCAGTTCCGTCTTAGGGCGATGATGAAGCCCTGCACCGGCTGGCGCTTTTCCTGCCGCAATACGGCTTGCTCGGCGAGCGCCACGGACAGGCCGCGTTCGGCGGCCAGCCGCGCGATATAGCCCTCGGCATGGCCGAATCGCCGGGTCGGTTTCAGCAGCCAGGGCGCGTCGGCGCCTGCCGGCAGGGCTTCGGCGGTGGCGAGGAACAGCCCGCCGGGGTTCAGCGACGCAGCCAGCGCATCCATCAGCGGTGTCAGGTCGCCCAGATAGACCAGCACATCGCCGGCGACCACCACATCCCAGCGCCTCTGGCCATCCACCCCGTCACGCAGGGCGGCGACGGCATCGGCCACGGCGAGCGCGTCATAGACGCCGGTGCGGGCGGCCTGTTCGATCATGCGCGGGGCAAGGTCGATGCCGGCAAGGTGGCGGGCGAAGGGCTGCATTTCGCGCCCCACCAGCCCGGTACCGCAGCCGATATCCAGCATGGCGAGGCTGCCGTGCCGGTCCGCCGGCACCAGCCGGTCGAGCGCCCGGCGCAGCAGACGCGGCCCCTGATAGTCCAGCACCTCCAGCAGTGCCTTGTCGAAACCGCTGGCATACTGGTCGAACAGGTGGCGGACATAAGAGGCGGGCAGGCTGTTGCTGGGCGCGTCCAGCGCTTCCAGCAGGCCGCGCGCGTCCTGCCGGTCCCCGGGGTCGATTTCCAGCGCGCAGGCAAGGCTGGCTGCGGCCTTGCCACGCTCGCCTAGCAGCATCCAGGCCCGGCCGAGATGAGCATGGGTCTCCGCCTGGTCGGGGTCGAGCCGCAGCGCGCGCTGCAGCGCTTCGACAGCTTCCGGCAGTTGTTCCAGCCCGATCAGAAGCAGGCCGAGCTCCCGCGCCGGTACTGGATCGCGCGGATCGAGCCGGCAGAGGTCGCGATAGGTCCCGGCAGCGCGGGTCTGTTCCCCGGTCACCGCCTGCAGCCGGGCCAGGGCCAGCAGCGCACCGGCATGGCCGGGCCGCAGGCGCAGCAGCGCTTCATAGGCGGCAATCGCGGCGGCCGGCCGTCCGGCGTGGGCCAGGGCTTCGGCATGGGCGAGGCGCAGCCTTATATCGCCGGGCGCCAGCGCGATGGCGCGGGTCAGGCAGCTTGCCGCCGCTGCCGAGCGGCCGAGTTCCATCAGCATCTCGCCGGCCAGCAGGCAGGCCTCCGTCTCGGCCGGCCAGTCGCGCAGCACGGCCAGCAGCCGGTCGAGGGCGGCCCCGGGTGTGCCCGCGTCGCGCAGCACAAGCGCGGCCGCCATGCCGTCGCCCGCTCCCAATGGGGCATCGAGGGGGGCATCCAGAGGCGGAAGGGCAAGCGGATCGGAATCGGGGGTGGCCGCCAGAAAGGGCGGCAGCGCCGAAGGAAGCGACGACGCGGACGACATGGGGCGTTGTGTCCATGAAGAACCCGCCGGGAAATCCGGCGAGGTAGCAGAGAGTGGGGCCGCCGGAGAAATGCGCCTTCGCCCGGGTTCCGTCAAGAGGGCGTTAATCGAAGGCGATGCGGTTCCATCGCGGCGGTCCATGCACTAAGGTGCGGCCATCCATCCTTAACCAACACTAAGGAACCGAAATGATCGAACTCTACACTTGGGGTACGCCGAACGGCCGCAAGGTCTCCATCATGCTGGAAGAGGCCGGCCTGCCCTACAACACGCACGCCGTGAACATCAGCAAGGACGAGCAGTTCGCGCCGGACTTCCTGAAGATCAGCCCGAACAACAAGATCCCCGCCATCGTCGATCCCGACGGGCCGGGCGGCAAGCCGATCAGCCTGTTCGAGAGCGGCGCCATCCTGTTCTACCTGGCCGAGAAGACCGGCAAGCTGCTGCCCGCCGATCCGGCCGGCCGTTACGAGACCATGGTGTGGCTGATGTTCCAGAAGGCCGGCGTCGGCCCGATGTTTGGCCAGGCCCATCATTTCCGCCGCTTCGCCAAGGAGCAGGTGCCCTACGCGATCGACCGCTACACCAACGAGACGCACCGCATCTATGGCGTCATGGACAAGCGGCTGGGCGAGGTGCCCTATCTCGCGGGGCAGGAATACACCATCGCCGATGTGGCGACCTATCCGTGGGTTGCGCGCTGGGAATGGCACGGCATCGACTGGGCGAACTATCCGAACCTGAAGCGCTGGTTCGATAATGTCGGCGCCCGGCCGGCTGTGCAGAAGGGCATGGCGGTTCCGGCCTGAGGCTCAGAGACGATTCGCCCCGGCCAGTGACGCGCCGGGGCGACCCGTTTCAGACAATCTTCAGTCCTGTCAGACGTGTACGGCTTCTCTCGTTGACAGGGGCAGGGGCGGCCTATAGAAGGAGCGTCCGCATACGTCGTGAACGTAAGCCCCTCACGGCGGAGGGGTGGCCGAGTGGCTGAAGGCGACGGTTTGCTAAACCGTTATAGGGTTAACCCCCTATCGTGGGTTCGAATCCCATCCCCTCCGCCAATTTACCTTGAAGAATACTTCTATCGATCCGGCTCCGGCCGGATTTTTTTGTTGTTGCCGAGGGTTATGCGGGAGGGGCTGTTAACCGGCCCCGGTGCCAAGAGGGACGAAAGCGGTCTCTCAGGGCTGATATTCTCCGGACCTCATGACTGCGCGGATTTGGTGAATTTTTTACAAGCCTTTGAAATGGCACTACTTAATCTCCTGCCTGCTGAGCACTTAGATTTCAGGGACATGTTTAGAAAAGGTACAGAAATCGAACATTGGGCGCGTTGCCATCTATCTGGGCAGTGCTTCACCTGCCCCCGATCTTCATCTAGCTAGCTACGCCCCGAATCCGTTTGCCATCGGCGCCCGTCAGCGCGACCACCTCTCCCTGCAGACCCTCCACTCGGTCAAACGCTGCTGAGCAGGACACCTGCGAATGCTAGCTCTTCGCTCTCCAGATCAGCTTTTGAAAGATCGAAAGCATATGCGTCTAACGCAATCCCGTTCATGGTGCCGATGTGCCGCAGTCCAGTTGCCGCGCCTACCTTGTTTTGGTGCACAAGAATCACTCGATTGGAACGGTAGGTCACCGCATAAGTAATCGCTTGGTTATAGTCCTCTCTGGTCGGTTTTTCTTTGTACTTCACCTCGGCTATAAGCTTATTGCCTGAAGCGATTGAGCTGATCACAATATCAGGCTGGGCTAGCGGTTCCCTACGATCATCGAAGAGTGGTTTTTTCCCGCTGGTATTCCCGCTTCGAACTCTGAGCAGTTTTGGATCAGCTCGCTGCTCCAACACGCGCAAAAGGTATTCCTCAAACATCCGCTCGAAATTTACGATGAAAGTCTCGAGCAGGACGTCTTCACCTTGCTCCTGCAGTGAAATCCCGCGGTTCGAGATGATCAGCAGTGCGATCTCGAGAGCTCGTCTGTAGTACATCCTAGAAGCCGGCAGTAGGCGGGATAGGAGGGTATGCTTAGCCTGCTCAAAGTCGGTCGGCTTCAGGTCACCAGTGTTGCTCGGCATGTCAAAATATGCACGGTTGACCTCAGAGATAAGCTGTCGACCGTTCTGACCGCTGGACTTCATCCGGGACAAAAGCATCCGTAGAGCCGCCTTCAAAACTCGGTTAACCGGGATGTTGGACGTCTGTTCGAAACGCTGCGCTTCAACGTTGTGCTTTTGCCCGCGGCTCCAGGCTCGCACCATCGTACCGGAAGGGTTGATGCGCCCACGGGGACTGGACGTCATCTGCGTAATGCGAATGTAATCCTTAAGAAGCCCGTTCTCCTGCACAGGCCGTAAGGCGCCAAGAAAGTTCGCGGCCAGGAACTCTAGCACGCTGCTGCTGGTCAATTCGTCCGACATATAAAGCCGATCCACTCCCGTAATCGAACTCATCGATCCACGGGCCGCATCGAGGACGCGTGCAAAATTTCCTATCGGGAGCTTGGGACGAACATCGACCGAAACCGTGGGCGTCAACGGGATAAGGCCCACATAGGGACCAGCAGCTAGTGTCAGCATGTTGCGTCGGAACTGCAAAAAGAGCAGACCTTTCTCCTCAACATGCGGATAGATATCGAGCCTGCCATCGACGATGAGATCAGTAATCGGAAGGTCGGTGGTAGAGCGTGAGTCTAGCGGAATGATCCTCCGCCTTGGGCGGCCATTCGGCAGTGCTGCGGCAGAAACTGCCGCCATTAGGCACTATCGCCTGACGCAGCTGCGGCCACAGCAGGATTAGGATTCAAGGCACTGAGACACTTGTCCCACAGAACCCCAATCTCCTCTTTTGTATCGTTGTCGAACCGGAACCGTTTCTGAATCATATATTTGAGTTGTCGGTTCCAAAGCCTCCTCAAAGACGCCTCATCCTTGACAGTTCGGAAGAACGCATGCCCGATCTCAACGTGATTTTGCAGCGCAACGAAGAATTCAATAATTGCACCGATCATTGCGCCTTCGACCCCGTTGCTCTCGAGGAAAGATCGCAGCTTGTCGACATCTGGCTTTAGATGGATTTTGGCCCATCGACGCTCCATAGCAGCGTCGATTTCGTCCACTGACCGATCATCGGGATTCATTGTAGCGAGGAATATCAGATTTTTCGGTATGTTAACGCGGCGCCCAGAAGGTAGGCGAAAATCGACCCCCCGAAGCGACCCCTCCATGTACGTTAACGCCTCGCCGAGCACGCGCGCAGGATCGGTACGGCTGAACTCGTCGATTACAAGAACAACTGAGCCCTCGCTGCGCTTCGCGACCTGGATCATCTCGAGCAGATGTTTGTCGCGAAGGGTGAAGCCGGTCGACCCCTTGGGAACATAGCCTTCAACGAAATCTTCGTACTGGTAACTAGGATGAAATTGAACCTCGCGCATTCGGTAGCGATCACCACCCGTCAGTTTAATAGCGATCTGGCGAGCGTACCAGCTCTTGCCCGTGCCAGGAGCGCCTTGAAGCATCACTCCGCCCCAGTTGTCATCCTCAATTAGGTGGCGCACCTCACGAAGAATGGGGTCATCATCTTCCAACTCGGACTTGTAATTTGGGAGCTCGGGCTCGCCTTCCTCCGCAGAATTCTCGGTCAACTCGCCGCTTTCCTCTGGACGAGCGATGATCTTGATCCCGGCAGACCCGGGTATTCTCTTCCTCACCTCTTCGGCAATTTCCGGCATCATATCAGCGATCATCGCGCCGATGGCGGCAAATTCGCTGTCGCTTAAGATCTGCACGACTTGAGAGCTGTAATTGTTCAGCCCGATGACAGCCGCTTCGGCAAGCTCGCGCGCGTATGTCTCAGGTGAAGCTTCTAATAGCTCAATTTTCGAGACAGACCGTGGCAGCAGCAAGATGTCACCGATAACAATCTCGTATTTGTTGCCCTCAATTCTTTCATTTCTCTTGCAAACGCCGTAGGCCCGAATGCCTTGGGCCCAGTCAGTCGCGGCGCCTTTGTTGTTGTCACTTCCTAGCCACAACCAAATCGGGGATCCGGGGCTGAATTGGTTTGGAACTTGCGCACAAGTCAGCTCGACATCTTCGTTGTAGATGCCAGAACTTGCCTCATCCAGCTGACGAGTAAGTGCTGCACTGGACGGACCTAAACGAACGAAGGCTGGGCTCACCATTCTTCGGCAATCTCACTGCTAGGATCTTAGTTTGATTGCTTTTGAGCGACCGCAGCCATTTTGTCCAGCGCCTTGCGCATGGGCGGAAATAGTGTGCGGCCAACGTTATCTGCTCGCCGGACGATGCCGGCAGCGGCGTTAGGTGTCAGAAAGTAGCGCTCCGGCGGGATCACCGGATCGAGAACATCTACGAACCGAGAGGGAATGATTTTTGATGGCGCAACCGACGCGGCTCCTTCGATCACATCATGCCCCCACGCACAACCACCGCTCTTCCAACGGTACGAATAACCGCCGGCTTCGACACCTTTCAGCACTTCCAAGAAAACGACACGGCGGGTCTCCTTGTTGAGATCAGGAGCTGCACTTCGCACGTAGGTGGCAAAGCTACCCCCCAACTCTTGCTTCTTCGCCTTCAGGAGATCCATGATGCGGTCAGCGATCCACCGCACAACCGGAACGGCAACGGCATTACCGGCGGCGCGGTAGCGCTCAGAATCAAGACCCCTGGCCGGTTCTGGAAAGCTTGCATCCGGAAGGGTCCAGTCAGTCGGAAGGCCCTGAAGGCGTTCGCTCTCAGTCGGGGTTGGCCTACGCACGCGGTCGGCGTAAGATATGTATGAGCGGCTCCAGTCATTGCCCGTGTGTCGGCCGCTGGTTGCTGCAACGCAATAGGCGACTTCAGGAACGATTGCGCCAGTGCGAGGATCTTTAGTAGGCGTCATGAAACCGACTCGTTCCTTGCCGGGCTTCTCTCCGGGAACGGATTCGAACAAGGTTCTTACTGCACTTGCATAATCGCCAAGCCATGCGCAAAGGAACACGCGCGACCGAGACTGGGGAGCCCCAAAATAACGGGCGTTCAGGACCCGCCATGCAACTGCGTAGCCGCGACTTGTCAGCTCATTTAGTATGATCGCAAAGTCACAACCCTTATGAGAATTTAGCAGGCCGACAACGTTTTCTAACAGGATAACCTTCGGCTTTTTGACCTCAGCGAGCTCCATAAGCTTAAAAAACAAGCTAGTATGAGCGCCTTTCAGTCCGTTACGACCATGGTTTCCTCGAGCGAGTGATACGTCTTGGCAAGGGAACCCTGCAGTCCAAACGTCAGCATCCGGCATCGTTGAAGTGTCAATCTTTTTGATGTCGGCCTCTAGCTTCGAGTTTGGCCAATGGCGCTTCAGCACCGATTGGCAAAATTTGTCCACTTCGCACTGCAGCAGGATGTTGGCGCCGGCACATTCGAAGGCAAGGTCGAAACCGCCGATGCCGGCGAAGAGCGAGATAACGCCGACGGTAGTCTTCCCGCGAGCGACAGGAACGCTTTGCTCGTCCGAGGCGTCACGGACGCCGACGGTCAGGTCAAATGATGAATAGTCGATCCTGTTCATGTTTTGGACAGTATGGTAGGTCTGCCGCGGTGGCAAGCGGAGGGTTGCTCCCCCGCGGGCCTTCGGTCACAGATTCTCGTTCCTTTTCAGCCGGCTTACTGCCTAGGCTCAGGACTCATGACTCATAACCAGAAGATGACGGTTGCGGCTAGGGCGATTGCACAGAGGAAGAGCCTAGGTTGCCAAGCCTGAACCGATTGACTCCTAAAGACACTTCGGCCGTCAGTCGAAGAGGGCCGACTGGTCCTGCCACTCCGCCGGAACCGAGAACATCAACCGTGCAAGCGTTACCTCCGCCCGCTGCTTGCCGTCCATAATCGCTTCAATGATGTCCGGGGCGAGCAGGTTCAGGCGCAGGATGCGGGTCATGTACGAGGGCGCGATGCCCTCGCTCTCAGCCAGTTCGGTGATAGAAGCGAACTTGCCCGCCTCTAGCATCCGCTTCCAGCGGAAGGCGCGGGCCAGCGCCTTGATTAGTGTGCTGTCCGTCCGGCGCGGCTGCGCGGCGCCTTCCGGCAGATGCATCTCCTTTCGCCCGCCGCGCTTCACGATCCGGAACGGGACATGAAGCGTCACAGTCTCGGGGATCGGCGCTCCGCGGGTCATGCGACCGCCTCTATGTCGCCGGCCATCATCTCGCGCGCAAGGCCGCCGAGGCCGTCCACGCGGAGCCTGACGTTCAGCCTGTCCGTGCCGATGTCCACGCGTTCCACCAGCAGCGCCACAATGCGAGCCTGCTCGGCCGGGAACAGTTCGTCCCACACCAGGTCCATCTGCGGCAGCGCCGTGCGAGCTTCCGCTTCGGTAATATCGTCGGCATGTGCACGTGCGACTTTCCAGGTTCCGGCGATGATCTCCGGCTGGCGGAATACGGCGCGGAGCTGGTCGATGACGGCGGCCTCGATCTCTCCAGCAGGAACGCGGGCCACAGGGCAGGATCCGGCACCATGTTTCAGCACCGTCTGGCTGACATAATAGCGGTATAGCTTGCCGCCTCTTCGGGTGTGAGTGGCAGAAAAGGCTGCGCCATCGGGGCCGTACAGGAGGCCTTTCAGTAGTGCCGGTGTATTGGCGCGGCTCCGAGCGGCGCGCCTGCGGGGGCTTTCCTGCAATATGGTGTGGACGCGATCCCATGTCTTGCGATCGATGATGGCATCGTGCTCACCAGGATAGCTGTCACCTTTGTGAACTGCCTCGCCTATGTAGGCGCGGTTGTTCAGCATCCGGTAAATATGTTTTTTGTCGACGCTGTTCCCACGGGGCGTGCGCATATTGCGCGTCGCGATCTCGCGCGCCAGTTCGGTGCCCGAGCCGATCTCAAGAAACCGTTCGAATATCCAGCGGACATGTTCGGCGCGCTCGTCGTCCAGTACCAGCTTCCGGTTCTCGACCCGATAGCCATAGGGCGGGACGCCGCCCATCCAGATCCCCTTCTTCCGGCTGGCGGCGACCTTGTCTCGGATGCGCTCGGCGGTGACCTCGCGCTCGAACTGGGCGAAGCTCAGCAGGATGTTCAGCGTCAGGCGGCCCATCGACGTAGTGGTGTTGAAGGATTGCGTCACCGAGACGAAGGTCACACCGTTGCGGTCGAATACCTCGACCAGCTTGGCGAAGTCGGCAAGCGAGCGCGAAAGTCGGTCGATTTTGTAGACAACGACCACGTCGACCAACCCGTCCTCGATGTCCTCCAGCAGCCGTTGCAGGCCAGGACGTTCCAGCGTGCCGCCGGATATGCCGCCGTCGTCATAACGATCACGCATCAGCACCCAGCCCTCGGAGCGCTGGCTGGCGATATAGGCTTCGCATGCCTCCCGCTGGGCGTGGAGGCTGTTGAATTCCTGATCGAGACCCTCCTCGGAAGATTTGCGGGTGTAGACGGCGCAGCGGCGCTTGATCTTCACGTCGGTCATCTCCGCCCCCGCCGGTTACTGAGCCCGAAGAAAACCCACCCGTTCCAGCGCGTGCCTGTGATGGCACGGGCGATGGCCGAGAGTGACTTGTAAGGCCGCCCCTGCCATTCGAAGCCGTCGGCCTTGACCGTGACGGCGTGCTCTACGCCCTGCCACTCGCGGATCAGCCGCGTGCCGGCGATGGGTATGGTGTCAGCGCGAACGCGACTCTTCTTGCGGTTACCGCCTTCGAGTTCCTCGCCCAGCTGTTCGAGCCGCCGGACGGTCTCGGGCTTCAGCCCGCCATATGCGAGTTCCTGAATCCGGTAGGCCAGACGGCTCTCCAGATAGCGGCGGTTGAACGGCGGTGGCTCGCTGTCGAAGAGGTCGCGCCACTGCGTCTTCAGTTCGGGCGTCGTGGCGGTCTTCAGCGCGGCTAGGCGCGCAGGTATGGGATCGTACGAATTCATGCGGTCCTCCGTTGAGTTGGACCTGCACTACCGCTCTGGTCGGGTGAGTTGTGTAGCGGAAATTCTCCATGTTCCGCGGAGAGTTGACGCTTCTCCCGTAGCCTCAGCCGGACCAGCCCGCCGGCCAGCAGGCGGCAGAGTTCCGAGCGGCGCTCGGCCGGGGTCATCATGTCAGGCGGCAGGGGATTGGGGCGTTTCATCGGATCGCGGCGTGCCCTTTTCGGATATTTACCTGAAACCGGATAGTCACCTGAGAAAAGCCAATTGCGGCGACAGGCCGGGACAGGCGGTATCAGAAAAGGGAACATTTAATGAACATTTTGCTTGTGCTCTTGCCTACTGGGCACAATCATATGTAGTTATTTTATTTTTACACATCTCTTGGTAGGGGTGAGTTCATGCCACGAAGGACATCGCCACTCGGTCCGGAAACGCACGCCCTGATCGAGGAGGCGCGAGCCGATCTGCTCCACGCGGCTCTCACCGTAAAGGATGGCGAGAACGAACCGGAAATCCCCCTGCCGTCGGAAGTGCCGGATATCGACGATGAGGATGCGGTCGATGCCTTCCGCGACCGGTTGGCCGAGGCGCTTGCGGAACGCGACACTGACGAACTTGAGCCTCTCGAGATGCGCGCGCGGCGCATCCGGCATCTGGCCGCAGGCAAGGGCATTACCTCGCTTGAGACCATCGTCGCGCAGAGGCTCGATGATGAACACATCTGCGTTTTCGAGGATCAGCCCGATCCGCTGTGCCGCAGCATCTGGACGTTCGTGAACGCTCGCGGCATTTTCGAGGACGCGGAGAGCTTTCACTTCACGCGGCAATTCCGTGATCACCGTAAGCTCTATGACGCCTTCGAGGTTGATCTCGACGAGGTCTTGCCGATTGACGCGGGGAATATCAACACCACCGCGCTGGTGAACAGACTGAGGGAAGAACTTTCGATCAGGCGCGAGGTGTCCTGCACCGTCAGTACGGTCGATCTGCCCGCCACGGACGCGCATCCGGCCTCGGTCATGCTTATCGTACGCCATGGTGGCAGACTCTCGAGCGTATTCCACCTGCGCGACGATGGTCGCAGGCGGGCGATGTATTATCGCCCGCCGAACGAAGTGACGCTGATCTACACACCCTCGCTGCGCCAGATCGAAATCTGCGCCGACAGCCCTGTCGAGCGCCGCCAGGTCGGCGACATCTTCGCCGATGTCGCGCTTGGCCACGACATTTCCGGAAAACCCCTGACATGGAAGCAATACAATCTCTCGCGGTTCAGGTCCTCGTTGCACCTCGAGCGTCCGGATGTCGAGGGTTACGACATTACGCGCGTCCGCGTCATCGAGGTGGAGGTGCGGCTCGGCCTATGGCGCCGCAAGCTTAGACTCAAGGTGACCATGGACGACGATATCGAGGATGTGGCGGACCGGTGTCTCGGTGCCCACAACGTGTTTCGTCGCGCCGATGGCTTCAGCCGGATCGGGATTTCGGTAGCCTACAGTCGCGCGGGCGACCCTCGGGAGCGCACCATGACCATCACGATTTCCGGCACGAAGAGCTGCAATCTGCAAAGCCACAAGGATCCCGCGGAAAGAAGCCTGGGATTCGCGCTTCTCCAGGCTTGGGGAATCCTGAACGCCTTTCGCCAGATCGACCCGGCGGATCTGCGCGCGATGTTCGCCGAACTTGTCAGGCTTCACGACCGGGTCGAGGACGAAGTGAGCGGTCAGCACCTGCGCGAGCTGGGCCTGGATCCTCGGCGGCTGATCGAGGGCGGACTTCTCGAGCGTCGCGACCGGCAGGACGGAGTGCTGATCGAGGAGGACGGCATCGAGGGCGAAGGCACAATCGAGCCGTCGGAGCATGCCGGCATGGTTCGTGCCATCGGGCCATTCGGCGAGGACGCTGGAGACATCCCGGCTGGGGATCTCGACCTCTACGCGATTAATCGCGAGTGGCTAATGGAGACGCTGGTACGCCTGTTGAAACCGCTGCTGACTCGGCGCGGATCGCAGCAGGTTCTCGACCAGGACCTGACTCTGCTCGGCGCGATGGAGATCGGAGGCGCCGAGGTCCCGCTCTATTTCGCGCGGCGGCTGAACGATCTGAAGACGCTGGCCCGGCTCGATGTCCTGATGCGTGCGAGGAATCAGGCGGGTGTGGGTATCGTGCTGTCTGCCAGCCAGGACAGACCGGCCCATCTCGGCCCGAATGTCGTGGTATCGATTCTCGATCAACTCGCGCCGGACAAAGACGAGTTCATCCTGTCGCGCGACGGGCTCGAACTGGCCTGGCGCGGCGGTCGCGAACTCGCGTCCGGTGGCGCGGTTCCGCGTGTTTTGACGTCCGGTCCGCAATCGGCGACGCTGCATGTTCCGGGAAAGCCGCCGCTTGCGCTGACTGGCGCGGATCAGATCCGGATCTTCGAGCGCCTTGTCGCCGCCGCGCTGGCCGGGAGCCCCGATGTTCATGTCAACACGCTGATGGATGGGACCGGCTCTCGGAGCCCGCAGCAGGCATTCCGAACGAAGACCTGGAAGAGCATCCTGAACGTCTACATCGCCAAGGGGGAGAAGCGCGGCTACTGGCGTCTGGTGGTCGACGGGGCGTCACCCGAGGCCGCCGTCTAACAACGGTCTAACATGTGGCGGGAGACGGTCTGACAAACCACTGATTACTGAAAGGGCTCCAAATCAGAGGAGCACTTCCATGCCGACTCCCGTCCCTTCGCGCCAGGCAACCCAGACGAGCTGGGCCGGCGCCACGAAGATCAAGCCCACCACTGACAACTCGGAATGGCGCTGTACGCGCTGTGACAAGCTGCTCGGCGTCAGCCGGGATGGCCGCATGCATCTGCGTTTCGCGCGGGGGCATGAGTATCTCGTGGGCTTTCCGGCTCAGGCCACCTGCCGCGGCTGCGGCACGCTGAACCAGGCGACCGCGCCCGCACGCTGACGCGCGCATTCACCTACCCCCCGAAACAGCAGAGACGCGCGACGTCCTGACTTGGCCACCAGAAGGCGCCGGACGCCTGGCCGCAAGGCAGGCGTCCGATGTCCTTCGCGTGGCACAAGATTCGTGAGCATCTCATGCATTCATCCACCAACCTTCACTTCCAGCGTAGCTTCGATGTCATACGGCGCGATCAAGCCGTGCTCGTGCCGTTCCGGGATCCGGCGGCCCTGCTGGATGGGCTGCACCGCACCCAAGGCGATCAAGGCCGGAAGAACCTCATCCTCGCGGCCCTCGTCGAGGCGGCGCAGGGCGACGGGCCCGCGTCCGACTGCGCGCTGACGATCTTGCTGCTGGCGCTCTGGCCCGGCCTCGACGCCATCCGGCGCCGGTCGATCTGGCGCAGGATCGGTCCTGCCGACGAGATCCCCTCCGATCTTCTGGCGCGCACGGTAGAAGCGGTCCGTGGCCTCGACCTCGGCCGCGTCAACTGGATTGCGGCCACGATCCTGCGCAACGTCGAGCGCGACATCGTCCGCGCGCGCCAGCGCGAAGTGGCGCGTGAACGCCTCGCCAGCGACGTCGAACCCGACGACATGTGCACCGATCTGATCGGCGGACAGCCCGCTCCGGAAGCCACACACCTGCAGAACGATCTGCACAAGCTGCTCGGCACGGATGCCTTGCTGGTGATCCGTGTGGCGATCGAGGGCTTCTCGCAGGTCGAGGTGGCTGTCGAGCTCGGTCTGACCGAGGTAGCCGCCCGCAAGCGATACCAGCGCGCCATGCGCAGGCTGCGCGCCGCCTTTCAGGAAATCCACTGAGCCGATGTCCCGATCCGGTTCCACCGACGGCTTTTCCAGTTCGAGTGCCTGGAGCGCCTTCACTCCAACCGAAAGCAGACACGCATGAACCGTACTGCCGACCTGTCACTTGAGGACTTCCGGCGGCTCCCGGGGCTCTACCGACGCTGGGAACTGACCGAGGTCTGCGAGCCCAACCGCAGCTACCAGATCGAGGACGCCGGTACCCATGCGGATGGGACGCCGCTGCTGGCGATCTATGTCGCCGATCCCGCGCCCGACGCGAGGAAAGCGGCGTGATGGGTTTTTTCGATCATTTCATCTCAGGGAGAAAAGCCATGCCGGACCAACCGGATGACATCATGCGTCTTCGCCAGGCGCACCATGCGCTCGAGGATCTTCCCGAAACCATCATCCTTGCGCAACAGCCCGGCGGTGAAGCGCGCGCGCCGTTGCAGGTCGTGGAGGCGACCGTCGACGAAATCGCCTTCGGAATCATCGCGGCAGAACAGGAATGCTCTGCAGCCTATCGCCGCTCCGCCGCGCTCCAGCGGCTCTACAAGCTCGCCCGCGAGGCGGGGTGCATCGGCTCTGACCGCGCCGCGCCAGCAGTGCAGAACAAGGAGGGCCAGTGATGGCCCTTCCCATCATCGGCGCCGACGAACGGCTCGCGCAGCGCAAGGGCATCAAGGGTGTGATCTTCGGCCGGTCCGGCATCGGCAAGACCAGCCTGCTTTGGACGTTGAACGCCTCGACCACGCTTTTCCTCGATCTCGAGGCCGGCGATCTGGCGGTCGAGGGGCTGGAGATCGACACGCTCCGGCCTCGCACCTGGAAGGAATGCCGGGATTTCGCGGTGTTCATCGGCGGGCCGAATCCGGCGCTGCGCGAGGAGCAGCCCTATAGCCAGGCGCATTTCGACGAGGTCTGCGGGCGCTACGGCGACCCGACGGTGATCGGAAAGTACGAGGCCGTCTTCATCGACTCGATCACCGTGGCTGGGCGGCTCTGCTTTCAGTGGTGCCGTGGCCAGCCCGAGGCATTCTCGGAGAAGACCGGCAAGCCCGACATTCGCGGCGCCTACGGGCTGCATGGCCGCGAGATGATCGGCTGGCTGACCCACCTGCAGCACACGCGCGGGAAGCATGTCTGGTTCGTGGGCATCCTCGACGAGCGGCTCGACGACTTCAATCGCAAGGTGTTCCAGCCGCAGATCGACGGCTCGAAGACCGGGCTCGAACTGCCCGGAATCGTCGATCAGGTCATCACCATGGCCGACATCCCGGACCCCGGCGGCCAGCCGCAGCGCGCCTTCGTCTGCCAGACGCTGAATCCCTGGGGCTATCCGGCCAAGGACCGCTCCGGCCGTCTCGACATGGTCGAGCCGCCGCATCTCGGCCGGCTGATGGAGAAGATCCAGCGCCCCGCGGCGCCAGCCTCCGAACGCCTGACCTGGCCGCCGGTGACGCCCGCCGATCCCGCGCCCGCTGAGGAGCCCAGTCATGGCTGAGCGCCTCTCGCCACGCCCGGTGTCCCGATCCGGTCGCCGGGTTGGCTTTTCCCCTCTGACGCCGCTGCGCGTCCGATCCTGCAACTGAAAGGAGCCGCGCAATGTCCGGACCCTGGAACGACTTCAACTCCGCGCAATCTAACGCCAATGTCATCCCGAAGGGCACGCTCGCCAAGGTGCGCCTGACGCTCCGCCCCGGCGGCTACGACGACGCCTCGCAGGGCTGGACCGGCGGCTGGGCGCGCCGCGCCGCCACCGGCGCCGTCTATCTCGACGCCGAGTATACGGTGCTTGAGGGGCCATACGCCCGGCGCAAGATCTGGTCGCTCATCGGCCTGTACAGCCCCAAGGGCCCGGACTGGGCCAACATGGGGCGCGGCCTGATCCGCGGAATCCTCAACTCGGCGCGCGGCGTGTCCGACAAGGATAACTCGCCTGAGGCGCAGGCGCGCCGCCGCATCAACGGCTTCGGCGATCTCGACGGGATCGACTTCATCGCCCGTATTGACATCGGCCAGGACACCAATGGGGAAGACAAGAACGAGATCCGTGCCGCGGTCACGCCCGATCACCGCGACTATGCCGCGCTGATGGGCGCGGTCGCGCCTCAGTTCTCTGCCGCCCCGGCGCAGGGTAGCGCCCCGCAGGTTGCGGCGACCTCCCAGCCCAGCCAGATCGAGCCTGTGCAAGGTGCAGCCGGTCGCCCGAGCTGGGCGCAGTAAGGAGAACCCAGCCATGCGTCTGCGCCCCCGTCAGAAGGTGTTCGTCGAGCGCTGCGTTGCTGCACTCGCTTCCCGCGACAATACGCTGGGCGTGGCGCCTACGGGCGCGGGCAAGACCGTCATGCTTTCGGCGGTTGCCGGCGAGACGATCAGCAGCGGCGCCAGGGCCTGCGTGCTGGCGCACCGCGACGAACTGACGGCACAGAACCGTGCCCGCTTCCAGCGCGTGGTGCCGGGCATGTCGACCTCTGTCATCGACGCCACCGAGAAGAGCTGGAAGGGCCAGGTAGCCTTCGCCATGGTGCCGACGCTGGCGCGCGCCCCGAACCTCGCCGACATGCCGCGTCTCGACCTGCTGGTCGTCGATGAGGCACACCATGCCGTCGCCGACAGCTATCGCCGCATCATCGGCCGGGTGCGCGAGGCCAATCCCGACGTGCGGGTCTTCGGGGTCACGGCGACGCCGAACCGGGGTGACCGGAGGGGCTTGCGCGAGGTCTTCGACAATGTCGCGGACCAGGTGCGACTGGGTGAGATGGTTGCTTCCGGTCACCTCGTTCCTCCGCGCACCTTTGTCATCGATGTCGGTGTGCAGGACGAGCTGCGCTCGGTCCGCAGGACGATGTCGGATTTCGACATGGCGGAGGTGGCGGGCATCATGGACCGCGCGCCGGTCACTGACGAGGTGATCCGGCACTGGAAGGAGAAGGCAGGCGACCGGCAGACCGTGGTGTTCTGCTCCACCGTCGCCCACGCCGAACACGTCACCGAGGCGTTCAAGGCGGCGGGCGTTTCCGCCGCGCTGATCCATGGCGATCTGGAGGCCGAGACGCGGAAAGCGCTTCTGGCCAGCTACGCGGCGGGCGACATCCGCGTCGTCGTCAATGTGGCTGTGCTGACCGAAGGCTGGGACCACCCGCCCACATCCTGCGTCGTGCTGCTGCGTCCCAGCTCCTACAAGTCCACCATGATCCAGATGGTCGGGCGCGGCCTGCGCACCGTCGATCCCGAGGAATACCCCGGCATCGTCAAGACCGACTGCATCATCCTCGATTTCGGGACGTCGAGTCTGATCCACGGCACGCTGGAGCAGGACGTCGATCTCGACGGCAGGGCCGAGACCGGCGAGGCGCCGACAAAGACCTGCCCGGCCTGCGCGGCGGAGATTCCGCTCGCCACCACCGAGTGCCCGCTCTGCGGCGAGGTTTTCCCGCGTGAGGGCGTTGGCGAGGGCGGGGGCACGGCGCCGCTCTCGGGCTTCATGATGACCGAGATCGACTTGCTGAAGCGGTCCAGCTTCGCCTGGGTCGACCTTTTCGGCACGGACGACGCGCTGATGGCGGCGGGCTTCGCAGCCTGGGGTGGTATCTTCTGGATGGACGGAATCTGGTATGCCATCGGTGGCGCGAAGGGCGAACGTCCGCATCTGCTGGGTGTCGGCGAGCGCACCGTCTGCCTGGCGCAGGCCGACGACTGGCTGAATACCCACGAGACCGACGAGAGCGCCTTCAAGACCCGCTCCTGGCTACGCCAGCCGCCGACCGAGAAACAGCTCCAGTACCTGCCGCCCGAGTGCCGGCACGACTTCGGTCTGACGCGTTATCGCGCCTCGGCGCTGATGACCTTCGGTTTCAACAAGCGCGCCATCCGGCAGCTGATCGACACGGCCGCAAGCCCCGAACGGAGGGCGGCATGATCGATGACACCTGCCACCCCCACCATCGCCGCGGACCGGTGGCGGCTCTGGTATCCGCGTGGAATGCTCTGTGCTGTCTGCCGGCAACCCACCCGTGGTTTTGGCTGGTTCGATCCGCGCCGGTCGAAACGACCCCGGCCGCCGGTCTGGTTCTGCTCGATTCCCTGCCAGTCCTTCTGGACGCGTTTGGCACGGGAGGGTTTCGCCATGGTTGACCTGACCGAGGAAGAACGCGCCGCGATCACCGCCACCATGCAGCGCGTGGCGCTGCTGATGGACGAGATCGGCTGGGCCACCCCGCTGTCCGAACTGACCGAGGCACAGGTGCGCGCGCTGATCGAGGAAGCCGTCGAGGGCTTCCGTGAGGCCATGTCCGACATCGCCTGGGTGCAGACGGCGGAGGTGCCATTTTGACCCTCGATTACAATCACCGGCCCAGCTTCGCCGAACGGGTCAATGCTGCCGTGGATCGGGCGCTCACCGCCGATCAGGCCATGCGGCCGCGCCGCGATTACCTTGGCGGATCCCGCCTCGGCCATGCCTGCGAGCGCGCCCTGCAGTTCGAGTTCACGGCGACACCGAAGGACGAGGGCAAGGACTTCTCGGGCCAGTCGCTGCGCATTTTCGCTATCGGCCACGCGCTCGAGGATCTGGCGGTCGCCTGGCTGCGCGACGCGGGCTTCGACCTCTACACGCGCAGGGGCAACCGGCCCGATGGCGGCCAGTTCGGCTTCTCCGTCGCCGGCGGGCGCATCCGCGGTCATGTCGACGGCATCATCGCTACCGGACCCGAGGACCTCGGTCTCGCCGTTCCCGCTCTCTGGGAATGCAAGACGATGAACGCGAAGAACTGGCGCGCCTGCGTGAAGGACGGCATCACGAAGTCTAAGCCGGTCTACGCCGCCCAGATCGCGCTCTACCAGGCCTACATGGAGGGGACAGTCCCCGGACTCTCGGATGCGCCCGCGCTCTTCACCGCGATCAACAAGGACACGGCCGAGCTCCACCACGAGCTCGTCCCCTTCGACGCCAATCTCGCGCAGCGCATGTCCGACCGCGGTGTCCGGATCCTGCAGGCGACCGATGCGGGCGAAGTCCTGCCGCGCGTCGCCACCACGCCCGATTACTTCGAGTGCCGCTTCTGCTCATGGCTCGAGCGCTGCTGGAGGCTCGAGCCATGAGCGACGACGGCATCCTGCATTTCAACCCGTGGATGGACTTCAACGATGGGCCGCCATCCGAGAACCCGTTCGGCTGCGATTCCGATCCCGAGCAGATCGCCCTCTTTCTCGACACGGTCTTCAGCTGGTGCGAGGGGCTGATCCCGCTTCGCGGCTTCGTCGACAAGGGTCAGGGCCGGGACGGCAAGCCGCACAACATCTGGATCGCGGCCGACGACACCGCACCAGGGAAACTCGCGACCTTCGCCGCGTGGGCGAACCGCGAGGGGGCGGCGGTCTATGTCATCCCCGGCACGGTCGCCGAACAGGGTCAGGCCCGAGCCGCCGACGTGTTGCAGATGCAGGCCATCGTCGTCGATCTCGACGCGGGCGACATCCCGGCGAAGTTGGACCATGTCACCCGCCACCTCGGCCCGCCGACGCTCATCATCGAAAGCGGCGGGCGCACGCCCGAGGGCGCGGCGAAGCTACATGTCTGGTGGAAACTGACCGAACCCGCCGAGAGCGAAGAGCTGGCCACCCTCTGCCGCCTGCGGGGCGAGATCGCCGTGAAGGTCGGCGGCGATACCCATTTCCGCTCGGCACACCAGCCGATTCGGGTGCCGGGCACCGTCTATCACAAGCATGGTCATCAACGCCTCGTGCAGATCCGTGAATATCGCGCGGTCGAGGCGGACCTTGCGGAGTTCGCCGAACAAGTCGCCGCGATGCCGCCGCTTCCCGGCGTGGGCTTCGCCAGCGACGTCTCGGCCCCGCAGGCCAAGCCCGGCATCGACGCGGTGCTCACCACGCCGGTGCGCGAGGGCGCGGTTGATGAGTGGTCCCGGTTCCAGGGAGCCAGCGCCGCCATCGGCCATTACATCCGCCTGGTTCACGAGGGCCGCCTCGACCCCTTCACGGGCTGGGAGGCGATCTGCGGCTACAACACCGCCATGCTGCGCCCGTCCTGGCCGCTCGATCGGCTACAGGCCGAAGCGGAACGGCTCTGGGCGCTGCATGTGAAGCGCAACGGTCCGCCGCTCCTGCGCGCAGCCCATGTCCACGCCCCGGCCAGCCCGCTGCAGACCTTCAGCCTCGGCGCGCTGCTCGACGACACCAGTCCGATGCCGGAGGACATCATCGGGCCGCGGGTGCTGACGCCGGGCGGGCTCCTGGTGCTGGGCGGCGCGCCCAAGGTCGGCAAGAGCGACTTCCTGATCTCCTGGCTCGTGCACATGGCGGCAGGCGTGCCGTTCCTCGGGTTCACGCCGCCCCGGCCGCTGCGCGTATTCTACCTGCAGGCCGAGATCCAGTATCACTATCTGCGCGAGCGCATGCAGCAGATCGCGCTGTCTGCCGCCGTGATCGCCGCCGCGCGCGACACCTTCGTCGCCACGCCGAAGCTGAAGCTGCTGCTCGACGCGGAGGGCGTCGCCCGCGTGGCCGAGGCGATCCGGGCCGCATTCCCCGACGCACTGCCCGACATCATCGTCATCGACCCGATCCGCAACCTGTTCGATGGCGGCCCCGAGGGCGGAGGCGAAAACGACAACAGCGCCATGATGTTCTTCCTTAAGGACCGGGTGGAGCTTCTCCGCGATGCCGTCAATCCGGACGCGGGCGTCATCCTCGCCCACCACACCCGCAAGGCCACCAGGCATCAGGTCAAGGACGATCCCTTCCTCGCGCTCTCCGGCGCAAGCGCGCTGCGCGGTTTCTATACCTCGGGGCTGCTCATGCACCGGCCCGACGATGACAGCACCGTCCGCAGGCTGGAAATCGAGCTGCGGAACGGCCCTGCGCTGCCTGGGAAGCTGATCGACAAGGAGAAGGGCGAATGGGTCGAGCTGAACCCACTGAACGAGCGTCTGGTGCGCAAGGAGGTCGGCGCCAGGCTCGATGCCGAGCGGCTGCGCAAACACGATGTCATCCTCGGCATGCTGCTTGATGAGGCGGCCAGCGAGCGCCTCTACACCGCCATGCAGTTCGCCGAGACCTTCGAGAACCGGGGCGGTCTGGGCAGCAAGCACACGATCCGCGAGCGCCTCAGCGTGCTGGCAACCAAGGGCTTCGTGAAGTTCCTGCGCGACCCCTCGGGGTTCGGCTTCCCCGTCACCCGGTCGCGGTTCGGCTACCTCTGCGTCGAGGGCATGCAGTTCGGCGCGCCCGTCGAGGAGGTCGATCCGGACACCGGCGAGGTCAACACAACCGCCCGTCCGGTCCTGCCCAGCCACTTCAAGTGCCCCCAATCCGGGCTCTGCCTGCAGGTCGAAAACCCTGCCGTCTGGGTCTACCCGGAGGGGCTCGAGGACGACCTAACTCATATGAGTGAGGCCTGACTCATATGACGGCGCGAACTGTTTACTCAATGAAATCAATAGATTACGGGCAAATAAGAGTCAGGTCCCTGACTCATGCCCGAAGACTTCATGAAGTCTTATTCCGCAATGATTTCAGCCACTTGAACGCCTCGGAACAGTTAGGTGTCAAACCCCCATACTACGTATGGGAGGGCCACCCCACAGGGTTGCCCACTCCTCCCATACGTCCGGGCCAGCCGCGCGCACCGCCGTGACGGCCTGTTGTGCTTTCCCCATCCGACGACGGCGGCACCGTACCGCCAAGCACCAGACCGCCGTTGTCTTCCACCACCACAGGCCACCGGCAAAGGAGACCCATCATGGCTCAGCCGACTCTGATCCCCAATTGCGACGGCGCAAGGTTTGAATCGCTGCCGCTCGACGCCCGCCGCAACCAATGCATCCTCGCGCTCGACCTCGGCACCACGACCGGTTGGGCGATGCGCGGCCATGACGGCCAAATCACCAGCGGCACCGTCTCGCTGCGCCCCGGCCGCTTCGACGGCGGTGGGATGCGTTATCTGCGTTTCACGAACTGGCTTACCGAGATCGACCGGCTGTCGGGACCCATTGCCGCGATCTGGTTCGAGGAGGTGCGCCGCCACGTCGGCACCGACGCGAG
The DNA here is from genome assembly GCF_002148795.1 of Oceanibaculum nanhaiense. Lineage (NCBI taxonomy): Bacteria > Pseudomonadati > Pseudomonadota > Alphaproteobacteria > Rhodospirillales > Oceanibaculaceae > Oceanibaculum > Oceanibaculum nanhaiense. Next base: position 313,824 of record NZ_MPOB01000006.1, on the reverse strand, counting down.
CCACATCTATGGCGGGCTCATGGCCACGCTGACCGGATGGGCCGAGCTGCGCGGTATCTCCTACCAGGGCGTCCCTGTCGGGACGATCAAGCGCCATGCCGCCGGTAAGGGCAACGCTGATAAGGCCACCATGGTCGTCGCCGTTCGCGCCCGCGGTTTCAACCCGGCCGACGACAACGAGGCGGATGCCATCGCCATCCTGCTCTGGGCGATCGAGACGAAGGGAGGTGTCGCATGAGGTGGTTCCCGAAAGGCTATGGTGGCCAGCGCCGTGACCCCGAGCAGGTCAAGCGCGAGGGCTGGCATGAACAAGGCGTTCTCGCCGTCTCGGCCGACGACGGCCGCCTTACCTGGCCCGAACGCGAACTGGTCCGGCAGCTGGGCGAGAAGCTCTACGGCCCACGTCCCTCGGCTAAGGAGGCGCGCCATGGCTGATCGCGAATGGACCGCCGACTGCGTAGCCGATCATTTCGAAGAGGCGTTCCGTACCCTGCGAAAGCTGCCGCCTGTCAAGGTGCGGGGCTATTTCAACACATGGCCCGACATCGTGCGCACTGACCGCGAGATCGCGATGATGGAGCCGCAGCCGATGCGTATCTGTCCTTCGGCCGCAGCAATCACCCGGCTCGAGCAGACCTTCAACTGGGCGCTCTGGGTCAACGAGGAGGAGCGCCGGCTGGTCTGGTCGCGCGCCGCCCGAGTGCCGTGGAAGCAGATCAGCGGCGAGCTCGGATGCGACCGCACCACGGCGTGGCGGCGCTGGCAGCTGGCGCTGACCAAGATCGCGGCGCGGCTGAATGCGCAATAAGTCCAATGTGTTGCAACATTTTTTCCTTGGACACTTGCAACAGGATCAATCTATTCTGAAGGCATTGTAGGGAGAGTGTGCTGAGAAGCTCGCTCTCCCCTTTGCTTTGCGGATTGTCTCTGACCTTTTGCATCCAGCGAGCATCTGCCGTAGGTCAATCTGCGGCAGTTTCCGGGTCCTTCCTGGCGACTCTGTATTCGGGAGGGCTTGGCGCGGTATTTCGCCAGCGACAGGGCCGGATTTTTGGGAAGCCACCGGAGTCCGGTGTCCACCCCCGGCACCTGAAATCCTTGTGAATTCAAACATCTGACCGGCCACGCGAGGTGGATACCCAGCGGATACCGGAGTCCAGCCGGAAGCCGGTGGACTCCGCCGTGCCGGAGTCCACCCGGCGGATGCCACTCGACCATCGACAGGAACCTGCATGACCCTCGCCTTTGCTCCCGAGCGGATCGAGACCTGGCCGCTTGCGCGCCTGCAACCCTACGCGAGAAACGCGAAGGTGCATGGAGCCGACCAGGTCGCGAAGATCGCCGCCAGCATGGCCGAGTTCGGCTGGACCGTGCCGTGCCTCGTCGGCGAGGATGGCGAGCTGATTGCCGGCCACGGGCGCGTGCTGGCTGCGACGCAGCTCGGGCTTGCCGAGGCGCCGGTCATCGTGCTGGGACACCTGACCGAGGCGCAGCGCCGCGCCTACCGGATCGCGGACAACAAGCTCACGGAACTCGGCAGCTGGGACGAGGCGCTGCTCTCGGCCGAGCTGCAGGACCTGTTGGCCGATGACTTCGATCTGTCGCTGGTCGGATTCTCCGACGGCGAGCTCGACAAGCTGCTGGCTTTCGACGCGGACGGGCACGGTGAAGAAGAAGGTGGCGCCGGGGGATCCGTGCCTCCGGTGACCATCCCCGAGCCGCCGCGCAATCCGGCCTCGCGCACGGGCGATCTCTGGATCCTCGGCGACCACCGCCTGCTCTGCGGCGACAGCACAAGCCACGACGATGTGCGCCGCCTGATGAATGGTGAGCGCGCAGTGTTGTTCGCGACTGATCCGCCGTATCTCGTCGACTATGACGGCTCGAACCATCCGACGCGGAACAAGGACTGGTCCGCGTCCTACGGCACCACCTGGGACGACAGTTCGCAGGGAGCCGAACTCTACGACGGCTTCATCGCAGCGGCCGTAGCGGAGGCCATCACCGAAAACGCGGCCTGGTACTGCTGGCACGCCTCCCGCCGCCAGGCGATGCTGGAGGCCTGCTGGGAGAAGGCTGGTGCCTTCGTCCATCAGCAGATCATCTGGGTGAAGGACCGTGGGGTTCTCACCCGCTCTCACTACCTGTGGAAGCACGAGCCCTGCTTCATGGGCTGGCGCCGCCCTAACCGCCCGCCGAAGGTGGCCGAGGAAACGCTGCCGTCCACTTGGGAGATGCCGTCCTTCGCCAAGGACGAAAGGCCCGACCACCCGACGCCGAAGCCGCTCGATGCCTTCGGGATCCCGATGCGCCAGCACGTTGCCCGCGGCGGGCTCTGCTACGAGCCGTTCTCGGGCTCCGGGTCGCAGATCATGGCGGGCGAGGCCAACGGCCGTCGCGTCTTCGCGATGGAGATCAGCCCGGCCTATGTCGATGTCGCCATCGAGCGCTGGCAGGCCGGGACCGGCAAGAACGCGACCCTCGACGGCGACGGTCGAACCTTCGCCGAAGTGAAGGCCGAGCGGCTGGGCACGATACCTCCGACCCGCGCCGGACCTTGAACCCGCTGTTCGTTGAGGCGCTGATGGGCTGGCCCACCGGGTGGACCGGCTTCGGCTCTGTGGCAACGGAGTGGTCCCGCTGGTCGCGGCGCATGCGCTCCGAACTCTCGCAGATCAACTGCTGGCAGATGGATGAGGACGTGGCATGAAGCAGTCCCGCCTCATGTCGCTGGTCGAGTCCGTCGCCAACGTCATGATCGGATACGGCATCGCCGTCGTGACGCAGATCCTGATCTTCCCGGTCTTCGGGCTGCACACGACGCTGGGGCAGAACCTGAAGATGGGCGCGGTGTTCACGGTGGTGAGCATCGCGCGCTCCTTTGCCCTGCGGCGGCTGTTCGAGGCAATCCGGCTCGGAACGACAAGACCGCCGCTCGATGCAAGCGGCGGCCATGTTTGTCGTCCGTTACCTTATCGGCGTGATTTCGGCCCAGATATAAGGCGAGGTCAGGTTTCCAAACGATAGACCCGCCCGCGCCCCTCGACCTTTTCGGAGGTGATCGTCAGGCCCAGCTTCTTCTTGAGCGCGCCGGCAAGGGCGCCTCTCACGGTGTGTGGCCTCCATTGAAGCACGGCCGCGATCTCGTCGATGGTGGCACCGCCCTCGGCACGGAGCATCTCGATCAGCTTCGCCTGTTTCGTGCCGGTGCGCGGTGTGTGCGCCTTGGACGCTGATCCGGCATCCGTTTGCTCCGGCTCGATGCCGATCGCCGCGAGACCTGCTTCGGTGATGTGCAGGAGGATGGCGCAGCCGTCCTCGTCGTTGCGCCAGATGCGGTTCAGGGCGGGGTCGGCCTTCGCGCGCTGGTCCGTCACGGTCTCCGCGATCAGCCCGCGCTTCATGAGCGCACCGATCACTTTCTGTGCGGCGCCTCCACGCAAGCTGCCGGGCAGCGGCAGGACGTTGCGGTCCTCGCGCTGCGCGGCGGCGCTGAGGATCACGAGCTGGGTGTCGGAAAGTTTGGTCATCTGGGGTCTCCGGTTTCGGGGCCGCGACCGTCGCGGCCCTCCTATGACCCCGAGCCGCGCTTGGGCGCGGCGGGAGTTCCGGGAGCGCCGGAGATCAGCGGGCGTGCTCGCCCTCGCCGAAGGCGCTGTCGGTGATGCGCTTCAGAAGGCTGGCGTAGTGTTCGAGGGTGCCGACATGGCCCCAGTTCACTTCGTCGGGGTGGGCGTTGAAGTGGTCGTCGCTGAGCGCCTGCAGGCGGGCGAGCATCTCGTCGATCTCCGCCTTCTTGCCGATGAAGGCGTTGAGCGCGGCCTCTCGGTTGCGCCGGGCCTTCTCGGCGCGGGGCTCAAAGCGCGGGGTGGTGATCGGGTTCAGGCGGGTCGTCATCATGGTGGCTCCGGGTAAGTTGCATCGTCCTTTTGGGATGAACGTTCGCTCTATCCCGGAGGCTTATCAACGACATAAGCGACTGACTTTGAATGATGATCGGGTTGGCGATGCAGGGCATGAGCGAGCGCCGGTACGCCGCCCATGTCGGGCTGTCGCGCGGCGCGATCCAGAAGGCGAAGGCCGCCGGCCGGCTGGTCCTGCATGCCGATGGCAGCATCGACGCCGCGGCCTCTGACAGGCGGCGGGCCGAGACGACCGATCCGTCGAAGACCAGGAGGGCTGCAACGCCGAAGCTGAAGCCGGTGCCGGAGGCGGCGGTCTCGGCGGTCGGCGACACGCTGCGGGAACAGGGCATGGCCGCGCCGGTCACCGGCGGCGGGACGACCTTCCTGCAGGCCAAGACGGCGCATGAGGTGCTGAAGGCGCAGGAGCGGCGCATCCGGCTGGCCAGGCTGAAGGGCGAGCTGGTCGACCGCGACCGCGCCACGGCGCTGGTCTTCCGGCTCGCGCGCGAGGAACGCGACGCGTGGGTCAACTGGCCGGCGCGGGTGGCTGCGCTGATGGCGGCGGAGCTGGGGACGGAAACGGCGGCCATGCAGAAGGTTCTGGAGGCCCATGTCCGCGCCCATCTCGAGGAACTCGCCCAGCCCCGGATCGCCCTCTGAGGAGGTCACACGGTTCGACGGCGCTGAAGATCTGCTCCGGGCCTGGGGACGCGGCCTCACGCCGGATCCCTGGCTGACCGTCTCGGAATGGTCGGACACGCATCGCTGGCTGAGCTCGCGCGCAAGCGCCGAGCCCGGCCGGTACCGGACCGAACGCACGCCCTACATGCGCGCGATCATGGACGCGCTCTCGCCCGGCGATCCGACGCAGCGGGTGGTGTTCATGAAGGCCGCGCAGGTCGGCGCGACCGAGGCCGGCAACAACTGGATCGGCTTCGTGATCCACCATGCGCCGGGGCCGATGCTCGCCGTCCAGCCGACGGTGGAGCTGGCCAAGCGCAACTCGCGCCAGCGGATCGACCCGCTGATCGAGGAGAGCCCGGCGCTGAAGGAACGTGTCCGCCCGGCGCGGGCGCGCGACAGCGGCAACACGCAGCTGTCGAAGGATTTCCCGGGCGGCGTGCTGGTGCTGACCGGCGCCAACTCGGCCGTGGGACTGCGCTCGATGCCGGCGCGCTACGTCTTCCTCGACGAGGTCGACGCCTATCCGGCCTCGGCCGACGAGGAAGGCGACCCGGTCGGGCTCGCCGAGGCGCGGTCGCTGACCTTCGCGCACCGGCGCAAGGTCTTCCTGGTCTCGACGCCCACGATCCGCGGCGTGAGCCGGATCGAACGCGAATACGAGGCGAGCGACCAGCGCCGTTTCTTCGTGCCGTGCCCGCATTGCGGGGAGATGCAGTGGCTCAGGTTCGAGCGGCTGCGCTGGGAGAAGGGCAAACCGGAGACGGCGGCATACCAATGCGATGCCTGCGAGGAGCCGATCGAGGAGCACCACAAGCCAGCGATGCTGGCCGCAGGCGAATGGAGGGCCACAGCCGAGGCCCGCGATGCGCGGACGGTGGGGTTTCATCTCTCGGCGCTCTATTCGCCGCCGGGCTGGAAGAGCTGGGCCGACATCGCGCGGGACAAGGAAACCGCGAAGGGCTCGGACGAGGCCGAGCGCGTGTTCTGCAACACGGTGCTCGGGGAGACCTGGATCGAGACCGGCGACGCCCCGGACTGGCAGCGGATCGCCGAGCGGCGCGAGGACTGGCCGGTAGGCATCGTGCCCGCCGGCGGGCTGTTCCTGACCGCCGGCGCCGACGTTCAGAAGGACCGGATCGAGATCGACGTCTGGGCCTGGGGCCGCGGGCTGGAGAGCTGGCTCGTCGATCATGTCGTGATCGGAGGCGGGCCCGCGCGCCCGGAGAGCTGGAAGGCTCTGACCGATCTTCTGGGGCGCAGCTGGCGGCATGCGGGCGGCGCGGAGCTGGGGCTTGCCCGGCTGGCCATCGACACGGGCTACGAGACGGCCGCCGTCTACGGCTGGGCGCGCTCGGTCGGCTTCGCGCAGGTGGCGCCGGTCAAGGGGCTCGAGGGTTTCAACCGGGCAAGCCCGGTTTCTGGGCCGACCTTCGTGGATGCGACCGCGGGCGGCAAACGCCTGCGCCGGGGCGCGCGTCTCTGGACCGTGGCCACCTCGACCTTCAAGACCGAGACCTACCGCTTCCTGCGGCTGGCCCGGCCGACGGCGGAAGAGCTGAACGAGGGTGCTTCGTTTCCGCCCGGCACGGTGCATCTGCCCGGCTGGGCGGATACCGAATGGATCAGGCAGCTTGCCGCCGAGCAGCTGGTGACGGTCAGGAACAGGCGTGGCTTCGCGAAGCTCGAATGGCAGAAGCTGCGCGAACGCAACGAGGCGCTGGACTGCCGGATCTACGCGCGCGCCGCCGCCTGGATCGCGGGCGCGGACCGCTGGCCCGAGGCGACATGGGCCGATCTCGAGGCGCAGCTCGGCGTGCCGACCGGCATGGATACGCCGGCCGGCATGATCGGGCGTCCGGCATCGCAACAGCAAGGCAAGCGCCGCTCCGACTGGCTCGGGCGTCGTGAAGGATGGCTCTGAGCAAGAGGCGCGGAGAGCCCCCCGGGTCGGGCCGGAGGCCCGACCGAGGACAGGCTCTGGCTCGACAGGGAAATAGGACATGGCTGACTGGACGGAAGCGGAGCTGGCGGCGCTCCGGCGCGCCTATGCGAGCGGGACCACGCGGGTGAGCTATGACGGCAAGACCGTCGAATACGGTTCCGCCGAGGATTTGCTCGGGCGCATACGGACCATCGAGCGCCAGATCGCTGGCGCGGCGAACCGCCCCATCGCGGGTTTCGCCGGCTTCGCGCGCGGGGACCGCTGATGGTATCGTGGCTCGACCGGGCGATCGCGACCGTCGCGCCACGGGCCGCCACCCGGCGCGTCCTGGCGCGGCAGGCCTTCGAGGGGCTCGCCCGCTCCTATGAGGGCGCGGCCCGCGGCCGGCGCACCGATGGCTGGCACGCGCCGGGATCCTCGGCCGACGCCGAGATCGGTCGGGCGGGCGCGCTGCTGCGCGACCGGATGCGGGACCTGGTGCGCAACAACCCGCATGCGGCCAAGGCGGTCTCGGTGCTGGTCAACAATATCGTCGGCGCCGGCATCATGCCGCGCGCCGCCAGCGGGGACGCCGCGCTCGATCGCGAGGTCGACCGGCTGTTCGAGATCTGGGCGCGGGACTGCGATGCCGATGGTCAGCTCGATTTCTACGGGCTGCAGACGCTCGCCTGCCGCGAGATGGTCGAGGCGGGCGAGGTGCTGGTGCGCCGCCGCCCGCGGCGCCTCGGCGACGGGGTCATGCCGCCGGTGCAGCTGCAACTGCTCGAGGCCGACTTCCTCGACGCGACCCGCAACGGGGCGCTCGGCTCCGGGCAGGCGGTCCAGGGAATCGAGTTCGACGCGCTCGGCCGTCGCCGGGCCTACTGGCTGTTCGGCGCCCATCCGGGCGACGCCACGCTCAGCCTGACGGGCGGGCTCACCAGCCGGGCGGTGCCGGCCAGCGAGATCGCCCATGTCTACGAGAAGCAGCGCACGCAGGCGCGCGGCGTGCCCTGGGGCGCGCCGGTCATCCGCGCGCTTCGCGACCTCGACGATTACGAGGTCGCCGAGATCGTCCGCAAGAAGACCGAGGCCTGCGTCACCGCGATCGTCTTCGGCGACGAGGAAGCGCAGCAGGGGATCGCGCCGGCGGTGGTCGACGCGGATGGCAACCGGGTGGAGCAGTTCGAGCCGGGACTCATCGCCTATGCCCGCGGCGGCAAGGACATCCGCTTCAACCAACCGTCCGCGACCGGCGGCTACGGCGAATACAAGCGTGCGAGCCTGCACACGATTTCGGCGGGGTTCCGCGTGCCCTACGAACTGCTGACCGGGGATCTCTCCCAGGTGAACTACTCTTCGATCCGGGCGGGGCTCGTCGAGTTCCGCCGGATGATCGACGCGGTGCAGTGGCAGCTCTTCATCCCGATGTTCTGCGCGCCGGTCTGGCGCTGGTTCACGGAAGCGGCCTGGGCAGCAGACCGCATCCCAAGGCCGGACGTGCCGGTCGAATGGTCGCCGCCCAAGTTCGAGGCGGTCGATCCGCAGAAGGACGCGATGGCGGATCTGCTCGCCATCCGCTCCGGCACCATGACGCTCGCCGAGGCCATTGCCCGGCAGGGCCGCAACCCCGACGCGGTTCTGGTCGAGATCGCCGCCACCAACGCCAAGCTCGACGCGTTGGGTCTCGTGCTCGACAGCGACCCGCGCCGCGTCACCAAGACGGGCAGCGCGCAGGCGAGCGCCCTGGCCGAACCCGACCCCGCGACCGATCCGGATGCCCCGGACGGCGACGAGACCTGATCCGAGGAAACCATGATGGAGCAGACCATCGAACTGCCGGCCCTGCGCCGGGCAGCCGAACTCGCCCCGAACACGATCGATCCCGAGACGCGAAGCGTCGAGGTGGTCTGGTCGACCGGCGCTCGGGTTCGGCGCATCTCGCTCTTCGGCGAGCCGCACGACGAGGAGCTGAGCATGGCACCGGACCATGTGCGGCTCGAACGGCTGAACAACGGCGCGCCGTTCCTGAAGGTGCACGATGCGGGCGATCTCGAAGCGGTGATCGGCTCTGTCGTGCCGGGCTCGGCGCGGATCGAGAACGGCCAGGGCATCGCCCGAATCCGGATATCCGAGCGCGATGCGGTCGGCGACATCTGGCGGGACATCGAGGCCGGACACATCCGCGCGGTCTCCATCGGCTACCAGGTCCATCGCTACGAGGTCTCGAAGCCCGAGGGCGGCCGCGAGCTCTGGCGCGCCGTCGACTGGACCCCGTTCGAGATTTCCGCCGTTCCCGTCGGCGCCGATCCCGCCGCCGGCTTCCGCGCCAACCGGAACCTCCATGACTGCGTCCTGCATCGCAGCGCCGCAGGCCAAACCCAGCAAAGGACCAATGTGATGCACGACACCGATCAGATCGAAGCGACGACCCGCGATGCGACCGACACGCCCACGGACAACGCCACCGAGGCGAAGGACGCCGGACTCCGGCAGAAGCCGAAGGAGACAAGTGCCCGCAGCCAGCCGAAGCCCGCGCCCGACCCGGCGCCCGAAGACCGGACCCGCAGCCTGGACACGGACGCACTGGTGACTGAGGTCCGTGCGCAGGAGCGCGAGCGTGTCTCCACGATCCATGGCCTCGCCGACAAGCTCCATCTCGAGCGCGGCTTCGCCGATGATCTGATCAGGCGCGGTGTGTCCATCGACGAGGCGCGTCGGCTGATCCTCGACCAGGTCGCGGCCAGGGCCGACGAGACCCGGACCTTCTCCCATGTCTCGATCCCGCTCAGCGGGCGCGACGCAACGGTCACCCGGCGCGAGGCGATCTCGAACGCGCTCCTGCACCGCTACAGTCCGACGCTCTTCCCGCTGGAAGATGCGGCGCGCGAGTACCGCGGCATGACGCTGATGGAGCTCGCCCGCGAAAGCCTCGAGACGGCGGGCGCCAGCACCCGTGGCCTCTCGCGCGACGAGGTCGCGACGCGCGCGCTGCACTCGACCTCGGACTTCCCCGAGATCCTCGCGGCGGTCACGAACAAGACGCTGCGGCAGGCATACGAGGCCTATCCGCGAACCTTCCCCCTCTTCTGCCGGCAGGTGCTCGCCACCGACTTCAAGGCCATGCACCGGGTCCAGCTCGGCGAGGCGCCCCAGCTTCTCAAGGTCGGCGAGAGCGGCGAGTTCAAGCGCGGCACGCTCGGCGAATCGAAGGAGAGCTACCGCATCGAGACCTACGGCCGCGTGGTTGCCATCACCCGGCAGGTACTGATCAACGACGATCTCGACGCCTTCACCCGGATCCCGGCGATGTACGGCAACTCGATCGCCCAGCTCGAAAGCGACGTGGTCTGGGACATCGTCACCTCCAACCCGGCGATGGCGGACGGGACCGCGCTCTTCCATTCGACCCACAAGAACCTCGCCGGCTCCGGCGCGGCGCTCGGGGTGGACAGCGTGGGACTGGCGCGCGCGGCGATGCGCAAGCAGACCGGGCTCGACAGGAAGACGGTGCTGAACATCCGCCCCGCCTTCCTGATCGTGCCGGCATCGCTGGAGCTCAAGGCCGAGCAGCTGGTCGCCCAGAACCTGGTACCCGCGCAGAGCGGCAACGTCGTGCCGCAGTCCATCCGCACGCTCGCGCCCATCGCCGAGCCGCGGCTCGACGCGGCGAGCGAGACCGCCTGGTATCTGGCCGCCTCGCCGAACCAGATCGACACCATCGAGTACGCCTATCTCGAGGGCCAGCAGGGCGCCTACATCGAGACGCGCAACGGCTTCGACGTCGACGGCGTCGAAATCAAGTGCCGCCTCGACTTCGGCGCCAAGGCCATCGACTGGCGCGGCCTCTACAAGAACCCGGGTGCATAAGCCGGGCCGACCACTGACATTTGAACCCTGACGAGACGGGCGGCCATTGAGCCGCCCTTCGTCTTTTCAAGAGGACACCAGCGATGAAGAACTACGTTCAACCCGGCAACACGATCACCCTCACCGCGCCCTACGACGTCGCGTCCGGCGACGGCATGCTCGTCGGCTCCATGTTCGGTGTGGCCGCCGGAAACGCCGTGAATGGCGAGATGGTCGAGGCCGCACTCGTCGGCATCTTCGATCTGATCAAGGCGGCGTCGCAAGCCTGGGCGGTCGGCGACAAGGTCTATTGGGACAACACCGCCAAGGTGGCAACGAAGACCGCCTCGGGGAATACGGCGATCGGCGTCGCGGTGGATGCCGTCGGCGGCGGTGCATCCGATACCATCGGCCGGGTGCGGCTCAACGGCAGCTTCTGATGCCGGCATCCGATGATGGGAATGTTCCGCAAAGGTCATGCCGGATGAGTATGGACATGGCAGGTGGCTCCTGGGATTCGATGCTGGCCGCGATCCATGCGGACCCGTTTATGGCCGTGGATGTCCTGGTCCGCCCGGCGGCCGGCGGCGATCCCACCCCTTGCCGCATGGCCTGGATGACGGGCGATGCGGCGATCCCCCTGCTGCAGACCGGTACCGGCAGCACGACGCGGATCGGTGAGATCCGCGTGGCGGAGCTGGCGTCGGTCGATGAGGACGACCTGGTCGATCTGCTGGACGCCGATGGGGGTGTGGATGAGACGCTGCGGGTCGATATGGCGGAGCGGCCGGAGCCGGACCGGCTGTTGTGGCGGCTCTGGCTTGTGCCTGCCACGGAAGATGAGGAGTAGACCATGCCGGAGATGACTGTCCGCGAGCGGTGCCTCGATGCCCTGCACCAGCAGCTGCTGGCCAGCCTGGCCCCGCAGGGCATCACGGTCACGCGCAACCGCCGCCGCCGGCCTGACAGGAAGTCGATGCCGGCGGTTATCCTGATCGATGGCGGGCACGAGCCGGATTTCGAGGGCAGGGCTACGCATTTCTGGCCTTTCCGGCTTACCGCTTATTTGGAAGGCCATGTCGCGGCCGGGCGGGACGAGGATCTGGGGGCGGCGGCGAGCACTCTCTATGGCCAGACGCTGGCGGCGGCGCTGGCTGATACGACGCTCGGCAATATTGCCGTCGATATCGAGGAGGCCGGCTTCGCGCAGGAGCTGGTGCGCGAGGAAGGCACGGAGGCAGGCATCGTCTTTGCACTCACCCTGACCATCATCTACGCCACCGACGACGGCGATCCTTACGAACCCGCGCCTTAGCTGATGTTTCGCGCGGTGCGCAGCGCCGCCCGCCAACCCTCCGCGCACCGCGCGGTTTTTTCATGGAGGTTCAGATGACCATTCCGACCTTCCGCCGGGCCGCTGTGCCCGGTGGCGGCGCACTGCGCCATGAACTGATCGATGGGGCCGCCGCGGCGCAGCCCGTACTTCCGCCCGCGACGCCCGCTGGCACTGCTGCCGGTGGTGCGGCTCCCGCCAGGGCTGAGGCCGTCACCCGGCCTGTCAGGTCCGGTGCACCCGCTGGCAAGCCCGTTTCCACATCCTCTGGCGCCCCGTCCTCCGGCAAGAAGGAGTAATCCGATATGGCCACTCTCCGCACCCGCAATGGCGCGCTGCTGCTGAAGCAGGAATCGGTGCCCGGCACCTATGAGGCCCCGGATCCGGCAACCGACGGCATCCTGGTCGAGGCCCCGACAATCAACCCGACGACGCAGAATGTCGAGACGGATGAGGTCCAGGGCTCGCTCGACTCGACAGCGCCGATCGTCGGCGGCATGCAGGTCACCATCGGCGGTGCCTTCTACCTGAAGGGCCCCGGCGTTCCGGGCGAATATCCGGAATGGGACTTGCTGATGCGCATCGCCGGCATGGCGGCGACCCAGACCCGGACGGACATTACCGGCGTCACCTTCTCGGTCACCGGCGCCTCGGCGGAGATCGCCGACAGCGGTGATGGGCTGGCGGCGCTGACCGTCGGCACAGTGATCCATGTCTCCGGCTTCGCCAATGAGGCGAACAATGGCGAGTTCATCGTCACGACCTCGGCGGCTGGCGCCATCGTGGTGGCGCGGCTAACCGGCGCCACGGCGATGGTGGATGAGGCGGCGGGGGAGAATGTCACCCTGCGCCGGGGCATCGCCGCGGTGGAGGCGACCGCAGGCGGTGTCGACAGCATCACGCTGCAGGCGCCCTGGGCGAATACGGCGCAGCTCTATCGCGGCATGCCGGTCGCGCTGTCGGGCAATCCGGCTGCGCCCTATATCAGCCAGATCCTCGACTATACGGCGGGCCGGGTAGCGACGCTGGCGGACTATTTCGAGACGCCGCTCAGCGCCAGCACGGTGGCCTCGATCCCGGCCAATATCCGCTATGCGCCGGCAAGCAGCTCGATCCCGGCAGCGTCGGTTACGCTCTACATGGACGGCGTGGTCTATCGCTGCACCGGGGCCAAGGCGACCCTGTCAATCGAGCAGACCGCCGGCGGTGCTGCGCGCTGCACCTACACCATCTCGGCGCTGATGCATGAGAAAGATGATGCGGCGGTGCCGTCCGTTACCTATGACGGCACCCGTCCGGGCATCTGGCGGAATTCGGCCATGCTGGTGAACAAGCGCCGCGCCGCCCTGCAGACCCTCTCGGTCGATCTTGGCAATGAGGTGATCTTCCCGCCGGACCCGAACGGGCAGGAGGGCTTCGACGCGCCGATCATCACCCGCCGCCGGATGACCGGTTCGATGGACCCGAACGCTACCCTGGTCGCGACGCGGGATCTGATGACCGCCTTCCGTGACGGCACGGCGCAGCCGGTCGCCGCCCGCCTGGCCGGCGGTTCGGCGGCCCGGCCGGGCCAGCGTGTCGGCCTCGCCATCCCGTCGGCGCTCTACACCTCCTATCAGCCGGGTGACCGGCAGGGGGTGCAGACCGAACAGATCGGCTTCTTTCTCCAGGGGCAGGATAGCGGCCTCTTCCTGCAGGTGTGGTGATGCTGCCGGTCAGTGCAAAAACGCCGGTGCGCTTCCAGGTTCTGGCGGAGGCAGTGACGCGCGGCGAGCGCGAGCTGGAGGCACTGCGCGCTGTTGCCTCGGGGATGGAGGTCATAGCCGATTCCGCCACCGAACTGACCGCCGGTGGCGAGGTTGACCGGAAGCGCTTCCAGCGGATGCTGGAGGAAGGCGAGGCGGAGCTGGCGGCGCTGAAGGCCCGCAAGGAAGCGGAGCCGGAAGAGCCGGTCTATCTGATCGCCGCTGCTGATGCCTTCCAGCGGGCCGCCTTCCCGGCGGCGATGACCGAGCATGGCTGCCGCTTCCCGGCGGGCGGGGAGGTGGTGCGCACTCTGCGCCGCGCCGTCGAATTCTGCGTCGAGCCGCAGCAGCAACCGGAGCTGGCGGATATCCTGGATGAGGCGGAGGTTCTGCCGGAGGAGCGCTGGCCGGCGTCCCTGGAGGTGCGGATCGGCGACATGACGGCGCAGCTGCGCGGGCACTTCCCCGACCTGGATGCTCTGCTGGCGGCGCGGGAGCGCTATACCCGCACCGCGCCTATCGTGGCGGCGCAGCTTTTCCTGCGTGGGTGGGAGGGGCTGGCCATCAAGTACGAGGCCCGGGCCGGTCGGGTGACGACGGCCTGCCTCTCGGCCTTGCCGGCGGAGCATGTGTCGGCGATCGGCCGCAAGGCGCTGGAGCTGATGCACCAGATCCCGGAGCAGACGGTAAAAAACTGACCATCGTCGCCGTGGCGGCCCTGCGCCCCGGGGATTTCGGCGACGAGATGATGGACGGGGAGGGCCGGGCCGTCGATGGCAGCTGCTGGGAGATCGCCGGCTGGCGCTATCGCCGCAATCCGGTGCTGCGGCTGACCTCGGAGGACTGGGCAATGGCCAGGCTGTGGGGTCAGTATCGCGGCGGCGGGCTCGGCGGCGTGGGGCATCTGCCGGAAGCCGGCGGTACGGGCGACCAGGCGGCGATCATGCTGGACGCTTTCGCCCTGATGAGCGAGGCGGTGCGGCCTTTCGAGGAAAAGGACCGGTCATGAGGCTGGGATCGGCGCTGGAAGGCAATCTGATGGAGGTTCTGGCCCGCGAGCGGGGCGATCTGGCCGACAGGTTGCGGGCCGGGGTCACCGAGGCTTCGACGGGATTGAAACAGGAGCTGCGCGGCCAGGTGACCGGGGCCGGGATGGGCGAGCGGCTGGCGCGGACCTGGCAGGACAAGATCTACCCGCCACGCCACAAGCAGACGCTGGGGCCGGCGGCGCTGGTCTATTCCAAGGCGCCGGAAATCGTGCGGGCCTTCGACGAGGGGATGACGATTCGGTCGCGTGATGGCTTCTTTCTGGCGGTGCCGACTGATGCGGCTGGTCGCGGCAGCGGCGGCAAGCGGCTGACGCCTGGCGAGTGGGAGCGCCGGCACGGCCAGCGGCTGCGGCTGGTGTACCGGCGGGGCGCGCCCTCGCTGCTGGTGGCCGATAATGCGCGGCTGGATGGCAGGGGCGTCGCCCGGGCCAATGTCACCCGCTCCAGGACCGGGACCTACACAAGGCTGAGGGGGCGCACGACGGTGCCGATCTTCATCCTGCTGCCGCAGGTGACGCTGCCGAAAGTGCTGGACGTGGCGCGGGCAGAAAAGCGGGCGCTCGACACTCTCTACCGCACGGTCGCGCGCGCAGTTAATGGGGGCGGTGAGGCCGATTAGGTGAATCGCCATTTTTGATTTTTTGCTGGTAACAGAACCCCGCTTCGGCGGGGTTTTTTGTGTCCGAAGGGTGTTTCATGGCCAATCAGTCGAGGGGCGTGTCGATCCGGCTGTCGATCCGCGACAAGGAGGTCGTGGAAAAGGCGCTGAAGGAGCTGGGGACCGAGGGCCAACTGGCGTTGCGCAAGATCGCGCGTGCGACGGAAGAGCCGACGCGCGGCCTGCTGGCGCTGAACACGGCCAGCAGTTCGGCACGGGACGGTATTGCCGGGCTGGCATCCCGGGTCGGGCCGGCTGGCACGGTGCTGGGGGCGCTGGGTCCGGCGGGCATCGCTGCCGCTGCCGGTATCGGCACGGTGACGCTGGCCTTCGCCGGCTTCCTGCGCGCCGCGCGCGAGATTGCAGCGCTGGACGATGTCGCGCAGACGCTGGGCATCAATGTCGAGGCGCTACAGGAACTGCGATTCGCGGCGAGCGAGAGCGGGATCGCCATCGGCACCGCCGACATGGCGCTGCAGCGCTTCATCCGCCGTTCGGCCGAGGCCGCGCGCGGCACCGGCGAGGCGCTGGGTGCGCTGAACGAGCTGGGCGTGTCGGTCCGGGACTTCAACGGCCAGATGAAGCCGGCGGAGCAGCTGCTGCGCGAGGTCGCGGACGCGCTGCAGCGCGTGCCGACCGAGGCCGACCGGGTACGCATCGCCTTCAAGCTGTTCGATTCTGAAGGCGTGGCGATGCTGCGCATGCTGAAGGACGGGTCGGATGGCCTGGACCGCTTTGCGCAAGATGCCCGCGACCTGGGCCTGGTGATCGACAGCGAGATGGTGGCCCGCGCCGCCGAAGCGGAGAATCACCTGGGCACGCTGGCGCAGGTGATGGATACCAAGCTGAAGGTGGCGTTGCTGGAGTTGACGCCGCTCATTGATGGGGTCGCCACCAAGCTGCTGTCGGCAGCGAAGGAGGCCCGCTATCTGTGGGACGCCTTCGAGCCGCCGGAAGAGCATTCGATCGTCACCGTCGAGCGCAACCTGGCCGAGCTGCAGGAACGGGCGACACGGCTGCGGCAGGCCATCGGCAGCCAGGAACATGCCGGCGGTGGTCTGTTCGACCAGCTGTTCGGCGATCCGGACGCGCTGGCCCGGATGCGCGACGAACTGGAAAAGGTCGAGCGGGCGATCCGGGGCCTGGAAGCCCGACGCGCCTATCTGCAGGGCCCGCCCGATGGCGCGCCGGCACCGCCGCCGGCGCAGACCGAGCCGACGATCCGTGCGGCCGAGGATCTGTCGCGGGCGATCGCGGCGCTGGAGGAGCGGTATCTTGCGGCCAGCCAGGGCAGCCTGGCGCAGGTCGCAGCGCTGGACCGTGAGGAAAAGGCGCTGAAGATCGCCGGGCAGGCGGCAAAGGCGCACGCCGCCCAGCTGGGCCTGACCGGCCTCAGCCAGGAGGAGCTGCGCGCGCTGGTCGAGCGCTACCTGCCTCAGGCGCGCCAGCAGGTGGAGCTGGAAGGGCAGATCGCGGCGGCGCTGAACCGGCGCAAGCTGGCGACCGAGGCCGCGACCGCTGCCGCTGTCGAGGATGAGAAGGCGCGGGCCGATGCCTCGAAGCGCGCGCTGGCCCTGATCAAGGAACGCGAGGACCTGGTCAAGGCGACGACGCGCGAGATCGGCGAGACCCGCGCCCTGACGGCGGCGCTGAAGATCTCCGACCGCGAGTACAAGGTGGTACAGCAGACCCAGGCGCTGCTGCGCCGCGATACGCTGCTGACGGCCGAGGCCGCGCGCAAGCTGGCAACGGAGATGGTGGATGCGCAGGACGAGCTGGCGCGCACCCGCGAGGCCGGCAGTTTCTTCAGCGACAGCCTGACGCGGGGCTTCGACCGGATCGGCGAGGCGCTGACCCAGGCGCTGGCCACCGGCAAGCGCGACCTGCTCGACATGGGCAATATCGGCCGCGCCATGGCGTCGGAGCTGTATCAGAGCTTCATCCAGCTGGCGGCCATCAACCCGCTGAAGAATGCGGTGACCGGCAGCGCCACCCTGCCGACGCTGGGCGACATGGTATCGGGCAATGGCGGCGGGATGCTGTCCACCATTTCCGGCGCGAAGTCGGCCTGGGATTTCGGTCAGATGCTGCATAACGGCAACTGGCTGGCCAGCGCCGTGCCTTCGCTGTTCGGCGCGACTGCCGTCGGCACCATGGCCGGTGGGGCCACGGCTGCCAGCCTGGGTGTCTCGGCCGTTGCCGGTGGCGCCAGCAATATGGGTATCGCGGCGGCGGCGCCGCTGGCCGGGATCGCGCCGATGCTCTCCGTGGCCCTGCCGATCATGGCGATCGCCGCCCCCTTCGTGCTCGGCAAGCTCTTCGGTTCTCGCCCCTCGGACTATACGGCCAGCTTCCAGGGGCCGCTGGGTGGCCGGCTGATCAAGACCGAGGACAAGGCGAACGACCAGACGAGGTCCGAGCGCGACCAGATCCAGGGCGTGTTCGAGGCCTCGCTGGATGAGCTGACCCGCACGCTGGGCGCGCAGCTGCCGAAAGGTCTCTATATCGATTTCGCAACGGGCAGCCGCGATGGCCGCCGGGGCTGGCTGTTCGGCACCAATCCGGACGGGTCGGTCAATCGCGACGACAAGTTGTATGAGGGCAAGTTCGACAGCGCCGATCAGCTGACCGCCGGCATGCTGCAGGAGATCCTGCGCCGGTCCGAAGGCCTGTCGGAAAATGCCCGGAAGGTTGTCGAAGGGCTGGATTTCGTCGAGCTGGGGCTGCAGCGCAGCGCCGAGCTGCTGGGCTTCGCGGAGAGTTTCGAGAGCAGCCTGAAGGCACTGTCGCAGGGTGCCCTGTCGCTGGGCGATGTCATCGAGGGGCAGGTGCGTGACCAGGTGCTGGGCACGCTGGAGGATATCCAGACCTATCGCCAGAACGCAGCCGATGCCGGGCTGGATACCGGCCGCGCCGCGCAGGCGACGCGGGATTATGTCGAGATCCTGATCGGCCTGCGCCAGGCGACCTATGAGACGCTGACGCCGGTGCAGGCGGAATGGCGGCGGATCGCGGCGCTGATGGAGGAGATCGGGCCGCTGCTGGCCGAGGTCGGGATTTCCGCAGAGACCGGGATCGCGGCGCTGGAACGCGCGCAGGAGAAGGTGGCGGGTGATTTCGTGCGTGGCGTGACGGCACGCGGCATGGGCCTGAATGGCGGGGTTACGGGCGGTCTGGGCGAAGTGCTGGCCGACTTCCGGGCGGACCGCGATACGGCGGCGGAGCTGGGTGTATCCGACCAGGTGCTGGGCACGCTGCGCACCTTGCGCGATGCCGGGTTGCGCGAGGCGCTGTCCGGGGTGGACGGGCAGACGCTGCGCAATGTCATCGAGTATTACAGCACCATCGAGAACAATGCGCCGATCGTCCGCGCGGCGACCGAGCTGCTGTCGCAGATGGGTGAAGCAGCGGCCTTCCTGTCGGCAGAGCAGCGGAGCCAGATCGACACGCAGCTGCGCGCGACACGGCAGTTCCTGGGCGAGCAGGAACGCATCGTCGAAGGCTGGCGCCGGCTGGCGGCGCAGCTGCGCAGCGCCCGCGAGGGGCTGCTGGTGGATCAATCGCTGTCGCCCTTATCACCGGCTGACCGGCTGGAAGAAGCCCGCCGGCAGTTCGAGGATCTGGAACGCCGGGCCCGTCTGGGTGATCAGGAGGCGCTGGCCGGACTGCCGGAATCCAGCCGCCGTCTGCTGGAGGCGAGCCGGGCCTTCTATGCCTCGTCGGAAGAGTATTACCGGGATTTCGAGCGGGTGCAGGAGGTCCTGCGCGACACCGAGAATCTGGCCGGACGGCATCTTTCCATTGGTGAGCAGCAGCTGGCGGCTACCCGCGCCGAGCTGGACCGTCTCGACCAGCTGGTGAATGGCGACCGGCTGGTGATCGCCAGTCTCGATCAGGCCAATGCCCTCCTGGCAGAGATTGCCGCAGCGATCCAGAACGCGCAATTGGGCTCCGGCACTGGCGGGTCCGGAGGCGGCGGATCCGGCGGTGGCAGTGTGAGCTATGTGCCGGGCAGCTATGGCGCCACGGTCGGCACGTCGGGCGACCTGATCCAGGGCGTGCCACGCGAGGTCCGGGACGCCATCCTGGTGAGCCTCGGCCAGACCTCCGCCGGTGGCGGCGTGGTGCAGGCCCGCATCGCCAGCGACTCCGATTTCCGCGACGCCTACCGGGCCGCCCTGATCGCGGCTGGCGGCACCCCCACCTTCGCCTATGGCGGCACCCATGCCGGCGGGCTGCGCCTGGTCGGAGAGCGCGGGCCGGAACTGGAAGTGACCGGCCCGGCCCGCATCTATTCGCCCGAACGGCTGGTCGACATGATCCGCTCCGGTGGCAGCAGCAGCGCCATGCCGGAGGATGAGATCAGGGGGCTGCGGGCGGATATCCGCGCGCTGCAGCAGGCACTCTCCGCGGCCATCCTGCAGGCCGGCAGCGCCTCCGCCGAGACCGTGCGCCGCGAGGAAGGCCAGTCGCGCAACGAGCTGACGGCGATGCGCCGTGAGATGACCGACCTGCGTCAGCAGCTGGGGAGGCTGATAGCCATCCGATGAGCGATGCGATCTATCTTGCCGAAATCGATCTCTATCTGGTCGGCACCAGCTCCTCCGGGATCACGGTCGGAACCGGCCCTGCGGAACTGATCCTGGAGACGGACCAGCCTTTCGAGCCCGGCATGCGGGTTTCCGTTTACGAGGCATCAGGCGCAGCGCGGCTGGACGCGGTCGTCATGGCCTATGTCCAGACGGATCGCCGTCTGGCGCTGGATGTCCACGGGGTTTCCGGTGACGGCACCTACAGCGACTGGCGGGTCGAGGGAGCCAGAACCCTGCTGGTGGCAACCGGTCGCTGGCGAACCGGACCGGACGATCCCGACCGTCCCGGCATCGAGGCCATGCCGCTGATCGTCGAACCTCCCAGCTTTCAGGCCTTCGCCTTCCGGGATGGCCGGATCGGCGGCCGGTCGGCGGGCGGTGGCGGCGAGATGATCCTGAACAATGCCGACCGTTTCTTCGACCGCTTCGCCGGCGCGGGCTGGGACGGTCGCCGGTTCAGGCTGTTCCGAGGGCCTGCGGGCGGGCGGTGGCGGGACTTTGTCCTGCTGTTTTCCGGCACGGCAGCGCAGGCGGAATGGCGCGATTTGCACCTGCATCTGTTCCTGCGCGACCGGCAGGCGCAGTTCGAGGTGCCGATCCAGCGCGAGACTTACGCCGGCACCAACAGCGGCCCGACCGGCAACGAGGGCACGCCGCAGGATATAAGGGGCCGACCGAAGATCCTGTGCTACGGCCTGTGCCACAATGTGCCGCTGGCCCCGCTGAACACGGCGGCGCTGCGCTATGGCGCGCATACCGGCTCGATCTTCTCGGTGGACGAACTCTATGACCGGGGCGCGCCCTTGTCGAAAGTCACCGGCACGCCCGCCGCCGGCCAGTACCGGGAGAACGTGACCGAGGGCCATGTCACGCTGGGCGGCAGCCCGGCCGGCACCATCACCGCCAAGGTCTCGGGCGAGCGGCTGGAAAACCTTTTCCTCTGGTCGGAGCAGTTCATGAATCCGGCCTGGGTGAAGGATACAGGTGTGACGGTCCAGAACGACGTCATCATCGGCCCGAATGGCGGCTATACTGCCGAGCGCATCGACATCCCCGCCGATGACGGTGCCGGCTTCCGCCAGAGCGTCAGCGTGACCTCCGGCCAGCCCTACACCTTCTCGATCTATCTGCGCAGCGTCATCGGCAGCGTCACGCTGGGCATGGGCATCGAAGCGGCAACCGAGGAGGCAATCCATCTGGATGAGACCTGGCGGCGTTACACCCTGACCGAGACCGTCTCCGGCTCCAGCGTGTCGCCCGGCATCTTCAGCCTCGGGGATGCTGCGGCGATCTATGCCTGGGGCGCACAGATCGAGCTGGGCAACGTGGCGAAGAATTGCATCGTCACCGGCGGCACGCCGCACCCGTCGAGCTATACCGCTCAGCCTGCCGACATGCTGCGCACCATCGCCGTCACCCGTTCCGATCTCGTCGATTTCCTCGATCTCGACCATGCCAGCTTCCAGGCGCTCAACGAGGCCACTGCGGGCATCGGCCTCGGCCTGTTCATCGACCGCGAGATGACGATAGCCGAGGCCTTCGATCTGATCTGCGGGAGCATCGGCGGCTTCTGGTACTTCACCCGCGACGGCAAGCTGGCGGTCCGGCGGCTGGAAGCGCCTACGGGCAATCCGGCGGCCACGTTCGACCGCACTCAGGTCCAGGATGTGCGGCTGCTGTCGCGCAATGACGAAGGCCAGGGTCTGCCGAACCATCGCGTGGTTCTGGGCTGGCGGCGCAACTGGACGGTACAGGAAGGCGACCAGCTGGCCGGGAGCGTCTCGGCCGACCGCCGCGCCTTTCTGAAGGAGGAATACCGAATTGTGCAGCGGGATGCGCCGGCGGTGAAACGGAAGCATCCGCTGTCCGCCGAGTTGCGCCGCATGACGCTGCTGGAGAGCGAGACGGATGCCGATGGGGAGGCGGAGCGGCAGCTGGCGCTGATGTCGGTGCGTCGGGACCTGGTCGAGCTTGAGGTGACTGTGGATGAGTATCTCCTGGCCGGCGCGCCCTGGCTCGGCGACGAGATATTCTATCGCGACGAATGTTTCCTCGACTATGCGGCGGGCCGGCCGCTGATCCTGATCGGTGTGACCGAATCCCACGCGCAGGGACGCGCGATCCTGCAGGCCTGGGGGTGACATGGGCAAGCTTCTGATCGGCTGGGTGAACGAGGCTGACCGCGCGGATCTCGCCGGCGGGCGCTGGGCAGAATCGCTGCCGCAAACGGCACTGGCGGATGACCGCCTGTCGAAGGCGGCGCGCACGCTGGGCAACCGGACCGCCGACACCGCCATTGTCGCGGATCTGGGCGAGGCGAAAGCGATCGGCCTGGCCGCCCTGTTCGGGGCGGTTGCCGCCCCCGCCCCCGGCTGCCCCGGCTCCACGGCGCGCTATCGTGTGCGGGCCGGCGACGATGCACGCCTGGCGGGACCGCTTCTCGATCTCGACTTCACCGGCTATGGGCCGGAGGATCCGCGCATCGCCTTCACCCGGTCCAGCCTCGCCACCCGCTTCGACCGGAACGGCCGGCTTCAGGGCTATGGGCTGACCGAGCCGCTGACCATCAATCTGGACGGCTTCGATCCGCCCGGCACGCTGGAGGTGACGCTGCAGCAGAAGGACCGTGCCTTCTGGGCTGGCGAGGCGGTGCGACTGGCCGATCCTGAGGATGCTGGCCGCTATCTCGACGGCACGCTGACCGCCTTCGAGAAGCAGAGCGGCAGCGCCTGCCTCGCCATCGCCAGCGTCTCCGGAACCGGCAGCTCCACCATCACCTGGCGGCTGGAGAGCCTGGCCGCGCGCTATGGGTGGCGGCAGGACCATGAGCCGGCCAGCGGCACGCCGCGCGGCTTCCTGATCGAGGGGGAGCGCACCAACCTGCTGGCACGCAGCGCCCAGTTCGGCGATGCCGTCTGGACGAAGCAGAATGCGACCATCACCGCCGACGCCGGCGCCACGCCGGATGGCAGCCTGCAAGCCGACATGCTGGTCGAGAGCGCCACCACCGGCATCCACCAGATCACGCAATCCGCCACCGTGACGGAAGGCGCTGCGGTCACCTTCAGCCTGTTCGTGAAGCCGGCGGAGCGGACGCGCCTTGCGCTCGTGCTGTCCAGCGGCGGCGATTATGCGCAAGGCACCTTCGACCTTGCCGCCGGCACCGCGACAACCGCGCAGGGCGGGGCGGGCACGGCGCTCTCGGCGCGGCTGGTCCCGCTGGCCGGGGGCTGGGCGCGCTGCATGCTGACCGGATCGATCGCCGGGGAGACGTCCTATCTCGCCGCCTGCCGCCTGCTGAATCCCGGCGGCAACTATGCCGGCGACGGTACGAGCGGGCTGCTGGTCTGGGGCGCGCAGGCCGAGGAAGGGCCGGACGCCAGCAGCTATATCCCGACAGAAGGCGATCCCGCCACCCGCGCCGCCGACAGTGCAAGGCTGGCGCTCGACGGCTCGATGGCGGAAGGCACCTTGCTGGCCGCCTATCACAGCCGGCGCGCCGGCTCGGTCGCCATCGCCGGGCTGAATGACGGTACGACGGACAATGGTATCGAGCTGCGCCACGGCGCGGGCGGCGCAAGGCTGGGCTATATCGTCACCGGCGGGGTCGAGCAGGCCGCCTTGTCCACCGGCAGTCCCGCCGCCGATACCGGCTCCGTGGCCGGGATCGCCTTCGCCGCCGGTAATGCCTCGGCCGCCGCCGATGGCGGCGCCGTGATCACAGGCACGCCGGGCACGCTGCCTGCCGTCACCGGCCTCGATCTCGGAAGCCGTCCTGCCGGCGAACGGCTGGACGGTCATCTCGCCCGCCTGCAGCTCTATGGCCGTCGGCTGGGCGATGGCGAACTGCAAGGCGCCAGTACCGCGCTTGCCTTGCAGCTCGGCCCCGTCGCCTACGATTCCGGCTGGCTCGATGTCTGGCAGGGGAATTGGCGGCGCGAGGGCTATGCCGCCATGATGCTGGCTACCCCGCCGGACGTGGCGGCACGCTACTGGCGTTTCGACCTGGATGACGGGGCCAGCACCGACGGCTTCCTCGATCTCGCCCGGCTGTGGCTGGGGCCGGCGGTACGGTTCGAGCATAATTACAGTTATGGAGCCGGGTTGTGGGCCGAGCCGGATACACAGATCATCCGGAGCCTTGGCGGGGTCAGCCGGTTCCAGGATGGCGCCGCGCCAAGGATCATGCGTCTGACGCTGGAGCATGCTTCTGCCGGTGAGGCGCACCGCCCCCTGCTGACGCTGCAGCGCGAAGCCCGGTTGTCCGGTGAGGTGCTCACTGTCCCTGACCCGGAGGATGTCGAGTTCCGCGCCGAGCGGGTGTTCATCGCCCGGCTGCGCGCCACGAACCCGATTCGCAACAGCTACTTCCAGGGATACGCTACCGAACTCGAACTGGAGGAAAGGCTGACCTGAAGGAAGGCTTTAAACCGATCCATTCCCTTGAAGAGCAGCGCAGGCGCAGACAAGGATGCCTTGGCCATATGCCTGTTCCCATGAGCCCGGCCTGTCCCTCTGGCCTTCGACGAAAGGAAGACCGAATGATCCGTTCCAACGATCGTGACGGCTTCGCCATGCCCGGAACCGCTCCCGGAAACCTGTCCGGCGAAATGTTGGAAAAATTGCTTGAGCGAGCGGCCGAGACGGGCGCACGGCGCGCCTTGCGCGAGGTTGGCCTCGACGGCAAAAATGCCGCCGAGGACATCCGCGATCTTCGCTCGCTGCTCGCGGGTTTCCGCCTCGCGAAACAGACCGCCGTACAGACCTCCGTGCGGCTGATCACCACCGCAATCCTGCTCGCCCTGATGGCCGGCATCGCCATCAAGCTGAAGCTTTTCGGGCCGACGCCTTAACCGATCCGCCCGACCCATCAGACCACCGCCCGCCCTCGTCGAGGAGCGGGCTTTTTTGTGCCTGGAGACCTGCGATGACGACCATGACCTACAAACACTGGCGCGACGTGCCCGAGCGCTCATGGCGCTGGAAGAATTTCTCCCCCGCCGAGATCGCCTGCCGGGGCACCGGCTCCCTGCGCATCAACGAGGAAGCGCTCGACAAGCTCCAGGCGCTGCGCGACCAGCTTGGCAGGCCGCTGATCGTCCGCTCGGCCTACCGGAGCCCGGCGCACAACCGGGCCGTCGGCGGCGCGCCACACTCGAAGCACCTCGACGGTACAGCCTTCGACATTGCCATGGCGAACCACGATCCAGCGGCGTTTGAGGCGGCGGCGCGGGAGGTCGGCTTCCTCGGCTTTGGCCTCTACCCGCGATCAGGGTTCATGCACGTCGATCTCGGCCCCGCGCGGCAGTGGGGCGAGCGGTTCCCGGCGCGGCCCGTGCCCTTCGCGGCAGAGACCCCGCCTGCGCGAGAGGTGCTGGCCGAGAGCCGTACGATGAAAGGCGGTGGCGCGGCTGGCGTGGCGACGCTTGGCGCCGCTGGCGTCGAGGTGGCGCAGAACGTCCTGGCGGAAACCCAGACCGCGATCCTGCCGCTCGTCCCCTATCTCGACACCTTGCGCTGGGTGTTCATCGCCGTGGCCCTCGCCGGCATCGCGGTCGCCATCTACGCCCGCATCGATGACTGGAAGCGGGGGCTTCGATGATCGCTGCTCTGTTCACCGGGCTTGCCGCCAGCCCTTGGGCGCGGGCGGCCCTGCGCTACGGCGCCATCGCGATCGCCGTGCTCCTTTTCCTGCTCTCGCTCCGACGCGCCGGTGAGCGCGCCGGTCGCATGGCGGAGCGCCTCGAAACCACGGAGAAGACCAATGATGTCCAGCGCCGGATGCTCGATGCGGCGGCTCGCCGCCCTCGCGATAGCGATGATCTCGCTGACCGGCTGCGCGACGGGCGGTTCTGAACCGTGTATCGCTACCGTCTGTCCGCCGGTCGTCGAGTACAGCCGCGAGTTCCAGGCGCGGGCAGCCGAGGAGCTCGATCTGCTGCCGAAACATTCGGCGATCGCCGAGATGCTGAGCGATTACGCCGTCATGCGGGAGCAGGCGCGTACGTGTCCTCGCCCCTGATCAGGAGCGAAATTGCAGCTTCAAGGTCAGGCGGCAGCGTAGCTGGTGAAGACTTCGGTCGATCCGCCGCGCCGAACGAGGAATACGTCATAGGCTTCGCGTTCGCTTTCCGGCCCCATGCCAAGCGATCCGTAGAGCATACCGGACACTGCAAAGCCCGCTGCGTCAGGGCGCTCATCCAGCAGGCGGCGAATCTCGGCGACAGGGACATGGCCCTCAATCATGTAGCCCTCGACGCGGCCCGTATGGCAGGAGACCATCTCCTGCGGAATGCCGTTGTCCAGCTTGTAGCGCATCAGAAGAGCCCCGGGGCTCGGCTCGGTCGTGACGGCGAAGCCGTCGTTCCCGAGTATCTCGATCCAGGCCGAGCAGCAGCCGCAATTCGGGTCCTTCATCACATGGATCGCCGGTCCAAAGCCCTGCGCGAAGGTCCCCAGCGGCGATGCAGCCAGCAATGCTGCTCCGCCGATCAGGATCGCGCGCCGCGAAAGAGCGTCTTGAGTCATCTGGTTTACCTTTCCAGATTGGACGTTGTTTTATGTGGTCAGAGGTCTATCCGCCGGAGCCGCAGGGCGTTGGTGATCACCGAAACGGAGGACAGACTCATTGCCGCCGCCGCGATCATCGGCGACAGCAACATCCCCGTGACCGGGTAAAGAAGCCCCGCCGCGACCGGCACGCCGAGCGCGTTGTAGGCGAAGGCGAAAAACAGGTTCTGCTTGATGTTGCGCAAGGTGGCGCGCGCCAGCTTGCGCGCGCGGACAATGCCCATCAGGTCGCCGCCCAGCAGGGTGATGCCCGCGCTTTCCATCGCCACATCGGCCCCGGTTCCCATGGCGATGCCGACATCGGCGGCGGCCAGCGCGGGCGCATCGTTCACCCCGTCGCCCGCCATCGCGATCTTGTGGCCATCGCGGCGCAACTGGTCGATCAGGTCTTTCTTGCCCTCGGGCAGGATGCCCGCGCGCACCTCGTCGATACCGAGCTTGCCCGCCACTGCCTGCGCCGTGCGCTCGTTGTCACCCGTCGCCATGATGACGCGCAGCCCTTGGGCGTGAAGTTCCTTGATCGCTTCCGCGGTGCTGTCCTTGATTGGGTCGGCCACCGCCACGATGCCGGCAAGCGCGCCGTCGACCGACACGAACATGGCCGTCTTGCCCTCGGCGCGCAGAGCGTCGGCCTTCGCTTCAGCCGCTGCCGTGTCCAGACCCATCTCCCGCATCATCGCGGCATTGCCGAGCGCCACCCCGCGTTCGCCAACCTTGCCACGTACGCCCTTGCCGGTGACGGCGTCAAAGTCCTTGGCCTCCCGACGCGGGGCGTCATGCGCCTCGGCGCCCTCGACGATCGCCTCTGCCAGGGGGTGTTCAGAGCCGCGCTCCAGGGCCGCAGCCAGCGACAGCAGGTCAATCTCAGTGACCTCCGCAAGCGCCACGGTGTCGGTCAGCTTCGGCTTGCCCATGGTCAGGGTGCCGGTCTTGTCCACGATGAGCGTATCGACACCCGCCATACGCTCCAGCGCCTCGGCGTCCTTGATCAGCACGCCCGCCTGTGCGCCTCGTCCCGCTGCCGTGGTGATGGAGATCGGCGTCGCGAGCCCCAGAGCGCAGGGGCAGGCAATGATGAGGACTGAAACGGCGGATGCTATGGCGAAGACTAGCGCGGGTTCCGGGCCGAAGATCATCCAGACGATGAAGGCTATGATGGCGATGACGACCACGGTTGGCACGAAGACCGCCGACACGCGGTCGGCCAGCCCTTGGATCGGCGCGCGGGACCGCCGCGCGTTCGACACCATCGAGACGATCTGCGCCAGCACGGTATCGGACCCGACCTTGCCGGCCTTGATCACCAGAGAGCCGTTCTTGTTGATCGTGGCCCCGGTCACCGCATCCCCCGGACCTTTCTCCACCGGCATTGACTCACCGGTCAGCATGCTTTCATCCAGCGAGGATCGCCCCTCGATCACTGTCCCGTCGACAGGGACAGCATCGCCCGGGCGCACGCGAAGCCGATCGCCCTCCATGATGTTTTCCAGCGGAGCGTCGTATTCGGTGCCGTCCGGCAGAATTCGCCGCGCGGTTTTCGGCGCGAGGTCCAGAAGTGCGCGGATCGCATCCCCGGTGCGTTCGCGCGCGCGCAGTTCGAGAACCTGGCCGACGAAGACCAGCGCCACGATCACGACCGCCGCCTCGAAGTAGGTGCCGACGCCGTGGCCCATCCGATACTCTTCGGGAAACACGCCCGGCAGGAAGGTGGCGACGATCGAGTAGAGGTAGGCCGCCGCCACGCCGATGCCGATCAGCGTCCACATGTTGGGGCTGCGGTTCACGATCGAATCCCAGCCGCGCCGGAAGAATGGAAGCGCCGCCCAGAGGATGATCGGCGTGGCGAGCACGAACTCGAGGTAGCTGGCCATCTGGTGCCCGATCCAGTCGCGTACCGGCAGCGCCACCAGTTCGCCCATGGTCAGGATGATGAGCGGTACTGCGGCAGCCGCTGAGATCCACATCCGGCGAGTGAAATCCGTCAGCTCTTCGCTTGGCTCGTCCGAAGGCACCATCGGTTCCAGCGCCATGCCGCAGATCGGGCATGAACCCGGCGCATCGCGCACGATTTCGGGATGCATCGGGCAAGTGTACTGGACGTTGGCCGGGGCTGCTTTCTTCTGACTGGCAGCGCGGCCTGAGGCATAGAACCAAGGATCGGCCTTGAACTTCGTGTGGCACTTCTCCGAGCAGAAATGGAAGGTCTTGCCCTGGAACTCGGCGCGACGTCCGTCCGGCTTGATCGCGACCGTCATCCCGCAAACCGGGTCTGTTGCAGTGTTCGCTCGCGCCGGTATGTCGGGCGCTGCGTGATGATGATCGTGCTCCATGGTCTGCCAGACTTTCGGTAATTCGTTTCAGCTTGCGGCGTCCACTCGTTGGAAGCTCAAGCACTTCAATGGTGGTCGTGCGAACCTTCAGGGGCGGGATTGCGCGCGAGGAAAACACGCTCGAACACGAACACCGCCATCATACAAACAACGCCAAGTACGACAATCAGCGGATCGGACTGCCACTTCATCGCCGCAAAGGCCGCCAGAACCATCGTGTCTAGCGCGATCGCGGTCAGCAACACCCCGCCGCGTGCTCCGATGTCCTTGCGGAGCGTCCGATAGACGCCCCAGTGAATAATGATGTCCATTACGAGATAGAAGAACGCGCCGAGCGAGGCGATCCGGCTAAGGTCGAAGAACACTGTCAGGAAGCCGGCGATGACGACGGTGTAGACGAGCGTGTGGTCCTTGATCGCGCCCGGCATGCCGAAGTGGCTGTGCGGGATCATCTTCATGTCCGTCAACATGGCCAACATGCGAGAGACCGCGAAGACGCTCGCAATCAGGCCAGAAGCAGTCGCCACGACGGCAAGCGCCACCGTCAGGTAAAAGCCGGTTTGCCCGAGCGCTGGCTCGGCCGCCTCTGCCAGTGCATAATCCTTGGCCACCACGATTCTATCGAGCGGCAGGCTCGATCCGACGGCGAACGCGACGAGCAGATAAACGACAACGCAGATCGCAATGGAAAAGACGATGGCCCGGCCCACGTTGCGGTGCGGGTTCGTGACCTCCGCTCCGCTGTTGGTGATCGTCGTGAATCCCTTGAAGGCAAGAATCGACAGCGCAACCGAGGCTATGAAACCGCCTTCATCCGTATCCCCACCCGTCGCCTCGAAGGAAATGCCGCTGGCCCAGAGGCCCGCCGCGCCGAACAACGCGATGCCGCCGACCTTGAGCACAGCCATGAGGATGGACAACAGCCCGACCGACCGGTTGCCCGAGACGTTGACGAGATAGGCGAAGACGATGAGCCCGACGCCCAGCAATGGCACCAGGAAGCTGTTCGGGTCGGCGCCGAAACCGCGCAACACGTAGGTGCCGAACGTCCGGGCGACGAGGCTTTCGTTGATGACCATCGAAAGCGCCATCAGCAGCGCCGCACCCGCCGCAACTGTCGTCGGCCCGTAGGCTTTCTTCAGGATCATCCCGATGCCGCCTGCCGACGGATAAGCGTTCGACATCTTGATGTAGGTGTAAGCGCTGAACGCAGTCACGACCGCGCCGACAACGAACGACAGCGGAAAGAGCGGTCCGGCCAGTTGCGCAATCTGTCCGGTAAGCGCGAAGATCCCCGCACCGATCATGACGCCGGTGCCCATGGCCACCGCTCCGGAAAGGCTGATGCTCTCTTTCTGGTATTCTTCTGTCATCGGCGACCCATACTCTATGCGTAGATTTCTCTTATCGGACAATCCCTTCGCACGTCGTCTGTCAGGCGAATTTTACGGTTCCTCTTAGTCAGTGAACGTGGACGTCTGTCATAACGCGCGCATTCACAAGATCGAGTTCAAGATCGAAGACGTCCCCCGTTTCGAGCTTATTGCGTAGAGGAAACAGCTCATACCAAAGGTGCGAAGTCGTGAGATCGAGTACTTCCCCTGCAAGCACGCTGATCGATTGGAGTTCAGTGGTGTCCGAGGCTCCGATTCGGGCGATGAGTCTTGAGTTTTCGGCGATCCGGGAACTCACCCCCAACAGCACGACGGTTGTGCCGCTTTCGTTTACCAGTCGGAACCGAACTTCCGTCGAGCCTCCTACGGGACCACTGGTGGCATAGGCGTTCTCGACTTGGATCTCGTTTCCCAATGACAGCGGCGGGGCGTCGGCGTAGGCATCTCCAAGGCCCACAAGGAGATTGAGAGCGCCGACAGCGACCAACACTCTGATCACCTGTCCCAACCGCCGCCGGTCGGGTCGCGCACCATTCAGCAGTTTAGGACTATCCTCCGTCGATGGAGGCGGAGAGGCGCTTGTTAGGCGCCCCTCCTGCTCTTTTCGGGCGACGGGCATCAGGAGCGCCCGACCTGTCCGAGCAGCAATTCGAGCCGCTGGCGTGCCTTCGGCGGAAGCTTTGCGATGCTCGCCCGCGCTGCCTCCGGCACCTCAACCTCGCCCACGACAATGATGCCGACCATGCCGAGCCCAACATGAGGTGTGCATTTCACGCCATAGATGCCGGGCTTGTCGAAAGTGACCGATACCTCCTTGTTGAAGCCGACATTGATCGGCTGATCGCCGTCGGCGCCAAACCCGTCGATGGAGACGGCGTTGTGGCCCTTGTCGATGGGGACGAAGACGACCGTGTCACCAGGCGATATTCGGATGAAATCCGGTTCATAGACGAACCGCTCGCTTCCAGACTGATTGCGCATCTCCATGCGCACTTCGCCAGCCACTGCCGGACTACTGAGCAGCAGTATGGTGGCGAAAGCGAATAAACTTCTCGGAAACATAGAAATCTCCTGCTTAGAACGAGAAACGGATTCCGGTGACGAAGGATAGATTGTCGATATCTTCTCCCTCGTCCCGCGCGAAATCGGCCGTCTCGCCGATTTTGCGCTCCCAACTGATGCCGATATACGGAGCGAAGCTCCGCTCGATTTCGTAGCGGAGGCGAAGCCCGAGCTCGACATCGTTGATGCCGGAGCCGATGCCCCGCTCCCGTACGCTTTGGGCTGCGAGGTTGACCTCGGCCGTCGGTTGCAGGATTAGCTTCTGTGTGATCAGGAGGTCGTATTCGGCCTCGAAGCGAGCCGAAAGCTCGCCTTCGTTGCTGACGAACGCGGAGGCATCGACTTCGAACCAATAGGGTGCCAGTCCCTGCAGGGCGAAGACGCCGAACCCCCGTTCGGGGCCGGGTTCCAGGTCATAGCGCACACCCACCTGCGCATCGAAAAAATCGGAAATCCGGCGGCTGTAGAGCAGCTGGATTTCTCCCTTTTCCAGTCGTCCGTCCGTCGGCTTCTCGCCCTCGGTTTTCAGCCAGGCCTTGTGGTCGTCGTTACCGATCCAGCCCTGGGCATCCCAGTTGAGACTGTCCTGCCCGTCGTTCGCCCGGTATTCGAACTGCTCGGCCTGAAAGAAGGTGAACAGCTGATCGGGCTCGGCGGACTGGGCCGGGCCGAACAGGAACAGGGCGGGAAGAAAACCGGCAAGGAACGCAAGTTCCTGCCGAGAATTGTATCGTGCAATCATCGATTTCATCGTTCTGCCTCACGCGCTTTTCGGCTCGACGATGAAACGCGTCATCATCCCAGCTTCCATGTGATAGATAAGGTGGCAATGGAACGGCCAGTCGCCCGGCTCGTTCGCCGTCAACACCGCAGAGACGGTCTTGCCGGGAGGTACCACGACGACGTGCTTGCGTGGCTTCCTGTCGGTCTGGCCGTTCTCCAGTTCGACAAACATGCCATGCAGGTGCATCGGGTGCGCCATCATGGTCGTGTTGATGAACTTCAGGCGTACACGGTCTCCATAGGCCACGCGGATCGGCTCGTCCTTCCCGAAGGGACGGCCGTTCAGATTCCACATGTATCGTTCCATGATGCCTGTCAGCCGCACTTCGATCTCCTGGGTCGGCTCGCGGTCGTCCGAATTCGGTGTCGATGCCTTCAGGTCAGCGTAGTCCAGCGCCTTCATTCCCGGTGGGGTGCTCGCATCGGCCCAGCCGAAGGGACGGCGTTCTCCTCCCTCGGCCGCCGCTCCGCCATGACCCATGGCGCCGTGGTCCATGCCAGCCATGGGAGCCCCGCCCATCTTGCTATGGTCCATGCCACCCATGGCGCCACCGGACATGGCGCCGCCCGCCATCGAGCCATGGTCCATCCCCGTCATCGAACCGTGGTCCATGCCACCGTGCGCCATGCCCATGTCCGCCATGCTGAGGATCGTGCGCGGTCGCTGTTCGGGGATAGCAGCCTCCATACCCTCACGCGGCGCCAGCGTCGCCCGGGCATAGCCCGAACGATCAATCGGCTCGGCAAAGATCGTGAACGCCTTGTCATCGCGTGGAAGCACGATGACGTCGTATGTCTCGCCGACACCGAAGCGGAACTCGTCGACACGAACCGGCTGGACATTCTGCCCATCGGCGGAGAACACGGTCATGGGAAGTCCCGGTATGCGGACGTCGAAGAAGCTCATGGCCGATGCGTTGATAAACCTGAGCCGGATACGCTCACCGGGGTTGAACAGAGCGGTCCAGTTGTCTTTCGGTCCACGGCCGTTGATCAGGAAGGTGTATCCGGTCACGTCCGCGAGGTCGGTCGGGTCCATCCGCATGTCGCCCCATTCCATGCGGTCCTTCAGAGCGGTATTGAACCCGTCGCGGTTTGCGTCCCGGAAGAAGTCGATGAGGGTCCTTTTCCCGTAATTGTAGTAGCCGGCATCGGCCTTCAGGTTGGACAGAACGCGCATCGGGTCTTCCTGGGTATGGTCCGAGAGGACCACAACATAGTCGCGATCCGCGCGAACCGGTTCGCGCCCGGAGGGTTCGATGACGATGGCGCCGTACATGCCCTGCTGCTCCTGCATCGCGGAGTGGCTGTGGTACCAATAGGTACCGGCCTGGCGCAGCTTGAACCGGTAGGTGTAGGTCTCGCCGGGCTGGATGGCGACATAGCCGTTGAAGCCGGGTGCGCCATCCATGACGCCTTCGATGAGGAGTCCGTGCCAGTGGATGGACGTGGGCGCATCCAGACGATTGGTCGCATAGACCACGACCTCGTCACCCTCGCGCCAGCGCATCGTCGGCGCCGGCACGGAACCGCCCATCAGGATGGCGTTGCTGCTAACGCCATCGACGGCGATGCGATCAGCGTCGACGTTCAGCGTGTACTCCTTCGTCGAAGAGGCGAAGCTGCGGCGGCTGGGATAGACAGCGACGGTGCCGGCGAAGCCTGCCGCTCCGGCGAGCTTGAGCGCGTCCCGTCGCGAGAAAACAGTGATTGGCTTGTTCATCGTCTGCCCCTCCCCGTTCACTTCGTAAAGTTGATCGGGCCAGCCATCCCGGACTCGTAGTGTCCCGGGATGTTGCAGGCGAATTCGAGTTCGGTCGGCTTCGTGAACTTCCAGACCAGCTCAGCCGTCTTGCCGGGCTCGACCAGGACGCTGTTGGGATCGTCATGCTTCATATCGCCCATGTTCATGCCGCCCATCTTTGAATGGTCCATCTTCGACATGTCGTGATTCATGCCCGTCGGCGTCAGCATGCCGTGTTGCATCATCATCGCCATTTCTTCCTGGTGCTTGGCGTGCATGGCGGCGGTTCCGATGTTGAACTCGTGAAGCAGTTCGCCCTTGTTCACGAGGACGAAGCGGACGATCTCGCCCGGCTTCACGGTCAGACTTTCTGGTTCGTACAGATTGTCGCGCATGGTGATCGTCACGGTGCGCGTCGCCTGCTCGGCCTTGGCGGCCTCGCCGAACGGCAGGCCATGACCGGGAGATGCGAAAGCGGCGCTCGCGGCGGCGATCGTCGTGAAGCCGGCGAGGAGAGAAATGCGGAGAAGGTTCGGGAGTGTTTTCGACATTTTGCGAATCCTGTTTGTCACATTGATAGAACCGAGGCTGCTTGAGGACACAGACCTCCAGTGGCCGGGATCGGATCTCCGGCGGGCGCGACAAGCGGATTGGAAGGGAGACGGGACGTGCGATAGCGCACTTCCGAACCTGCCGCGCCCGAACGAGCGCAGTTCTTATGTCAGCAGGAACGTGAAGCTCTCGATGTCCGAATCCCGCCCGACCAGGGCAGCCGCGCGGAGATCAGACGGGGGCGCGGGGAGGACGGAAAAGGCCGTCCGGGGCATCCAAGCCCGCGAACTGGTCTACATAAACACCAAGCCGTACCAAAGAAAAGTTGATGACGGCGACTTCCGTAATGGCGGCAACTACAATAGTCGGAGAGCAAGCGACGACGCAGCAATTTCCAAGGGCCCCGTGCTTCGCGGGCTGCCCTTGGTCCTGCTGTGCAGCGTTGTCGGCACAATCCGCTGCTTGCGAGATGCCGGCATGACAGTCGTCCGCATGGGGCGATGTGGTCTCGACCGGATGGTCATAGGGACCTGATGCGGGCATGGAGTGGCCAATGCCGACGCTCGCCATGAGAAATGCCACAGCGACGAGTGCGCCTAAAAGGCGCCTCATACCATCATTTAGCGTGAAGAAGGTTCTTCCCATGGAGCTTGGCTAGCATGATGCTTCTGGCAGGTCAACGGTTCTGCCTCATCAAATGGATGCCGCGCCGCTGCGACGCAACCAGTTCGTCTACATGGCCGCCTGCGGGGCCAAGCTCGCGGCGCTCAATGCGCTCTACGGGAACAGTCTCGCCTAGGACAATAGCACCATGCCCTGGGTGGTGTTCGCCGACCTGCAGGTGGCGGGCGTCGGCCTGAGCGAGGCCGCGGCGAGGGCCGCCGGCCATGAGGTCAAGACATCCATCGTGCCGCTCGACCATGTACCACGCGCACGGGCAGCCCGCGACACGCGCGGACTGATCAAGCTGGTGGCGGACGCCAAGACCGACCGTCTGCCGGACGGTCAGACCTCGCGCCCGAGGGCACCGACAGCATCCAGACGCTGGCGCCGGCGCTTAAGTTCGGCATGACCGCCAAGGCGCTTGCCGGGACGATCTTCCCGTACCTGAGGTCGAAGGGCTGAAGCTTGCCGCCCAGACTTTCGACAGGGGCGTGGCCAAGCTCTCCTGCTGCGTCGGGTAAGATCCTCAAGGAGCCGCGACACCTTGGAACTCGACAAGTTTCCGGCGACAGCCTATGAATACACAATGGTCAAGCTTGTACGGATATTCGTGTTCGCCTTGCTCGCCGCATTCGCGGTCGGCTCGGTCGCGCACGCGACGAGCACAACCACCATGTCGATCAAGATGGCGCTCGCTGATGGCGGCGCCATGGATATGGCCGACTGTCAGGGCTGCGGCTCCGACGGTGACGGCGACGACGGCGGGCTTAGCTGTAGCATGGTGTGCGTCACTCCACTCCTGGCCAGTCTCAGCCCCGAGGGCAGTGTTCCGCTGGTGACCGGTATATCTCCGTCGGTCCGCGCCTTCTACGACCTTGCCGGACGGACAGGTCCGCCCGAACCCTACCCTCCCCGAACGCTCATCTGATCGGACGCCGGTCGGGGTACGCTCCGACCGCTGCGCCCTGCTGCGCTTCCCGGGCGACCGCGCGGGCAGCCGCCGCTCAATGCGAGTGCAGACCCGAGTCTGCGCATCCGAAGCACAGCGGAAATAAGATGAGAGCGAACCATGTCACCGATCACCCTGGCGCTATCGCGCCGGACTTTACTGAAGGCGTGCGCCGCCGGCGCTGCCAGCCTTGGAATGCCTGGCCTCATGTTTCCCGCACGGGCGGCCGGCGTCCGGGAGTTCTCCTTGCGGGCCGCACCGGGACAGGCGCGGCTCGTACCGGAGCCGCATGGCAAGACGGCCGCCTGGTGCTACAACGGCGTTGTCCCCGGACCTGAGATTCGCGTGCGTCAGGGCGCGCGCCTCCGGATCACCGTCGAGAACGGGCTCGCCGAGGAGACCACCGTCCACTGGCACGGGCTCAGGGTGCCGAACGCCATGGATGGCGTGCCGCATCTCAACCAACCGCCGATCGCGCCGGGCGGGACCTTCGTCTACGAGTTCGACGCGGTCGATGGGGGCACCTTCTGGTATCACCCGCATCAGCGCAGCTTCGAGCAGGTCGGGCGCGGCCTCTACGGGCCGCTGATTGTCGAGGAGCCTGAACCTCCCCGAGTCGATCGGGAACTCGTCTGGGTGCTCGACGACTGGCGCCTCACCGGGTCAGCCGAGATCAGCGACGATTTCGGCAACGGCCATGACATCAGCCACAATGGCCGGATCGGCAACACCGTCACCATCAACGGTCACGTGCCGGACGCGCTTCCGGTGCGCAGCGGCGAGCGAATCCGGCTGCGGCTCATCAATGCCGCGAACGCGCGCATCTTCGGGCTCGACTTCCATGGCCACGCGCCGACGGTCATCGCGCTCGACGGCCAGCCGGTGACGCCGCATGCGCCGGCGGGCGGTCTCGTCGTGCTCGGGCCTGCCATGCGGGCCGATATCGTGCTCGACATGACCGGCAAGCCGGGCAGCCGTGTCACGGTCAGCGACCGGTTCTACCGGGGCCTCGAATACGAGCTGGTCGACCTAGTCTATGACGGGACACCGCTCAGGGACAATCCACTTGACCGGTCCGTCGCGCTTCCCGCGAACCCGTTGCCCGAACCCGATATCGCCGTCGCCCATCGCCATGAAGTGATCTTCAACGGCGGCATGATGGGCGGGATGGTGATGGCGGAGATGGGCGGCAGCATGGGCGAAGGCGGCCGGAACGGCATGGGCAGCGACATGATGCGTGGGATGATGGGCATGATGCACGGGCAGGGCATCTGGTTCGTCAACGGCAAGGCCGCCGAAGGCCATGTGCTCGACCCGATGCTGACGCTCACCCGCGACCGCTCGCATGTCATCGCCATGACCAATGCGACGGCGTGGCACCATCCAATCCACCTGCACGGCCATTCCTTCCGGGTGATCTCGCGCAACGGTGCGCCGACGCCGCACCGCGCATGGCAGGACACGGTGCTGATGGCGCCTCGGGAGAAGGTCGAGATTGCCTTCGTCGCCGACAATCCCGGCGACTGGATGTTCCACTGCCACATCCTCGAACACCAGGTCGGCGGGATGATGGGCGTCATCCGCGTCGCCTGATCCACAGATTCAGGGAGAACCACCATGCACAGGATCATCGTCGCCGCCCTCGCCGCCGCCTTCCTCGGGGCGGGCGTCTATTTCACGAACGTATCTTTTACGGTCGCCCAGGAAGCGACCCTCTACAAGAACCCGCAATGCGGCTGCTGCGAAGCCTATGCCGACTATCTGCGCGACAACGGTTTCACCGTGACCGTCAAGCCGACCCATGAACTGGTCGCCATGAGCCGCGAGGCCGGCATCCCGGACGATTTCCAGGGCTGCCACCTCGCCTTCATCGACGATTATGTGGTGAGCGGCCATGTGCCTGTCGCGACCGTCAATCGCTTGCTCTCGGAGCATCCGGACATCAAGGGCGTGACCTTGCCCGGCATGCCGATGGGATCACCCGGCATGAGCGGCGCCAAGACCGAACCTTTTACGATCTACGCCGTGGGTGACGGCAAGCCGTCCGTATACGCGGTCGAATAGGGAGATTTTCCGATGAACAACGCACCGACCGGCATGGGTATGGGCATGATGGATGGCATGGGCGGCATGATGATGTGGGGCATGGGCCTTGTCTGGCTGCTCGTGATCGTCCTGCTCGTCCTCGGCATCGCGGCGCTGTTCAAATACCTATTCGGAGGCAAGCGCTGATGAACCGCGCCGTTATTGGCGCCACGATATTGCTCGGCGGAAGCGCCGTGGCCGGGCTGCTCTGGGCCGGACTTGACCGGAGCGGTCCGACGAAGGTATCCGGCGAACGACTCGAACGCGGGCGAGCGATCTACGCAGCAAACTGCGCGTCCTGCCATGGCGCGAAGCTCGAAGGCCAGCCGGACTGGAAGAGTCGACTGCCGTCGGGTCGCCTGCCCGCGCCGCCGCACGACGCTTCGGGACACACCTGGCACCACCCTGACGGTGTCCTGTTCCGCATCACCAAGGAAGGACCCGCCGCGGTCGTCGGCGGCGGCTATCAGAGCGACATGCCTGGATTCGCTGGCGTGTTGTCCGACGAGGATATCCACGCGGTTCTGGACTTCATCAAGAGCACTTGGCCGGAGCGGGAGCAGCAATACCAGGCCGAGATGAGCCGCCGCGAAAGGGAGGCAGGCCAATGAAGCCCTTACCCGCGCTCGGGTTCGTGCTGGCGCTGGTCTTGTCGACCGCGACGATGGCGGACGGGCCGAATGCCGTCCCGCTGCACGACACGCCGCAGCCGCTCGCCACCGTCTCGTTCGCAGATGAGAACGGCAACGCGCTCACGCTCGACCGCTGGCGCGACAAGGTCGTCCTTCTCAACGTCTGGGCCACGTGGTGTGCCCCCTGCCGACACGAGATGCCGACACTGGACCGCCTTCAGACAACGCTCGGCGGCGGGCGCTTCGAGGTCGTGGCCCTGTCGATAGACCGCGCCGGCGTCGGTGCCGTCCGCAGATTCTTCGATGAGATCGGCATCCAACATCTGGGCATTTTCATCGACGAGACGATGAAGGCATCGCGCGACCTCGGGATCTACGGCCTCCCGGGGACATTGCTCATCGGACCGGACGGGCGGGAGCTCGGCCGGCTGATCGGACCGGCCGAACGGGACACACCGGAGATGGTCGCCTTCTTCGAGGACGTCATCGCCGAACACACAGGAAAGGAATCGACACGATGATCACGAAACGGACCGCCGCAATTGCGACCCCGCGCATCCCATTGTTCCTCCGGATGCCCTGGCTGTCGAAACGTCGGATTGTGCTGCTTGCGGGTCTCGGGACGCTCGCCGCTGGACTTGCCCTGAACTGGGGCTGGCTGACGGCGGTCGGCGTGGCGCCGATCCTGCTCGCCCTCGCGCCCTGCGCCGCGATGTGCGCCCTCGGCCTGTGCATGCGCGGCGGTGGGGCAAAGTCCTGCGCGACCCATGGCGAGACGGATGCAGGCCCGTCGCCGCGGAGCCGACAGGAGTGATGTCGCCGACCGGTGTCATCGACCGCAAGGATGGCCAAGGAGAGCGTATGAGTTTCGCTCGATTTACCGCTGTTCTGATCGGCGCGTTCGCTTTTGCCATGCCGGCATTGGCGCACCATCCGGGCGCCGACCTCGACCGGGTCATGGGCAGCAAGGAGCAGTTATTTCAGGCCATCGACAGCCTGGCCCCGCCCTTCGATCTGGCCGATGCCGACGGGAACATCGTGAAACTATCGGACTTCGCCGACAGAATCGTCGTGCTGAACTTCATCTTTGCCAGCTGCACGGATGTCTGCCCGCTGCACTCCGCCCTGATCGCCGACGTGCAATCGAAGATCAACGCCACGCCGATGAAGGACATGGTCCAGTTCATCACGGTGACGACCGACCCCGGGGCCGACACGTCGGATGTCCTGAAGAGCTATGGCGAGGCGCACGGCCTCGACCCGTACAACTGGATGTTCCTGACCCGCCGCCCGGGCGATCCCGAGGATGCAACGCGAAAGCTCTCGGGGACCTATAACGTCAGGTTCGAGCCGCTGGATGACGGACAGCAGATGCATGGCGTCGTCACGCATGTGATCGACCGTGGCGGACGCTTCGCCGCCAAGTGCCATGGCCTGCGCTTCGAGCCCTTGAACCTGGTGCTTTACATCAACGGGCTGACCAACGCCCCCTATCGCCCATCCAAGCCGACAGAGGCTGGCTGGTGGGGCAGCGTGAAGGGGCTGTTCCGATGACCGGCGTCCATTCGGACATGGACCGGGTGCGCGGTGAAAGATCTATCAGTTGGCTTTCGGCGCTGCGCCGCTACATGGCCTTTGTCGCCGCCGCGAACCTGGTCTGGGAGTTCGCCCACATGCCGCTCTATAGGTTGTGGGAAACCGGCTCGGCTTGGGAGATCATCTTCGCTGCCGTTCACTGCACCGGTGGCGACATTCTCATCGCCCTTAGCGCGGTCATGCTTTCCCTGTTCCTTCTCGGCAACGGGGCGTGGCCAACCGAACGCCGGCTTCCGGTCGTCGCGGGGACTGTTGCCTTCGGGCTTGCCTACACGATCTTCAGCGAATGGCTGAATATCGAGGTGCGCCAGGCATGGGCCTATCGCGACCTGATGCCGGTGATCCCGGGTCTCGACGCCGGCGTCAGCCCGGCCCTGCAATGGATCGTCGTCCCGCTCGCCGGCTTCCGTTTTGCCATGGCGTTCCCGGCAACCTCTCAAAGGGGCGAGACCCTCGACCCTCCGGCATCGGCCTGACAGCCCCATTTCTGGCCGGCGCGGTGTCGTTCGTCTCGCCCTGCGTCCTGCCTTTGATGCCGGGCTATGTCGCCGGACACACGGCGGGCGCGATCGATATCGAGTCTGCCCACCGTCGACGGCAGGCATTGAGCATGGGCCTCTACTTTGTCGTCGGGTTCTCCACCATTGGCTCTTGGCGCGAGCGCGACCGCGCTCGGTTAGATGCTGTTGAGCTACCGGTGCGAGCTCAATTTCGTTGGCGGCGCCATTGTCATCCTGTTTGAGGCTGTTTGAGGGCGACACCTTCCGGGATGGTGGCGGATGCCGCGCTGGCCGTTAAGGGATGGAACGCCTATCGGCTTCGACTGAAGGCGGAGGCATCCTGGATCGTCTCGCGCTCAGAGAACGTTCGATTCCGGACCCTCCCCCTCCGCCAATTTCTTCTCTATTTATTTGATTATCTTATATTTTTTCCAGGATGGGAATTTAGCCCATCCTTTCTTCCCGCTTGCCGACTTCGCTTTCGCCGTCAGGAATTCTCCACTTTGAACGGCATCTGCCGGGGGGCTGTGCCGGTCAGCAGCCTTAAGGCATTTGCCACGGCCGCGCCGGTCATCGGGACGCCGATCTCGCCCGCGCCGCTCGGTGCCGAATCGGACTCGACGATCCGCACCTCAATCTCCGGAATCTCGCCGATTCGGATCGGCTCATAATCGTAGAAATTGTTCTGGTCGATCATTCCGTCCGTGAAGCTTGCACGCTCGCGCATCAGGGAGGAGAGCCCGAACAGGATGCCGCCTTCGACCTGCGCCCGCAGGTTCTCCGGATGCACGGCAAAGCCCGGATCCACCGCCGCCCAGAACCGATGCACGCGGAACCGGCCATCCTCGACCGACACTTCCGCCACACCGGCACCCCGGGTCGCCTTGTAGCCCGCGAAGGAAAGGCCATGGGCGCGCCCCTGCGGCGCCTGTCCGAAGCCGGACATGGCGGCCACGGCATTGAGGACCGCAAGGCCGCGCGGACTGTCGCGCAGCAGCTTTCGGCGGAAGGCCACCGGATCGCTGCTGGCCTGTTCCGCCAGTTCGTCGATGAAACACTCCCGGGCGAAGCAGTTCGGGGCCCAGCCGATGCCGCGCCATGCCGACACGCGGCAGCGGCGCGGGGTGATTACATGCTCCGCGCGGAAATCCGGGATTGCATAGTCGGTGCTCTCGGTCCCTTCCATGACCAGAAGGTCGCGCCCGGTCTCCGGGTTCCAGCGCTGCGGAAAGGCGAACTGCATGATCGACGGCGATACGACCCGGTGGCTCATCGCCGTCACCCCACCATCGGCATCCACGGACGCGACGGCGTTCAGCGGCTCCATCTGCGCATGGTAGAGATGGGTGGTGCTGTAGGTTGCCGAATGCGTCTCCTGTCCGCCGCGATGGCAGGGGCTGGCATTGCGCGACTGGCGACGGAGTATACGGAGCCGCATGTCCGCTCCGGCCGGCTGGTCCGGCTGCTGGAGGGCTATGCCGCGACCCTGCCCGCCTGGCACATCTACTATCCCAGCCGCCGCTATGTGCCGCCGGCCCTGCGTGCGTTCCTCGATTTCTACCGGGATATCCTTGCAGGAAAATGATCCCTGGCCAGCCTTCGTTGAATCGAGATTTTCCCCATCATCCGCTGCTTCTTTGCGCCAAAGCAAACAGCGGGCGCCCCGTGCCAATCCACCGCGTTCAGCCGGGGCGGCCATCGGCGCGGGGGCGGAGCAGGATCGGTCCATAGACGGCGAGGAACAGCGTGAAGGCCGTCATCCACAGCAGGCCGGCGGCGGCGATGGACGGCAGCGTCAGCGCCGGGAACAGGGCCGGACCGAACACCCGGACAAGCGCCCCCAGCGTCAGCAGTACGTAGCTGGCGACGGTCGCCGGCGCCGCGCGCAGCGGCCGTCCGGTATGGCCCAGCGCGACGCGGGTCATCACCGCCAGGACCATCGTGCTGAACGCGCCGAAGGTCAGTGCATGCAGCCAGTTCAGGCCGATCTCCGCCCCGGCCAGCAGCCACACGGCCTTCAGCGCAAGGCCAAGCGGAATCCACAGATAGCCGACATGCAGCACCCAGAGCAGCGGATCGGCGGCGGTGCGGTGTCCCTTCCACAGGCCGAGCCGCACGCCATTCAGCACGGCAGCCACCGCTGCCGCGATGCCGGCGGCACTGCCGTCCGGACTCGCCAGATCGATGGCAAGTACGGCCAGCACCGACAGCAGGCAGGCGATTTCCAGCGTGCGCGGCTGGGCGATTTCCACCGGCTGTCCCAGGCGCCGCAGCGTGCTCAGCGTGAAGGACGGTACGATGCGCCCGCCGATCAGCACGATCAGCAGCAGCGTCAGGTTCACCGCCAGCATCCGGCCGGCCTGGGCGGTATCCGCCGTGATACCCGTGCGTTCCAGATGGATCAGCAGATTGGCCGCGGTGAAGGCCAGCAGCATCGCCAGGATCGGCAGGTTGCGGTAATTGCCGGCCCGCAGCAACTGCCCGCCGATCAGCACGGCCAGCGCCGGCAGGAAGGCGAGGTCAAGCGCTGCGGCTGCCATCGGGCCGAAGGGAAACAGCGGACTCATCGCCCAGCGCCCGGCGAGCCAGAGCAGCGTCAGCGCGATCAGCAGCGGCGGACCGAAGCTGCCACGGCCGGTCCAGTTCGGCACGGCAGTCAGCAGGAATCCGGCGATCGCGGCGACGACGAAGGCGAACAGCATCTCATGGGCATGCCAGGACAGGGCGCCCGGACCTTCCGCCGGCCAGACCCCATGGGCGAAGGCCAGC
The DNA here is from genome assembly GCF_002148795.1 of Oceanibaculum nanhaiense. NCBI lineage: Bacteria > Pseudomonadati > Pseudomonadota > Alphaproteobacteria > Rhodospirillales > Oceanibaculaceae > Oceanibaculum > Oceanibaculum nanhaiense. Next base: position 270,459 of record NZ_MPOB01000006.1, on the reverse strand, counting down.
AGCCAGGCCAGTACGCCGAAGACGGCGAACAGGCCGGCCAGCAGGAAGAACGGCCGGAAGCCATAGGCGAACAGGACGAAACGCCGGGTGGGAAGCTGTAGGGGGCGTTCGCTCAGGGTTGGCGCGGCAGGCGAAGCGGGCATGACAGGCTCCACTGGCTGTGGATTAAAAGATATATATTGTATGTATCTTAGTGGGGTAACAATAACAAGCACCGAGAACACATTCTTGGCTGCGGTTTATATATTCCAGTCGTCGATCAGCGGGTTGGGCTGCGAAAAATCGGTAAGGGCATTCATATCCTCTAAGCGGATGGTGTTGCCCTCCACCCGCACGCCGATATCGCGCAGGGCGGAGAAGGCCCGCGACAGGTTTTCCGGCGTCATGCCGAGCCGCGAGGCCAGCACGCGCTTTTCCATGCCGAGCCGGACGGTTCCATCTCCCGACAGCCGGCCATGCGCCAGCAGCCAGTTCGCCAGCCGCTCGCTGCTGGTGCGCAGCTTCTGGTTCTTCAGTTCCTTCACCACCCGGCGATAGCCGGTCGCCAGTTCGCTGACGATCGACAGCATGAAGGCCTGGTCCTGCTGCATGGCCTGACGCACCGACTGGGCCGGAATCATCAGGATACGGGAGCGCGCCAGCGTGCGCGCGGATTGCAGATAGACCTGATCCTTCAGGACGGCGGCGAGGATGAAGGTGCTGACCGGCCGCACGAAGCTGAGCGTCGTCTCCCGCCCACCGGACGATCCGAACATCTCCACCATTCCCTCCAGGACGACATGCAGGAAATCGGCGGGGTCGTTCTCGCTGATCAGCAGCACGCCCTGGGGAAATCGCTGCAGGAAGCTGATTTTTATCAGCGCCTCGAAGGTTTCCGATGTGCAATCCCGGAAAAGCGGCAGGTTGCGTATGGCGTCTACATCATCTGGTTGCATGGTCCCGTCCCGTTGGCTCCCAAAAGGCAGGCAATTAATTGATAAATGTTAATTCTAGAGTAATACTTTGTCAATTTAACATTTGATACAATATATCTCATTCAGATTGCTCTTGTTATTTTTTATTATTTCATCGAAATCCGGGCCAATAGTTGATCTGAGTCAAAGATGGGCATAGGCTGATTATCGCTTAGTCATGGCGCGGAGCTTATTCCCGCATTTCACGGACCCTAATACGGGGACAGCCATGCACGATCTCGCCACCATCAGCCGCAGCGACCAGACACGCGCGCTCGGCATGAGTACCCTGGCCTTCACCGTCTGTTTCGCGGTGTGGACGATTTTTTCCATCATCGGCGTCGGTATCCGCGAGCAGCTGGGGCTGAGCGACACGCAGTTCGGCCTGCTGGTCGGCACGCCGATCCTGACCGGCTCGCTGACCCGTATCTTCCTCGGTATCTGGACCGACCAGTATGGCGGCCGCATCGTCAATGTCATCGTCATGGCGCTGGCGGCGGCGGCGACCTTCCTGCTGTCCTACGCCGATACATACGCGATGATGCTGGTGGCCGCCCTCGGGGTCGGGTTGGCGGGCGGTTCCTTCGCGGTCGGCGTGGCCTATGTCGCGCGCTGGTACCCGAAGGAGAGGCAGGGCACCGCGCTCGGCATCTTCGGTGCCGGCAATGTCGGCGCCGCGGTGACCAAGTTCGTCGCCCCCTTCGTCATGGTCGCCTATGGCTGGGAGATGGTGGCGCAGGTCTGGGCCATCGTCCTGCTGATCTCGGCGGCGATCTTCTGGTTCACCACCAGCGACGATCCGGCGCTGGTCGAACGGCGGCGGCGCGGCGTGAAGGCGCGGGGCGCGCTGCTGGAGCTGGCGCCGCTGAAGAGTCTCCAGGTCTGGCGCTTCTCACTCTATTACTTCTTCGTGTTCGGCGCCTTCGTCGCGCTGGCGCTGTGGCTGCCGCGCTATCTGGTCGGCGTCTATGACATGGACATCAAGTCCGCCGGCATGCTGGCCGCCTTCTATTCCGTGCCGGCCTCGCTGTTCCGCATCTATGGCGGCGTGTTGTCGGACCGCTATGGTGCCCGCCGGGTGATGTACTGGACCTTCGGCGTTTCGGTCGCCTGTCTGTTCCTGCTGTCCTATCCGGCGGCCGACTATGTCATCCACGGCATCGACAGCGATATCCGCTTCACCCTGGCCATGGGAATCGTCCCCTTCGTCGCCCTGATCTTCGTTCTGGGTTTCTTCATGAGCCTGGGCAAGGCCGCCGTCTACAAGCACATCCCGGTCTATTACCCGGACCATATCGGCGCGGTCGGCGGGCTGGTCGGCATGATGGGCGGTCTCGGCGGCTTCATCCTGCCGATTGCCTTCGGCGCGCTGAACGACCTGACCGGCATCTGGACCAGCTGCTTCATGCTGCTGTTCCTGCTGGTGGCGATCGCGCTGGCCTGGATGCATCTGGCGATCCGGCGGATGGAACGCGACGTTGTCGATGCCGAGCTGCGCAAGCTCCCGGAACTGCCGGAAATGCGGGACATCCATACCCCAAGTCAGGAAGGCGTGCTCGGCCCGCACCTGATCGAGGACTGGCGGCCCGAGGACAAGCAGTTCTGGGAGGACAAGGGGCGCAAGATCGCGCAGCGCAATCTCTGGCTGTCGATCCCGGCGCTGCTGCTGTCCTTCGCGGTGTGGATGGTCTGGTCGGTGGTGGTGGCGAAACTGCCGCTGATCGGCTTTAGCTTCACCACGGACCAGCTGTTCTGGCTGGCGGCGCTGCCCGGCCTGTCGGGGGCGACCTTGCGCATCTTCTATTCCTTCATGCCGCCGATGCTCGGCGGGCGTCTGTGGACGACGCTTGCCACCTGGTCGCTGCTGGTGCCGGCGGTGGGTATCGGCTTTGCCGTGCAGAATCCGGCGACACCCTATCCGCTGTTCGTGCTGCTGGCGCTGCTGTGCGGTTTCGGCGGCGGCAATTTTGCCTCCTCCATGGCCAACATCTCCTTCTTCTTCCCGAAGGCGGAGAAGGGCAACGCCCTGGCGCTGAATGCCGGCCTCGGCAATCTCGGCGTCTCGGTCGTGCAGTTCGTGGTGCCGCTGGTCATCACCGTCGGCGTGTTCGGCTTCATCGGCGGCGCGCCGCAGCAGGTTGTGAACACGAATAGCGAGCTCTGGCTGCAGAATGCCGGCTTCATCTGGGTGCCGTTCATCGTCGCCTCGGCCTTCGCCGCCTGGTTCGGCATGAACGACATCGCCAGCATGAAGGCCTCCTTCGCGGAGCAGGCGGTCATCTTCCAGCGCCGGCACAACTGGTACATGTGCTGGCTCTATACCGGCACCTTCGGTTCCTTCATCGGCTATTCGGCGGGCTTCCCGCTGCTGATGAAACTGCAGTTCCCGCATATTGACGCGCTGCAGTTCGCCTTCCTGGGCCCGCTGGTTGGCGCGCTGTCGCGCTCGGCAACCGGCTGGGTCTCGGACAAGTTCGGCGGCGGTCGCGTCACCCTGTGGGTGTTCGTGGCGATGATCGCGGCGGTCGCGGGTGTTCTCTACTTCCTGTCGATCAAGCAGCATCCGATGGCGTTCTGGGGCTTCTTCGCCATGTTCATGGTGCTGTTCTTCGCCACCGGCGTGGGTAACGCCTCCACCTTCCAGATGATCCCGGCGATCATGCGCCGCGAGATGGACCGGCTGATGCCCGGCACGGATGCGGCTGTCCGGCAGCGCCAGGGCGACAAGGAATCGGCGGCGATCATCGGCTTCACCTCCGCCATTGCCGCCTATGGCGCCTTCTTCATCCCGAAGAGCTACGGCTCCTCCATCGCCATGACCGGCGGCCCCGAAGCCGCGCTGTGGGGCTTCCTGATCTTCTATGTCAGCTGCGTGGCGCTGACCTGGGTCGCCTATACCCGCAAGGGCGGGCTGCTGCACGACATCGAGCGCGGGGGGCGTGCGTCTGCCGCGACTTCCGCCAGAAAAGCCTAATCGCCGAACGAAAGATCGGAGCGTATAGCCATGAGCCATTTCCTCGATCGCCTGACCTTCTTCAAGAAGAACGTCGATAGTTTCTCCGACGGACACGGCATTCGCACCGCCGAGGACCGCAGCTGGGAGGACGGCTACCGCAAGCGCTGGCAGCACGACAAGATCGTGCGCTCCACGCATGGCGTGAACTGCACCGGGTCGTGTTCCTGGAAGATCTATGTGAAGGGCGGGATCGTCACCTGGGAAACCCAGCAGACCGATTATCCGCGCACCCGGCCGGACCTGCCGAACCACGAGCCGCGGGGCTGTTCGCGCGGCGCCAGCTATTCCTGGTACCTGTATTCCGGCAACCGGGTGAAATACCCGCTGGTGCGTGGCCGGTTGCTGAAGCTGTGGCGTGAGGCGCGGATGATCCGCACCCCGGTCGCCGCCTGGGCCTCCATCGTCGAGGATCCGGACAAGCGCAAATCCTACACCGCGATCCGGGGCCATGGCGGTTTCGTGCGGGCGAAGTGGGAGGAGGTGAACGAGATCATCGCCGCCGCCAATGCCTACACCGCCAAGACCTACGGCCCCGACCGGGTGATCGGCTTCTCGCCGATCCCGGCCATGTCGATGATCTCCTACGCGGCGGGGTCGCGCTATCTGTCGCTGCTGGGCGGCGTGTGCATGTCGTTCTACGACTGGTATTGCGACCTGCCGCCGGCCAGCCCGCAGACCTGGGGCGAGCAGACCGACGTGCCGGAATCGGCCGACTGGTACAATGCCGGCTTCATCATCGTCTGGGGCTCCAATGTGCCGCAGACCCGCACGCCCGACGCGCATTTCTATACCGAGGTGCGTTACAAGGGCACGAAGAGCGCTGTCGTCTCGCCCGACTATGCCGAGGCGACCAAGTTTGCCGATATCTGGCTGAACGCCAAGCAGGGCACCGACGCGGCGCTGGCGCTGGCGATGGGCCACGTCATCTTGCGCGAATATCACATCGACCGGCAGGTGCCGTATTTCCAGGACTATGTCCGCAAATACAGCGACATGCCGATGCTGGTGAAGCTGGTCGAGAAGGACGGCCAACTGATCGCCGACCGGTTGCTGCGCGCCGCCGATTTCGAGGACGGGCTCGGCGAGACCGGCAATCCGGACTGGAAGACCGTCGCCATCGACGAGATCACCGGGGAGGTCGTCTCGCCGGTCGGCGCCGTCGGCTATCGCTGGGGCGAGCAGCAGGGCAAGTGGAACCTGGAGGAGAAGGACGGCAAGGGCCGCGACACGCGGCTGCTGCTCAGCCTCTCCGGCGAGGGCAGCGAGATCGCCTCGGTCGCCTTCCCTTATTTTGGCGGCCGCGCGAGCGAGTATTTCGTGAAGACCGAGCATGGCGAGGTGCTGCCCCGCAACCTGCCGGTGCGCCGCCTGACGCTGAAGGATGGCGAGGCGCAGGTTGCCACCGTGTTCGATCTGCTGTGCGCCAATTACGGCGTCGATCGCGGTTTCGGCGGCGACCATGTCGCGTCCAGCTATGACGACGATGTGCCGGGCACGCCGGCCTGGGCGGAGAACATCACCGGCGTGAAGCGCGACGCCATCATCACTGTCGCGCGCGAATTCGCCACCAATGCGGAGAAGACCACCGGCCGGTCCATGATCATCATCGGCGCCGCGATGAACCACTGGTACCACATGGACATGAACTACCGGGGCGCCATCAACATGCTGGTGTTCTGCGGCTGTATCGGCCAGTCGGGCGGCGGCTGGTCGCATTATGTCGGGCAGGAGAAGCTGCGCCCGCAGACCGGCTGGCAACCGCTGGCCTTCGGGCTGGACTGGGTCCGGCCGCCGCGTCAGCAGAACTCGACCTCGTTCTGGTACGCGCACAGCGACCAGTGGCGCTACGAGACCCTGTCGGTCGGGGAGATCCTGTCGCCGACCGCGCCCGAGGGCGACTGGTCGGGCAGCATGATCGACTACAATGTCCGGGCCGAACGGATGGGCTGGCTGCCCTCCGCGCCACAGCTCAAGGTCAACCCGCTGACCATCGCGGCCAAGGCCGCGAAGGCGGGGATGGAGCCGAAGGACTACATCGCCAAGGGGCTGAAGGACGGCGAGCTGGAACTGTCCTGCCACGATCCCGACGATCCGCAGAACTGGCCGCGCAACCTGTTCGTGTGGCGTTCCAACCTGCTGGGCTCCTCCGGCAAGGGCCACGAATATTTCCTGAAGCACCTGCTGGGCACGCAGCACGGCGTGCAGGGCAAGGATCTGGGCCAGGAAGGGCGCGCCAAGCCGCAGGAGGTCGTCTGGCACGAGGACGGGCCGGAAGGCAAGCTGGACCTGCTGGTGACGCTGGATTTTCGCATGTCCACGACTTGCGTCTATTCCGACATCGTGCTGCCGACAGCCACCTGGTACGAGAAGAACGACCTCAACACCTCCGACATGCATCCCTTCATCCACCCGCTGTCGGCGGCGGTCGATCCGGTGTGGGAATCGCGCTCCGACTGGGACATCTATCGCGGCATCGCCAAGAGTTTCTCCGAAGTGGCGCCCGAAGTGCTGGGCGTTGAGAAGGATGTTGTGCTGACGCCGATCCTGCACGACACGCCGGGCGAAATGGCCCAGCCCTATGACGTGAAGGACTGGAAGCGCGGCGAGGTCGAGCCGATCCCCGGCAAGACGATGCCGCAGGTAACCGTGGTCGAACGCGACTATCCCAACCTCTACAAGCAGTTCACCGCGCTCGGCCCGCTGATGACCAAGATCGGCAATGGCGGCAAGGGCATCGCCTGGAACACCGAGCATGAGGTGGATTTGCTGCGGGCACTGAACGGCGCCGTCCTGGAGGACGGGGTCAGCCAGGGCATGCCCCGGATCGAGAGCGACATCGACGCCGCCGAGGTGATCCTGATGCTGGCGCCCGAGACCAATGGCGAGGTCGCGGTGAAGGCCTGGGGGGCGCTGTCCAAGGCGACGGGGCGCGACCACACCCATCTGGCCTTGCCGAAGGAGGACGAGAAGATCCGCTTCCGCGACGTGCAGGCGCAGCCGCGCAAGATCATCTCCTCGCCGACCTGGTCGGGGCTGGAGAGCGAGAAGGTCTGCTACAACGCTGGCTACACCAACGTGCATGAGCTGATCCCCTGGCGCACGCTGACCGGCCGCCAGCAGCTCTATCAGGATCATCTCTGGATGCGGGCTTTCGGCGAGGCGCTGGTGGTCTGGAAGCCGCCGGTGGATCTGAAGACCATCGTGCCGGTGAAGGGCAAGCGCAGCAACGGCAACACCGAGATCGTGCTGAACTTCATCACGCCGCACCAGAAATGGGGCATCCACTCGACCTATACCGACAATCTGCTGATGCTGACGCTGAATCGCGGCGGGCCGGTGATCTGGCTCAGCGAGACCGACGCGAAAGTGGCCGGTATCGAGGACAATGACTGGGTCGAGCTGTTCAACCTTAACGGCGCGCTGACCGCCCGGGCCGTGGTGTCGCAGCGGGTCAATCCCGGCATGGTGCTGATGTACCACGCGCAGGAGAAGATCGTGAACACGCCGGGCTCGGAGATCACCGGCCAGCGTGGCGGCATCCATAATTCGGTCACCCGCACGGTGCTGAAGCCGACCCACATGATCGGCGGCTACGCCCAGCAATCCTATGGCTTCAACTATTACGGGACGGTCGGCTGCAACCGCGACGAGTTCGTCGTGGTGCGCAAGATGGACCGGGTCGACTGGCTGGAACAGCCGCTCGACGCTGGCGAGATGGCTCCGTTTCCGGCCCACACCAACGCCAAGGAGGCGGCAGAATGAAAATCCGCGCTCAGATAGCCATGGTGCTGAACCTCGATAAATGCATCGGGTGTCACACCTGCTCGGTCACCTGCAAGAACGTCTGGACCAGCCGCGAGGGCATGGAATACGCCTGGTTCAACAATGTCGAGACCAAGCCCGGCATCGGCTACCCCAAGCAATGGGAGAACCAGAAGGTCTGGAACGGCGGCTGGCGGCGCAAGGCCAACGGCAAGATCGAGCCGAAGATCGGGCCGAAATGGCGCATCCTGGCGAAGATTTTCGCCAATCCCGACCTGCCGGAAATCGACGATTACTACGAACCCTTCACCTTCGATTACGAGCATCTGCAGACCGCCGGCGAATCCAAGGCGATGCCGACGGCGAGGCCGCGCTCGCTGATCTCCGGCGAGCGGATGGAGAAGATCGAATGGGGGCCGAACTGGGAGGAAATCCTGGGCGGCGAATTCTCCAAGCGCTCGAAGGATGTGAATTTCGAGGGCATCCAGAAGGAGATTTACGGCCAGTTCGAAAACACCTTCATGATGTACCTGCCGCGCCTGTGCGAGCATTGCCTGAACCCGACCTGTGCTGCGGCCTGCCCGTCGGGGGCGATCTACAAGCGCGAGGAGGACGGCATCGTCCTGATCGACCAGGACAAGTGCCGCGGCTGGCGGATGTGCGTCTCCGGCTGCCCCTACAAGAAGGTCTATTACAACTGGTCCACGGGCAAATCGGAGAAGTGCATCTTCTGCTTCCCGCGCATTGAGGCCGGCCAGCCCACCGTCTGCTCGGAAACCTGCGTCGGGCGTATCCGCTATCTCGGCGTGTTGCTGTATGACGCCGACGGTATCGAAGCGGCGGCCAGCGTGCCAGACGAGAAGGACCTCTATCAGGCCCAGCTCGATCTGTTTCTCGACCCGAACGATCCGAAGGTGATCGAACAGGCGCGTGCCGATGGCGTGCCGGAAAGCTGGCTGGAGGCGGCGCGGCGCTCGCCGATCTGGAAGATGGCGATGGAATGGAAGGTCGCCTTCCCGCTGCATCCGGAATACCGCACCCTGCCGATGGTCTGGTATGTGCCGCCGCTATCGCCGATCCAGTCGGCTGCAGCGGCCGGGCAGATGGGCGTGGATGGTGCCATGCCGGATGTGCGCTCGTTGCGCATCCCGCTGAAATATCTGGCAAATCTGCTGACCGCCGGTGACGAGGCGCCAGTCGCGCTCGGCCTTGAGCGCATGCTGGCGATGCGCGCCTACATGCGGGCCAAAACGGTGGACGGCATGCTCGACGAGCGGCTGGCCGAGAAGGTTGGTCTGACCGGTGCCGATATCGAGGATATGTACCAGATCATGGCAATCGCCAATTACGAGGATCGGTTCGTCATCCCGACCGCCCATCGCGAGACCAGCGAGGATGCCCACCAGCTGCGTGGCGGCTGCGGCTTCTCCTTCGGCAATGGCTGCTCCGACGGCCAGTCCGCCCCCAGCCTGTTCGGCGCGCCGCAGAAGGCGAGGGTGAAAACCCCGATGGAGGTGCGGTGATGAAAAGCTTCAAGGCGCTGTCCGCCCTGCTGAACTATCCGTCGGCGGAGCTTGTTGCCGCCATGCCGGAAATCCGCGCGGTGTTGACCGGGGAGGGGTTGGTGCCCCGGTCTTCACTGAAGGCGCTGGAGCCGCTGCTCAGCAGTTTCGAGACGGCGGAGCTGTATGATCTGCAGGAGCGCTATGTCCTGCTGTTCGACCGCTCGCGCAGCCTGTCGCTGCACCTGTTCGAGCATGTGCATGGCGAGAGCCGCGACCGTGGGCAGGCGCTGGTCGATCTGTCGCAGCTCTACGACAAGAACGGCTTCTTCATCGTCGCCAACGAGCTGCCGGACTTCCTGCCGTTGTTCCTGGAGTTCCTGTCCACCCTGCCGTTCGGCGAGGCGACGGCGCTGCTGGGCGAGACGGTGCATATCCTGGCCGTTCTCCGGCAGCGGTTGGAAAAACGCGAAAGCCCCTATGCCGCGCTGTTCGCGGCGGTCGAGGCGCTGTCGGCAGTGCGTGCCGATCCGAAGGCGGCGGCCGAGGCGGCGGCCAGCGACGTGATGCCGGACGATCTGGCCGCCCTCGACCGGGAGTGGGAGGAGGCAGCCGTCACCTTCGGCCCCGGCGAGATGACCGACGATTGCTCGCTCACCCGCATCAAGACCCAGGTCCGCGCCGCCCGGCGCAGCCCGGACGCCCCGACGGCCTGAGGAAGAGGGAGAGACTTCGATGGAAGCGACGCTTAATCACATTCTGTTCGGCTGGTATCCCTATCTCTGCCTCGGCGTGTTCCTGCTGGGCAGCCTGATCCGCTTCGACCGTGAGCAATATTCCTGGAAGACCGGCTCCAGCCAGCTGTTGCGCCGGCGCCAGATGATGTGGGGCTCGAACCTGTTTCATGTCGGCATCCTGGTGATCTTCCTCGGCCATGCCGGCGGTCTGCTGACGCCGATCTGGATCTTCGACGCCATCGGCATCAGCCACGGCGCCAAGCAGATTCTGGCCATCGTGGTCGGCGGCATCGCCGGGGTGGCGTGTTTCATCGGGCTCAGCCTGCTGATCCACCGCCGGTTGTTCGACCCGCGCATCCGCCGCAATTCCAGCTTCAGCGATATCGCCGTGCTGCTGCTGCTCTATGCCCAGCTGATCCTGGGGCTGGCGACGATCTTCATCTCGCTCGGCCATCTCGATGGCGAGGAGATGGTGAAATTCATGAACTGGGCCCAGGGCATCATCACGCTGCGCCCGGATGCGGCGGCCTATGTCGCCGACGTGCATCCGATCTTCAAGGCGCATCTAGTGTTGGGGATGACCGTCTTCCTGATCTTCCCCTTCACCCGCCTGGTGCATGTCTGGAGCGCCCCGATCTGGTATCTCGGCCGGCAGGGCTATCAGATCGTGCGCACCCGTGGCGGCGCGCGTCCGGTTTGAGGGGAGGCTGGCATGACCATCGCTGAACAGAAATCCGATCAGAAGCCCGGCGGGTCGCCCCGCCGGCGCTTCGCCCCGGTCAAGGTCACGGTGAACGGGGTGGAGATTCCCGCCTCGGCCATCGCGCGGGAGGCGCAGAACCACCCGTCCGGCGATCCCGATATCGCCTGGAACCAGGCGGTGCGGGCGCTGGCGATCCGCGAATTGCTGCGGCAGGAAGCGGAGCGTCTGGACATCGTTGCCGAACCGCTGACCGATGAGGATGGACGGCGCGAAACGGCGGAGGAGGCGGCGCAACGCGTGCTGCTGGAACGCGAACTGGTGCTGCCGGTGCCGGACGAGGAGAGCTACCGGCGCTATTACCGGCAGAACGAGGCGCGGTTCCGCAGCCCGGCGCTGTACGAGGCGGCGCATATCCTGTTTGCCGCCGACAGCCGCGACACGGCCGCCTATGCCGGGGCGGTGGAAAAGGCGCGCGCCGCCATCGCCGAACTGCAGGCGGCACCGGACCGCTTCTCCGAGATCGCCAAGGGGCTGTCCGATTGCCCGTCCGGCGCGGTCGGCGGATCGCTGGGCCAGATCGGCCCCGGCGACACCACGCCCGCCTTCGAGGCGGCGCTGATCCACCTGGAACCGGGCGAGACCACCGAAGAGCCGGTCGAAACCCCCTATGGCGCGCATGTCATCCGGCTGGACCGGCGCATCGACGGACGCACGGTGCCGTTCGAGGCGGTGCGCGAGAAGATCGCGGATTATCTGGCGGAGTCGGTCTGGCGCCGGGCGGCGGCGCAATATGTGTCGATCCTGGCGGGCCGGGCGTCGATCACCGGCGTCGATCTTGGCGCCAGCGCCACGCCGCTTGTGCAGTAGGGCAGGGGGCGCATCATGTTCGGTGACCTGATCGCACATCTGCATCGGCCGGAGGTTGCGGCGGCGGCGCTGGAGTCGCTGCCGGACCCGGATCTCGCCAGCCGTGTTGAGGCGGCGGCCGAAGCGGCCGGGCTGGAAACGCCGGACTATGTCGCCGCGATGGTGCGCGGTTTCATGGACCATGCCGACGATGATCGCTGGCTGCAGATCGTCGGCATCATGGGGCGGTCGGACGAGCCCGGCCTCGCGGCGCTGGAGGCGATCCTGCGGCAGGGGCTGGAGCCATCCACATCGCCAGTGGTGGCAGCCAATATCCGGCCATGACCGCGCCGTCCGGTCAGGAGGGCTACCTCTCGGCCCTGCCGCAGCATCTTCTGGCCTCGCCGCTGGATTTCATCCTGGCCGATCATCTGCGCCAGCGGGTCGTGTGCAGCCTGCTGGACCGGCTGGCCGCGCGCCACCGGTTCGAGATGGACATTGCCCGCGAGGTACTGGCGCATATCGAAACCGACATGGCGATCCATGTGATCGACGAGGAGCAGGATCTGTTTCCGCTGCTGCGCCGCCGCGCCGAGCCGGACGATCATCTGGAGCCGGTGCTGGGGCAGCTCTCCACCGAACATGCCGAGGATGGCGCACACGCCGACCATATCATCGCCGGGCTGAAAGCCGCCTTGGCCGGCCATCATGAGGCGCTGGACGAGTCGCTGCGCGCCGAGCTGTGCCGTTTCGCGGCGTCGCAGCGCCGGCATCTGGCGCTGGAGAATGCCGTGGTCATGCCGTTGGCCAAGAAGCGGCTGACACCGGTCGATCTCAAGGCGCTGGGCGGCCGGATGGCGGCCCGGCGCGGGATATTGCTGAACCCCGTGGTGGAAAAATTGCCCTGACGGACGGCATTCAGCTTGCGTGGCGGCGGCCTGCTTCAGGGCTTTCAGTGCCGTTGCCCGGAAGTGCTGCTGGTGAAGGGTTGATCCATCGCAATGGAATCTGGAAATTTCCTCCTATGATCCGGTTGTCGCGGAAACCCGATACGGAGACTGAAATGCTGGGCTGGATCGTTCGAATCGTGCTGTCCTTGTCGGCGATGCTCACCGGGCTGTTCGTCGCCGAGGATGCACATGATTTCCACATCGTGAATGGCTTCGTCGCCGTCGGCCTGATCCTTCTGGGCTTTGTACTGCTGGTCTATTGGCGGGCCATCGTCCGGGCTGCCGCCGGGTTGTTTTCCGGCCAGGAAAGGCCATAGCGCAACCTGCCTCCTTTACCTCCCGAGGGAACCAAGGACCTCTCCAGCTAGTTGGTTAGGGCAAGAGCCAAACAATCAACCGGAGAAGTATCATGTATGGACGCAGCCTGTTTGCCGCCCTCATCGGGCTTGGCCTGCTGCCGGGCGTCGCCGCCGCTTCGGACTGCGCCGATCGGGCCAGACAGCTGATCGCCGAGACGAAATCCGGCGAGCAGCAGATGGTCGATGACAAGGCGAAGGTGGTGCTGAACACCACCAAGGGCCAGAAGGATGTGACGGGCGCCACCGATGCCGCGATGCCGCGTGACAGCTGGATCGGGGGACGCAGCAGCGACGATAGCGCCATCGACAAGCTGAAGGCCGCCATCGACGCCGACCAGAAGGGCAAGCAGGACAGCTGCCGCCAGATTCTCGCCGAGGCGGAAACCATGCTGGTGAAGCCAGGTGGGCTGACCAATGAGCCGGTCAAGGCGAAGAAGTAACCGCCGTTCCGGCGCCTCGGGCCAGTCTCCCGCCTATCGCCTGGTGACCGCGAAACGCACGCGTTTTTCGATCTCGGCTGCGATCAGCAAGGCAATGCCAACGCCGATCACCGCCGCCCCATCGAGCGGCGACAGCGGGCGTGTGTCGAACACATTCTGCAGGAACGGCAGGTAGGTGAAGGCGGTCTGCGCCACCGCCACTGTCGCGATGCCGATCAGCACGGCGGGCGTGCCCAGGAAGCCGCGCGCCGTGAAGGCGGTGCCGTGGGTGTGGCGCACGCTGAACAGGTAGAAGGCTTCCATCGCGACGATGGCGTTCACCACGATGGTACGCGACTGCTCGACCGGCAGGCCGCGCGATTCGGCCCAGAAGAACAGGCCGAAGGCACCGGCCACGAACAGGATCGACACAAACAGCACGCGCCAGAGCAGTTCCCCGGTCAGGATCGGCTGGCCCTTGCGGCGTGGCGGGCGGCGCATCGTGCCGTCCTCGGTCGGCTCGAAGGCGAGCGCCAGGCCCAGCGCCACGGCAGTCACCATGTTCACCCACAGGATTTGTATCGGCGTGATCGGCAGCGTCAGTCCCAGCGCCAGGGCGCCCAGGATGGTCAGCGCCTCGCCGCCATTGGTTGGCAGCGTCCAGGAAATCACCTTCATCAGATTGTCGTAAACCGTGCGGCCCTCACGCACGGCGGCGACGATGGAGGCGAAATTGTCGTCGGCCAGCACCATCCCGGCCGATTCCTTGGCCGCTTCGCTGCCCTTCTGGCCCATCGCCACGCCGACATCGGCGCGGGTCAGCGCCGGCGCGTCATTCACCCCGTCGCCGGTCATCGCCACAATATGGCCGTCTGCCTGCAGGGCGCTGACCAGCCGCAGCTTGTGTTCCGGCGTGGTGCGCGCGAAGACCGAGGCATCGCGGGCCGCGGCGATCAGCCCTTCCTCGTCCAGCCGGTCGATATCGGTGCCGGTCAGCAGCCGGGGATCGTCGGACAGGCCGATCTGCCGGGCGATTTCGCGGGCGGTGGCGGCATGATCGCCGGTGATCATCGCCACCCGGATGCCGGCCTTGTGACAGCTGGATATGGCGTGTATCGCCTCGGCGCGCGGCGGATCGATGAAGCCGACAAGGCCCAGCAGGGTGGCGTTGGAATCGACATCGGCGAAATTCAGGTTCCGCTGCTCCGGGCGCGCCGGCTTCATGGCGAAGGCCAGCACCCGGTTGCCGCGCGCCGCCAGCTCCTCCGAACCGCTGTGCCAGGCCGCCGCGTTCAGCCGCCGGTCGCCGTCGACTTGGCGTTCGTGCGCGCACATCGCGATGACATCCTCCGGCGCGCCCTTGATCAGGATGAAACCGCCATCCTCGTGGCTGTGATGCAGCGTCGCCATGAAGCGGTGCTGTGCATCGAACGGGATCTCGTCGGTGCGCGGCAATTGCTTGCGGATGAGCGCCGTATCGAGCCCGGCCTTGGCGGCTAGCACCACCAGCGCCGCCTCCATCGGGTCGCCTTCCGCCCGCCAGCCCTCGCTGGTCTGGCGGATATCGGCGTCGTTGCACAGCAGGGCGGCGCGCACCAGCTCCATCAGCAGCGGGTGGCGCTGGTGATCGATCTCGCTGCCCATGGTGCGGAAACTGCCGACCGGGCCATAGCCGGCGCCGGTGACCTCGCATTCGCCGCCGGCGGTGACGACGGCCTGCGCCATCATCTCGTTGCGCGTCAGCGTGCCGGTCTTGTCGGTGCAGATGATCGAGACCGAGCCCAGCGTCTCCACCGCCGGCAGCCGGCGGATGATGGCGTTTCGCGTGGCCATGCGCTGCACCCCGATGGCCAGCGTGATGGTCATGATCGCCGGCAGCCCCTCGGGGATCGCCGATACGGCAAGGCCAACCACGATCATGAAGGCGTCGTCGGCGGAATAGGATTGCAGATAGAAGGCGAACAGGAAGGCCGCCGCGGAGACCGCCAGGATGGCATAGGTCATATGGCGGGCGAACCCGTCCATCTGCTGGATCAGCGGGGTCTTCAGCACCTCCACCGTGCCGATCAGGGTGCTGATGTGACCCAGTTCGGTATCCTTGCCGGTCGCCACCGCAACGCCGGTGCCCTGACCGGCGGCAACGAAGGTGCCGGAATAGGCCATGGAATGCCGGTCGCCCAGGGCGACAGAGTTATCGACCGGCGGTATCGCCTTGTCCGCGGCGACGGATTCGCCGGTCAGCACCGCCTCGTCGATCTTCAGGCCATGCGCGCGGATCAGCCGAAGGTCGGCCGGTACGCGGTCGCCGGCTTCCACCAGCACGACGTCGCCGGGCACGATCTGCTCTGCGGAGACAGTCAGCCGCCGGCCGTCGCGCAGCACGGTGGCGTGCGGATCGATCATGCCGCGGATCGCGTCCAGTGCCTTTTCGGCGCGGCCTTCCTGCACGAAGCCGATGATGGCGTTCAGGATTACTACCGCCAGGATGACCGCCGCGTCGCTGAGATGGTCGAGCAGCAGCGTGACCAGCGCGGCGGCCAGCAGCACATAGATCAGCAGGTTGTGGAACTGCAGCAGCAGGCGCATCAGCGGTCCGCGCCGGGCGGTTGCCGGCAGGCGGTTCGGGCCTGACCGGGCCAGCCGCTCCTCCGCCTCGATATCGGCAAGCCCGTCCGGCGTCGTGTCGAGCCGGCGGATTACCTCCGCCGGCTCCAGAGCGTGCCAGGGGCGGTCTTCCTGTGGCGTGGCGGCATCCTGCATGGTCACGGTGACGTCCTGTCGGTTGCGCGCTGATTATAGGCCGATGACGGCCCGGCACCTTGACCGATGTCAAAGCGTTTCACCCAAAGCATTTCACGGGCCGCGATATCCTGTCCTACACTGCTGGCAAAATGGCGGCAAAATACCCAGGGAGGGACAGGGCGTGACGGAAGAATACAAGGTCTATGCGGTGAAATACGCGCACCATGCGCGCAAGGCGTCGGAGAATTTCATCGGCGGCGATCCGCATGACGGGCCGATGCCGCTGGATTATTTCGTCTGGGCCATCGTCGGCGAGACGCACAGCTTCATCGTCGATACCGGCTTCGACGAGACGGAGGCGAAGAAGCGCGGCCGCACCATCACCAGGTCGCCGGCGGAAGGGTTGAAAGCCATCGGTATCGCGCCGGAGAGCGTGTCGGACGTGGTCATCACCCATATGCATTACGACCATGCCGGTAATCACGGCCTGTTCCCGAACGCCACCTACCATCTTCAGGACAGCGAGATGGCCTATTGCACCGGGCGCTGCATGTGCCATCCGGCGCTCAGCCAGCCTTTCGCGGTCGATGACGTGACGGCGATGGTGCGCCGCGTGTTCGAGGGGCAGGTGCGCTTCCATGACGGCGCGTCGGAACTGGCGCCGGGCGTTTCCGTGCATCGTGTCGGCGGCCATACGGCGGGGCTGCAGGTGGTGCGGGTGCGCACGCGGCGCGGCTGGCTGGTACTGGCGTCGGATGCCTCGCATTTCTACGCCAACATGGATCAGGGCCGGCCCTTCCCGATCGTCTATAACGTCGCCGACATGCTGGAGGGGCACCGCGCGGTGAAGGCGCTGGCCGGGCCGGATGGCGATGTGATTCCCGGTCACGATCCGATGGTGCTTGAGCGCTATCCGGCAGCGGCTTCCGGGCTGGAAGGCTGGGTCATGCGGCTGGACGGCGAAAAATAAAGCTGGCCGCACGCGGACGGTTCAAACGTGACGGTTTGCACACTAAAGTCGCTGTTCCATCCGTTCCAGCCATACCCAGCCAGAATAGTGAAGCGAATGCTGCGTCTCGAAGATGAAGCCCTGTTGACCGGCAAGGGCCGGTATGTCGCCGATCGCCGGCCCGATGGCATGCTGACCATGGCATTGCTGAGGTCGCCGCTGGCGCATGGCACGATCCGGCTGCTGGATGTGGACGCCGCGCGCACCATGCCGGGCGTGCGGCTGGTGCTGACGGCGGAGGATATGAAGGCGGCCGGCATCGGGCCGCTGAAGGTGGCGGGCGAGGTGCCGAACCGCGATGGCAGCCCGATGGTGGTCCGCCATCGTCCGGTGCTGGCAGAGGGCGCGGTGCGCTATGCCGGGGAGCCGGTCGCCGCCGTGATCGCCGAAACCGAGGATCAGGCGCTGGACGCGCTGGAAGCCATCGTGCTGGACCTCGATGAGCTGCCGGTCATTGTCGATCTGGAACAGGCGGCCGAATCCGGTGCGCCGAAGGTCTGGCCGGAGTTGCCGGACAATCGCAGCCTCGACTGGGAGATTGGTAACCGCGCGGAGACCGAGCGGCTGTTCGCGGAAGCCGCCCATGTGGTGGAGCTGACGGTGCGGCATCCGCGCATCGTGATCGCCCCGGTCGAGACGCGCGGCGCGCTGGGCGAGTATGACCCGGCCAGCGGGCGCTATACGCTGACAACGCCGAGCCAGGGTGTGGTCGCGATCCGCGCCAGCATGGCCGACTGCCTGGGCGTCGGTACCGACAAGGTACGGGTCGTCACCGAGGATGTCGGCGGCAGCTTCGCGGTGAAGATCTGGCCCTATCCGGAACAGGTGCTGGCGCTGGTCGCGGCGAAGGCGACGGGCAGGCCGGTGCAGTGGATATCCAGCCGCACCGAGGGCATGGTGTCGGACGCGATGGGTCGTGGCCGCGTGGACCGGGCGGCGCTGGCGCTGGACAAGGATTATAAGTTCCTCGCCTTCAGGATCGACGCGCTGGGCGATATGGGCGCCTATATCAATCATGTGGCGGCCACCATCGTCACCAAGGGCGCGGTGCGCGTATTCGGCCATTGCTACAAGATTCCGGGCCTCTATTACCGGGTGCAGGGGCTGTTCACCAACACCGTGCCGACCGACGCCTATCGCGGCGCCTCCAAGCCGGAGACGGTCTCCACCACCGAACGGCTGATCGATTATGCCGCCGACAGTCTGGGCATCGACCGGATCGAGCTGCGCCGCCGCAATCTGGTGACGCCCGCCGACCTGCCCTACAAGACCGCGATGGGCGAGACCTATGATGGCGGCGATTTCCCCGCTGTCCTGGACCGCATCCTGAAGGCCGCCGATGTCGAGGGCTTCCCGGCGCGGCGCGCGGACAGCGAGGCACGCGGTCTGCGGCGCGGGCTTGGCCTGACCCTGCACCTGCACGCCACCGGAGGCTCGGTCGCGGAGCGCAGCGAGGTCATCGCGCAGCCCGACGGTACGGTCATCGTGCGCAGCGGCACGCAGGATTCCGGGCAGGGGCATCGCACGGCGCTGGCCATGGTCGCCGCCGAGACGCTGGAAATCCAGGTCGAGCGCATCCGCGTCGAGCAGGGCGACAGCGACTTCCTCGCAAAGGGCGGCGGCACCGGCGGCTCCAACCTGATGCCGATTGCCGCCAACACGGTGCATCGCACGGCGGAACAGCTGATCCGCCAGGCCCGCGCGGTCGCCGGGCAGATGCTGGAAGCGGCGGTGCAGGATATCGAATATGGGCTGGGCGAGTTCCGCATCGCCGGCACCGACCGCAAGCTGAGCCTGGGCGAAGTCGCGGCCGGCTGGGAAGCGCTGCCGGAGGGCGCGCGCGATACCGAGATGGGCACCGGCTGCGCCGTGCAGCTGGATTTCGAGGGGTTGCACACGACCTTCCCGAACGGCGCCTATGCGGTGGAGGTCGAGATCGATCCCGATACCGGCAAGGTCGATGTGCGGCGCTGGACCGGTATCGACGATCTGGGCCGCGTCATCAACGAGGCGACGGCGCAGGGCCAGCTGCACGGCGGCATCGGCCAGTCGGTCGGTGAGGCGTTGCTGGAAGCCGCGCATTACGATCCTGCAACCGGCCAGCTGCTGTCCGGCAGCTTCATGGACTACACCGTGCCGCGCGCCGACGATGTGCCGGCACTCGATCTCGGCTGGGCGCCGACCGCCAGCCCGAACAGCCTGATCGGGGCGAAGGGCGTGGGCGAGGTCTCCTCCATCGGCGGGCCGGGGCCGGTCATGAACGCTGTGATGGATGCGCTGAAACCCTATGGAATCAAGCACATCGATATTCCGATGACGGCCGGGAAAGTGTGGCAGTCCATAAACAAGCGTTAAATAATATAAGAAAGCGCGTAGGGTACCCTGGAACCGTATGACGGCAGCGCCCGTTATACGGGGGAGCAAGCAAGGCCATGCGATGGCCGGAAGCTGACACACCCCCGAACTGCCAATCAGGGAGTTGACCCATGAAATCCTATATCCTGTGCGCCGCCGTGCTTGCGCTTGGCGCCTGCGCCACGCAGCCCGCGCCGCTCGGCCCGTCTATTCCCGACGAGCCCACTGGCCCCGCCCTGTCCGCCCCGGATGTGCAGGCACTGGTCGTCGGCAATACCGGCACCGGCACGATGAGCGGTTCCAACGCAACCTACGCCATGTATGTGATGCCTGGCGGCAAGGCCGAACTGCGGCGCCCGACCGGCATTGAGGACGGCAACTGGCAGATCACCCCGGACGGCAAGTTCTGCGTGAAGTGGGAGCTGTTCCGTGGCGGCGAGGATTACTGTCAGCGTGTCTATAAGAACGGCCCGGTCTATCAGTTCCACAATCTGAACTCTGTCGAGCTTCTGACCTTCGAGGCGGGCCGTCAGCTCTGATCTGACGCGATAGAGCCTCCCCGCAACCGGATCTGGCGGCGCGCCCGCGCCGCCTCAAGCGAAAGGTAGAGTTATGTTGGTACGCACTCTCATCGTGATTCTTGCCGTTGGCGTGCTCAGCGCCTGCGGCGGCCGCTTTGTCGGCTTCGACAAATGTTCGGCTGACGGCTCTGTCGTCTGGTACGAATATCCCAATGCGGACGGCAGTTATGAAGGGCTGAACAACGGCCCCTGCGACCGGCCCCAGTAATCGGTCCGAGTAAGAACTACTAGGCGATATACAGCCCGCCATTCACATGCAGCGTCGCCCCGGTGACGTAGCTGGAAAGCGGGCTGGCCAGGAAGGCGATGCAGTTCGCCACCTCCTCCGGCGTTCCTAGCCGCCGGAGCGGGGTGGCGTTCAGCAATTCAGGCCCGCGCGCCTGCATCAGCGGCTGCACCATCGGCGTGTCGATCAGGCCGGGGGAAACCGCGTTCACCCGCACCGGCGCCAGCTCCTTCGCCAGTGATTTCGCCAGCGACAGCACCCCGCCCTTGGCGGCGGCATAATGCGCATGGGTCGGGCTGCCATAATGCGCGGCCATCGAGGCGACCAGCACCATCGCGGCGTCGGGCCGCAACACCGGTAGCGCCGCCTGGCAGAGATGAAACACCCCATCCAGATTGACCGCCAGTGTCCGCGACCAGCTTGCCGCACTCATGCTGTCGAACGGATCGGTTGGATAAAGCCCGGCATTCGGCACCACGATATCGACGCCGCCGAACTTCTCCTGCGCTTGTCGCACCAGATCCCGCGAACTTTCCGGCTCGGTCACGTCATGGCGGGCCAGCAGCAGGCGATCTTCCGGCAGGCCGAGTGCGGCGCACATTTCCGCCAGCCGCTGTTCATCCAGATCGCCCAGCGCGAGGCTGGCCCCGGCACGCGCGAAGACCTGCGCGGTGGCGAGGCCGATGCCGCCGGCGGCACCGCTCATCAGCAGCACCCTGCCCTCGAATGAAATCATGGCCTGTCCCCTTGTTCCCCACCAGCCCGGACCGTAAGGTCACGCTAATCAAAGATTTAAGCAACCGGCTGCGGGCGCGGTAAAGCCCGGCGGCTGACGGGGAGGGGTTCCGTGCCCGATTATGAAGAGCTTTCGCCGCTGGCCCCCTGGCGGTCGCTGCGCACCACGAAACGCGACTGGGACAAGGCCGATCCGGCGCTGCTCGGCTCGCTGCTGACGCAATTGCATCTGATCCGTGCCTTCGAGGAGGAGGTGCTGGTGCTGGCCGGCGAGGGGCTGGTGCACGGCCCGGCCCATTCCTCCATTGGGCAGGAGGGTGGCGCGGTCGGCTCCATCCTGCCGCTACGCGCCACCGATCAGGTCAGCGGCTCGCATCGCGGCCATCACCAGTTCCTCGCCAAGGCCCTGTCCTATGTCAGCCCGCAGGGGTATGACCCGCGCGGTGCAGTCGAGGGCGAGGTACAGGCGGTGCTGACCAAGACACTGGCGGAAATCCTCGGGCTCTCGCCGGGCTACTGCAAGGGGCGCGGCGGCTCCATGCATCTGCGCTGGGATGCGGCCGGGGCGCTGGGCACCAACGCCATCGTCGGCGGCGGCGTGCCGCCGGGGGCGGGGGCGGCACTGGCGCACAAGCTGGCCGGTACCGGTGATGTGATGGTGGTCTATTTCGGCGATGGCGCGGTGAATATCGGCGCGGTGCTGGAGACCATGAACATTGCCGCCGCCTGGTCGCTGCCGATCTGTTTCTTCATCGAGAATAATCTCTACGCGGTTGCCACCACGGTTGCCGAATCGACGCGCGAGGCGCGGTTGTCGGGCCGGGCGCTGGGCTTTGGCATTCCGGCCTGGCGGGTCGATGGCATGGACCCGCTGGCTGTCCATCTGGCGATGGGCGAGGCGCTGGACCATATGCGCGCCGGCAAGGGGCCGACGGTCATCGAGGCCGAGGTCTATCGCTATTTCCACCAGAACGGCCCGCTGCCGGGCAGTGCCTTCGGCTACCGCACGAAGGAGGAGGAGGCCGACTGGCGCACCCGCGATCCGCTGGACCGGGTGGCGCGGGAGATGATCGCCCGCAAGCTGATCACACAGAAGGATGTGGATGGCTTACGGGCCCGCGCCGTGGCGGCGATGCAGGCGGCCAGCGCCGGCCTGACCCAGGCGGACGGCAACCGGCGGTCTATCGTGCCGTCGCTCTGGCCCGATCCCGGCTTCCGCGATGTCGGCATCAGGGGCGATCTGTCGGAACTGTCCGGCAGGCGCACGGCAGAGGAACACAGCTACAAGGGCAGCCTGGTCGAGCGGAAATTCGTCGATGCGGCGGCCGATGTCATGCACCGGCGTATGGAAGAGGATCGGTCGATCCTGCTCATGGGCGAGGATATCCACCGGCTGAAGGGCGGCACCAACGGCGCCACGCGCGGGCTGGCGGATGCCTTCCCGGGCCGGGTGCTGGGCACGCCGATTGCCGAACAGGCCTTCCTCGGCCTTGCCGGCGGGCTGGCTGCCGACGGGCGCTACAAGCCGGTGGTGGAATTCATGTACCCGGATTTCATGTGGGTCGCCGCCGACCAGGTGTTCAACCAGATCGGCAAGGCCCGCCACATGTTCGGCGGCGAGACGGAGGTGCCGCTGGTGCTGCGCACCAAGGTGGCGATGGGCACGGGCTATGGCTCGCAGCATTCGATGGATCCGGCCGGCATCTTCGCGACATCGCCGGGCTGGCGCATCGTGGCGCCGGCCACACCCTTTGACTATATCGGGCTGATGAATGCGGCGCTGGCCTGCCGAGACCCGGTGCTGGTGATCGAGCATGTCGATCTCTACCAATCGATGGGGCGCATTCCCGACGGCGATCTCGACTATGTTATCCCGCTGGGCAAGGCGCTGGTTCGCCGCGAAGGGCGCCGGGCGACG
This sequence comes from Oceanibaculum nanhaiense, assembly GCF_002148795.1. Classification (NCBI taxonomy): domain Bacteria; kingdom Pseudomonadati; phylum Pseudomonadota; class Alphaproteobacteria; order Rhodospirillales; family Oceanibaculaceae; genus Oceanibaculum; species Oceanibaculum nanhaiense. The sequence continues at coordinate 247,646 of NZ_MPOB01000006.1, read as the reverse complement.
GTGCTGACCTATCTCTCCATGGTGCCGAAATGCCTCGCCGTGATCGAGCGTCTGGGGCTCGATGTGGAGCTGATCGACCTGCGCAGCCTGGACCGCGCCAGCCTGGACTGGCAGACGGTGGGTGCCAGCATCGAGAAGACCAACAGCGTGCTGATCGTCGAGCAGGGCGCCCGCGGCACCTCCTATGGCGGCTGGCTGGCCGACGAGGTGCAGCGCCGCTATTTCGACTGGCTGGACCAGCCGGTCGAGCGGCTGATGGGTGGGGAGGCCTCGCCCAGCGTCTCCAAGGTGCTGGAACGCGCGGCCATCGCCGGCGAGGAAGAGATTGAGGCGGCGCTGCTGCGCCTGCTGGCGGCCCAGGGCGGATAGGTGCCACACCGCCCCACGCCGCCCGACGCAGCTTCCGGGTATTGTCTGGATAGGGGATACTCGCCGCCGGGGAAAAGCGGGTGGAGCGTAACGACGTGATGACTGAGTGCGCGCAGGGCAACGCGGCCATTCTCTATCGTCCGGACAATGTCATGGACAGGCCGATGGGCCGGCAGGTGGCGGAGGAGGGATTCCTGCGCGGCTATGCCCGGCATGCGGTCGCGGACAGCCTGTATTGTTGTGCCGCCTCGCCGGACGATGCCGGGCGTTTTGCCGCCATCGCTGCATCGGTGGGTGGGCCGCACCGTGAGGTGCGCTGGGCACCGATGGACAGCGCATCGGCAATCGCGGAGGCGGGATGCCTGTTCCTCTCCGGCCCGAATTTGCGCCCCGCGGCCTTCCTGCGCCGGGGCTTCAATCAACGCGCCTACAGCCTGTGCGGCGTGACGCACACCCTTGCCTCGACTGCAGCAATGGATGCCATCGGCGACCTGTTGCTGGCCCCGATCCAGCCCTGGGATGCGCTGATCTGCACCTCACGGGCCGGCCGCGATGCGGTGGAGCGGCAGCTTCAGGCGGTTGCCGCCTATCTGGAGGAGAGGATGGGCGCCGCCCCGCCGTCCCTGCCCGAGCTGCGGACGATCCCGCTGGGCATCGACTGCGCGGCCTATGGCCGGGACGAGGCACAGCGTGCCGCCTGGCGCGGGCGGCTGGGGATCGGCCCGGAGGATGTCGTGGCGCTGTTCGTCGGCCGGCTGAGCGCGCACGCGAAGGCCAATCCCGATCCGATGTACATGGCGCTGGAACGTGCCGCGCAGCGGACCACCCGCAAGCTGCATCTGATCCAGGCAGGATGGTTCCACAATGCCGGGCTGGAACGCGGCTTCCGAAGCGCTGCAGCACAACTTGCCCCCTCGGTGGGCGTGCATATCGTCTCCCCCCTGGAGGACGAAGCGCACCGGCAGATCTGGTCGGCGGCGGATTTCTTCGTCTCGCCCAGCGACAATATCCAGGAGACTTTCGGGCTGACGCCGCTGGAGGCGATGGCGGCGGGGCTGCCGGTCGTCGTCAGCGACTGGGACGGCTATCGCGATACGGTGCGAGACGGAATTGACGGATTCTGCATTCCCACCCTGACCCCGATGGCGGGCGGCGGTGGCGATCTTGCCGCGCGTCATGCGCTGGGGATGGATCGCTATGACCTCTATATCGGCAAGGCGAGCCTGTTTACCGCCGTCGATATCGAGGCTTGCGCGGAGGCCTGCCTGAAGCTGGCTGAGGATGCCGATCTGCGCCGGACGATGGGAGAAAGCGGCCGGGCGCGGGCGCGGGCACATTTCGACTGGTCGGCCATCGTGCCGGCCTATCAGGTGCTCTGGGCAGAACTGGCGGAACGCCGCGCCCGGGCGGTGGAGATTGTACCGCCTTCGCCGGACAGGCCGGCGGACCCCTGGCGGCTCGATCCTTTCCAGCAATTCGCCGCCTACCCCAGCCGGGTGCTGACGGCGGACAGCCTCGTGCGGCTGGCGCCGGAGGGGCTATGGGAGTTGGAGGCCGCCTATGCCTCGCCGCATATCACCTACGCCAGGAATGCGCTGCTCCCGGTAGAGGATGCCCGAATCCTGTGCCGGCATCTGGCCGAGGTGCCGGAATGGCGGGCGGAGGATCTGGTGCGGCATTTGCCGGCCGAGCGCCAGCCCATCGGCTTCCGGGGGCTGGCATGGCTGGCGAAATGCGGGATCGTGACGATCCGCCGCTAGGGCCGTTGAGCCTTACTTCGCCGTCCAGCCGCCATCGACCAGCATCATCGAGCCGGTGCAGAAGCTGCTTTCCTCACTGGCCAGAAACAGGATGGCGTTGGCAATCTCCTGCGGCTTGCCCAGCCGCTTCATCGCCTGACGCTTTTCCAGCCCGTCGCGCAGGGCCGCCGCATCGTTGCTCTTGCGGAAAATCTCGTCGAAATAGGGCGATTCGATTGTCCCCGGCGCCACGCAGTTCACCCGGATGTTGGCGTCCACATGATCCAGCGCCATGGCGCGGGTTAGCGACGCGACGGCACCCTTCGAGGCGCAATAGGCCGCGCGGTTCGGGATGCCCACCTTGGAGACGGTGGAGGCGGTGTTCACGATCACCCCGCCGCCCTGCTTCTCCATGATCGGGATGGCGTGCTTGCAGCCATAGAACACGCCGTTCACATTCACCGCCATCAGCGCGTCCCAGTCCTCCTCGGTGGTGTTCACCACCGTGCCGGCGATGCCATAGCCGGCATTGTTCACCAGAATGTCCAGCTTTCCGTGACGCGCGGCGACATCCTCGACCATCGCCTTCACGGCCTTGGAGTCGGCCACATTGACGGCCAGCGCCTCGCCCTTGCCGCCGGCTTTTTTTAGCGCCTCCGCGACCTTGGCGGCGGCCTCCGCATTGCGGTCGGCGACCACGACGTACGCCCCTTCACGGGCAAAGGTCAGGCAGGTGGCATGGCCGATGCCGGAGCCGCCCCCGGTGACGATGGCGATCTTGTCTTTTAAGCGCATGGTTTCTTTTCCTCTTTTGCGAAAGCGAATGGAGTCAGCTGGTCCAGAGGCCGCCGGTGATGTTGATCGACTGGCCGGTCATATAATCGGATTCGTCCGACGCCAGGAAGCAGACCAGCCGGGCGACGTCGTTCGGCAGGCCGAGCCGGCCCATCGGGATGGTGTTCACCCGGTCCTTCGCCATCGGCAGGCCCAGCGCCTGGTGCTGCGCTTCGGATTCATCGCGCATCCTGGTCTCGACGATCAGGCCGGGGCAAACCGCGTTCACGGTGATGCCGTGCGGCGCCATCTCCATCGCCAGGCTCTGCGTCACGCCGATGACCGCGAATTTGCTGGCGCAATAGGCGCTGTAATTGGCGATCGCCTTCTTGCCGAGCCAGGACGCCATATTGATGACCCGGCCCTGCTTGCGCGCGACCATGGCGGGCAGCACGGCGCGGCAGGTCCAGAAGATGCCGTCCACATTGACGGCGAAGCTGTTGCGCCAGTCCTTCGGATCCATCTCGATCAGCGAACCGAGGCGCAGGATGCCGGCGCTGTTCACCAGCACATCGACAGGACCCAGCGCCTTCACGAGCTGATTGGCCGCTGCCGTGACCGAGGCCTCGTCGGTGACATCGCCGACCGCGACATGGGCCTCGCGGCCCAGCGCGCGCACGGCAGCCGCCGTTTCTTCCGCCGGCTCGCGGTCGAGCAGGGCAATGTCGCAGCCCTCCCTGGCGAGGCGCAGTGCGGTGGCGCGGCCGATGCCGTTGGCGCCGCCGGTGATCAGCGCCTTCCTGCCGGTGAGATCATACATGGCGGTCAGTCTTCCTTTCTTGGGGAGCGGGCAGGGAGATTCGGCATCGCCTGTTCCCTCTGTTCGAGTGCTGCGGGATCGCCAAGCAGGGCGGCGGCGAAGGCGCTTTGCAGGGCGGGAATCGCCTTGCCGGCGCGGCGGGCATCGCCGATCACCTCGACCGTCTGGCCGGGCCGCGACGCAAGCTGGTCACTGGTTGCATGCCCGGTTCCGTATCGGGCACGGTGATAGAACCAGTCGCGCAGGCCCGGCCGCGCCATCAGTCTGGATAGGCCGGGCCACTTGCCGGCCCCGGCGCGCAGCAGGGCGGGGATGGCGAGGCCGAGGCCATAGCGGTAGGCAGCACCGGTCGCCACGACGACGCGGTCGAAACCGTCCAGCAGTGCGGGGTCGCGGGTGACATCGACGCCGGTGTGGAGGATCACGCCCTTGTCGCGGCAGTCCTTTTCCAGTGCATTGATGTAGGAAAGGAAGCTGCCCGCGCGCGTCTCCACTTCCTGGAATTTTGGCGCAAGACCGGCGAGCCGGAAGCTGCCGCCCAGATGCGCGTCACGCTCGAACAAAGTCACCGCATTATCCCCGGCGACCAGCGCGGCGTAGCTGAGGCCGGCTGGCCCGCCGCCGATCACCGCGATCCTCTCGCCGCTGGGCGGTTGGGCGGGCGGGCGACCATTGGCGAACAGCAGTTCGCGCCCGACCGTCGGGTTCACCAGACAATGCAGCCTGCCGCCGCCGCGCATGCCATCGATGCAGCTGTTGCAGGCAAGGCAGCGACGCACGGCCTTGCCGGCTTTCGCCTTGTTCACCCAGTCGGGGTCGGCCAGCAGCGGGCGGCCAAGCGCGATGAAATCGACCTCGCCGGACGCCACCGCCTGCCGGGCGAGGGCCGGGTCGCCCAGATTGCCGACGGCGATCACCGGTATCTTCACCGCCCGCTTGATCTGGCGCGCAAAATCGAGGAACGGCGCCTCGCCCATCCACATTGGCGGGATCATGCGCGCGGCGGAGGGCAGCGAGCGGTAATGCCCGGCGGAGATATGCAGGGCATCGGCCCCGGCCTCGGCGGCCCAGACCGCAATTTGGAACCCGTCCGCGAAGGGCAGACCGTCGGGAAAATAATCCTCCACCGTCAGCCGGTAGATCACGCCGATTCCGGGCACCTCGGCCTTGATGCGGCGGGTGATGTCGAGGCCGAAGCGCGCCCGGTTCTCTAGGCTGCCACCATAGTCGTCGGTGCGGATATTCTCGGCCGGGGTGTGGAACTGCGAGATCAGATAGCCATGCGAGGCGTGGATTTCGACGCAGTCGAAACCGGCGCGCCTGGCCCGGTCGGCGGCTTCGACATAGGCGCGGACCGTTTGCTCGATGCGCTCCTTCGTCATCGCCTCCGGCACGATGGTCTCCATCGTGATCTCCAGCACCGGATGCGGCACGGCCGACGGGGCGATGGGCGTCTCGCCGCAGATATCCTTGCGGGTGTGGCCGCCGCCATGGCCAAGCTGGATGCTGGCGGCGGAGCCTTCCTCATGGATCATCGCAACGAGCCGGGTCAGACCTGGCAGGAACCGGTCGTCATACAGGCCAAGTTCGTGGAAGCGGTGCCTGCCGGCCTTTTCCGGTGCCGCCATCTCCACGGTGATGAGGCCGACGCCGCCGCGCGCGCGGGCTTGGTAATAGGCCATGCCGTCCTCGGTGACGAAACCCTCCGCATCGGCGGCGCGGGTCGTCATCGAGGCCATCACGACACGGTTGGGGAGCGTCGCCGGACCGATCCGGCCCGGCGCGAACAGGTCGGCCATGGGGCGGGCGCCTTACTCGGCGGCGAGCGGCATCGCTCCGTCGCGGCCGATGCCGGCCTCGGCCAGCGCCGCGCGCAGGCGCGACAGCTCCTCCGCCGATAGCTTCATCAATGGCGGGCGCATCACTGCTTTCTCGGCCCGGCCCAGCATCACCAGGCATTCCTTCATGCGGTTGTGCATGTCGAGGAAGGGCGGGGTGTAGAAGGCCTGCGCCAGCGGGTAGATGCGGTCGTTGATCGCCTGCGCCTTGGCAAGGTCCTTGGCCTGCACCGCCTCGAACAGCGCGACCTGAAGGTCAGGGATCACGCTGCCCGCACCGGACAGCAATCCGCCCGCACCCAAGGTCAGCGAGGCCATCAGCCAGGAGGAATGGGTGGTCAGCACCGTCACCGGGCGCGGCAGGTTCTGGAAGGTGCGGATGTGCTTCTCATGCAGCATCGCATCGTTCGACCAGTCCTTGATCGCCTTGATCGAGGGCACTTCCTCGAACAGCTTCAGCAGCGTCTCGAACGGATAGCCGAGGCCGGTGCCCATCGGGTACTGGAACAGGATGATCGGCAGGTCGGTGGCGTCGGCGATCATCTTGAAATGGGCGACGGCCATCTCCGGCCTTAGCTGGCCGCCCATCGTCATGCTCTGCGGCGGGAACACCAACAGGCAGGATGCGCCGGCCTCGTCCGCCATCCTGGCCAGGCGTGCGGCCTCGTGGCTGCCATCGGCATAGATGCCGTTGATGAGGGGAATCCGGTCGCCCATTTCATCCAGGCAGAAATCCAGGATGCGCTTCTGCTCCTCGAAGGTGCAGGCATGCACTTCCGAGGCGTGGCCGTTCACCGTGACGGCGGCAAGACCGGGCGTCGCCGCGACATGCGCGTTGTGGCGGCGCGATTCTTTTTCGTTGATCGAGTAATCGTCATTCAGCGCCAGCAGGGTCGCCGGAATCACGCCCTTCGGCTGGAAGTCCTTGAAGCGTCGCATCTTTCCCTCCCGTTCTGTCGCGTGCCATACGCCTTGCCGGCGTATTGTCTTATATCAGTATGCCATGTGACTGACTTATGTGTAAGTAGGCAGCCAGCGCAATTCGTCATGGGCCTGCGCAGTGACGGCATAACGCATGGTAAAAATCAGGAAAGCGTGACCAGCCCGTTACGCAGCCGCTGCGCTTCAGCATCGCCCAGCAGCTTGTCGATCTCGGCGTGGTTTTTTTCCCAGATCGGCACTGCCTCAGCGAGCAGGGCGCGGCCGGCATCGGTCAGCACCAGCCGGCGGCTGCGCTTGTCCTTCGGGTCGATCAGGATCTCCACGAGGCCGCGCCGCGTCAGCGGTTTCAGCGCGGCGGTCAAGGTAGTGCGGTCCATCGCCAACAGGCTTGCGACATCGCCCATGCGCGCGGGCTCCGGGCGGTTCAGCGACATCATCAGGGAGAACTGGCCGTTATTCAGCCCGACCGGCCGCAGCGCGTCGTCGAAGCGGCGCGCCAGGGATCGGGCGGCGCGCTGGGCATGCAGGCACAGGCAGGTGTCGCGCACATGCAAGGTCGTCTCAAACGGAACGGTTTCTCGTTTTGACATGTTTAATTAATGTTGATATCAACTTTTAAGTCAAGCCCCAGACATGACAGAGGCAGGCGGGGCAGGAAAAATCAAGCGTGGAGGATGGGATGACGCAAAGACTGCTGGTTCTGCTGGGCACCAAGAAGGGCGCCTTCATTCTGGAAAGCGATCCGGCCCGGAAGGATTTCACGCTGCGCGGCCCGTTCTGCCAGACCTGGCCGGTCAATCATGTGATCGGCGATCCACAGACCGGCACCATCTATGCCGGCGGCGGCGATGCCTGGTTCGGGCCGGCGGTGTGGAAATCGGCCGATGGCGGCGAGAGCTGGAGCCATTCCAGCGCCGGCCTCGCCTATCCGGAAGGCCAGGAGCCGATAAAGTCGGTCTGGAGCCTGGCCCGGGCGGCCGATGGCAGCCTCTATGCCGGGGTGGAGCCGGCCGGCCTGTTCCGCAGCACCGATGGCGGCGAGAGCTGGGTGCCGGTGACCGGGCTGAACGCGCATCCGACCCGTGATCGCTGGATGCCGGGCGGCGGCGGGCTGATCCTGCACTCGCTGGTGCCGCACCCGACCGACCCGAAGAAGCTGTGGGCCGGCATCTCCACCGCCGGCGTGTTCTACACCGAGGATGGCGGGGAGAGCTGGGAGCCGCGTAACCAGGGCACGCGCTGTGACTACAACCCGGAGGACCAGCGCTATCCGGAGATTGGCCAGTGCGTCCATTCCATCGTGATGGCGCCCGGCATGCCGGAACGGCTGTACCAGCAGAATCATTGCGGCATGTACCGCAGCGACGATGGCGGGCGGCAGTGGCACAGCATCGAGGCGGGGCTGCCCTCCAGCTTTGGCTTTCCGGCGGCGGCCCATCCGCGCGATCCCGACACGCTGTTCCTGCTGCCACTAAACGGCGATATCGCCGGCCGCTACATGCCCGGCGCCAAGGCGGCGGTCTGGCGCACCAGCGATAGCGGGGCAAGCTGGCAGGACAAGCGCGCCGGCCTGCCGCAGCAGGGCGCCTTCTTCGGTGTGTTGCGGCAGGCGCTGGCAACCGACCGGCTGGACAAGGCCGGGGTCTATTTCGGCACCAGCGGCGGCGCGCTCTACGCCAGCAATGACGAGGGCGAGAACTGGACATGCCTGGCCCAGCACCTGCCGGCGATTTTCTCGGTCGAGACGCTGCTCAGGGCGGCGTGACGCGTGGCGTAATGGGCAAAATGGTTTCCGTCACCCTGCCGGCGGCGCTGCTGCCGCTGTTTCCCGGCGCGCCGGGTCTGCTGCAACTGGAAGCCGGCACGGTGGACGAGGTGATGGACGCGCTGGAGGCGCGCTGGCCCGGCATGCGCGACCGGCTGTGCGACAGCCGCCCGGCCATCCGTCGGCACATCAATGTGTTCGTGGAGGGCAGGCGGGCAACGCTCGCCACACCGCTGCCGCCGGGCACGGAGGTCTTCATCATCACGGCGGTCAGCGGCGGGTGAGCGCGCGGATGGGGCTTTGACCGCGCCCTGCTTCGGCTTACATCTGCGGCGATGCCCGAATATGTGACCACAGGTCCGATCAGCGACTTGCTGCCCGAAAGCTTCCGCGCCTGGTTCGCCCGGCGTGGCTGGCAGGCGCATGCCCATCAGCTGGCCATGCTGGCGGCGGCGCGGGCGGGGCGCTCGGCGCTGCTGATCGCGCCAACCGGCGGCGGCAAGACGCTGGCCGGCTTCCTGCCCAGTCTGGTCGAACTGGCGGATGGTGACTATTCGGGCCTGCACACGCTCTATGTCTCGCCTCTGAAGGCGCTGGCGGTCGATATCCACCGCAATCTGGAAGTGCCGGTGGCCGAGATGGGCCTGCCGATCCGCATCGAAACGCGGACCGGCGACACGCCGCAATCCAAACGGCTGCGTCAGCGCACGAAACCGCCGCAGATGCTGCTGACCACGCCGGAATCGCTGGCGCTGCTGCTGTCCTACCCGGATGCACCGCAGATGTTCGCCGGGCTGAAATGCGTGGTGCTGGACGAGCTGCACGCGATTGCCGGCACGAAGCGCGGCGATCTGCTGGCGCTGGGTCTGGCGCGGCTGTCGAGCCTGGCCCCCGGCTGCCGGCGCGTCGGCCTGTCGGCCACGGTGGCGCACCGCGATCCGCTGCTGGCCTATCTGTCGGCGGAGGGCCGGGCCGATGCCGGCGATGTGGCGCTGGTGGCAGGCGGCGAAGCGGCTAAGCCGGAGGTGAAGATCCTGCTGCCGCGCGGGCGCATGCCCTGGTCGGGCCATATGGCGGTCTTTGCCCTGCCGGAGGTCTATGAGGCGGTGAAGGCGGCGAAAACCGCCATCATCTTCGTGAATACCCGCGCCCAGGCGGAGATCGTGTTCCAGGAGCTGTGGCGGCTGAACGACGACAATTTGCCCATCGGCCTGCATCATGGCAGCCTCGCCGTCGAGCAGCGCCGCAAGGTTGAGGCGGCGATGGCGCGCGGCGCCCTGCGTGCGGTGGTGGCAACCTCCTCGCTCGATCTCGGCATCGACTGGGCAGCGGTCGATCTGGTGGTGCAGATCGGGGCACCGAAGGGGGTCAGCCGGCTGCTGCAGCGCATTGGTCGCGCCAATCACCGGCTGGATACGCCGAGCCGCGCTCTGCTGGTGCCAGCCAACCGCTTCGAGGTGCTGGAATGCAAGGCGGCGCTGGACGGCATCCGCGCGATGGAGCTGGATGGCGACCCGCCGCGCCCCGGCGGCTTGGACGTGCTGGCCCAGCATATTGTCGGTACCGCCTGCGCCGGGCCATTCCAGGCCGACGCGCTGTATGCCGAGATCGCCAGAGCCGCGCCCTATGCCGGCCTCGACCGCCAGACCTTTGACGATGTTCTGGAATTCTGTGCCACCGGCGGCTATGCGCTGCGCAGCTATGAGCGCTACCGGCGGCTGATCGGCGACGGACCAAAGGGGAGTGACGGCGGCTGGCGGCTGTCGCACCCGTCGCACCTGCGCCGCTACCGGATGAATGTCGGCACCATCGTCGAGGCGGTGACGCTGAAGGTGCGGCTGAACCGCGGGCCGATCCTGGGCGAGGTCGAGGAATATTTCGTCATGGGGCTGGAACCCGGCGACACCTTCCTGTTCGCCGGCCGGCTGCTGCGCTTTGACGGGTTGCGGGAGACGATGGTGCAGGCCAGCCCGGCCACGGGCGATGCGCCGAAGATACCGGCCTATGCCGGCGGGCGATTGCCGTTGTCCACCTCTCTGGCCGACCGGGTGCGTGGCTTGTTGCAGGATGATGCGAACTGGCCGACCCTGCCGGCGCCGGTCGAGGAATGGCTGCGCATGCAGCAGTTCCGTTCCGTCATGCCGCGCCGCGACGGGCTGCTGGTCGAGAGCTTCCCGCGCGGCGGCAAGGAATTCCTGGTCGCCTATTGCTTCGAGGGCCGCAACGCGCATCAGACGCTGGGCATGCTGCTGACGCGGCGGATGGAGCGCATGGGGTTCGGCCCGCTGGGCTTCGTCGCCTCCGACTATGTGCTGGCGGTTTGGAGCGTGACGCCGGTGCCGGCCGCCGCGATGGACGACCTCTTCGCGGAGGATCTGCTGGGCGACGATCTGGAAGAATGGATGGATGAGAGCAGCATGCTCCGCCGCACCTTCCGCAATGTTGCGGTCATTGCCGGGCTGATCGAGAAACGCGCGCCGGGGCAGGAGAAGACCGGCCGGCAGGTCACCTTCAGCACCGACCTGATCTATGACGTGCTGAGGAAGCACGAGCCATCCCATGTGCTGCTGCGCGCCACCCGCGCCGACGCGGCGGGTGGCCTCACCGACATTTCCCGCCTGTCCGCCATGCTGGGCCGCATCAAGGGCCGGATCACGCATCGCCGGCTCGACCGTATCTCGCCGCTGGCCGTGCCGGTCATGCTGGAGATCGGGCGGGAGCAGGTCTATGGTGCCGGCCTTGACGATCTGCTGGATGAGGCCGCCGAAGCGCTGATCGACGACGCCACCCGCCTGCCGCCGCAAGCCAGCCTGCCGCTGTGAACTCTGCGTGAACCCTGCGTGAACCAGGATCCTATGGATAGTGCCGCCCGATTCCTGCTCAACGGCACCCTCCTGACCGCGGATTTCAGCGGCGCGCTGTGGTGGGAGGAGCGCCGGCTGCTGGTCGCTGCCGATCTGCACCTGGAAAAGGGCACCGGCTTCGCTGCGCGCGGTACGCTGCTGCCGCCCTACGACACGCGGGAGACGCTGGCCCGGCTGGAGGCGGTGATGGCGCGGCTGAAGCCGGCAACACTGATCTGCCTGGGCGACAGCTTCCACGATGGCGGCGCTGCGACGCGGCTGGATACGGATGATATCACGGTGCTGTCACGGTTAACTTCGTCCTGCGACTGGCGCTGGATCGCCGGCAATCACGATCCCGCTCCGCCGGCGGACTGGGGCGGGCGCGTTGAGTCCGAGATCGTGCTGGGGCCGCTGGTGTTCCGGCACGAGGCGCTGGCCGGCCGCGCGGAAGGCGAGGTCAGCGGCCATTACCACCCGAAGGCCACGGTGCAGACCCGGGCACGCCGGGTGTCGGGGCGCTGTTTCGTGACCGATGGCAGGCGGTTGATCCTGCCGGCCTTCGGCGCCTATGCTGGTGGGTTGGACGTCTCCGACCCGGCCATTGGCCGGCTGTTTCCAGCTGGCTTCGATATCCACCTGATCGGCCGCGCCAAGGTGCACAGCCTGCCCAGGCGGCGTTAAGCGGCGGCGTTAAGCGCCGGTATTAATCGGGATTCTCCACCAGCACCGACAGCGCCATCAGCATATCGACCGTCCGCCCATCCTCCGCCATCGGCAGGAAGATGTTCTCCACGAACTCGAAATCCCGGGTGCGGGTCAGTCTTTGCGGACCCAGCCGGTATGTCGGGCGGCCGCTTTCCACGGTCGCCCTATAGCGGTCCGTCAGGCTTGGATTGCTCTCATAATCAAGGAGCGCGTCCTCCAGCCATTCGCCGGTAGGGTCGTAGCCGAGCCGGTCCGCGATGCGGCTGCCGACAAGCCGGAACCGGAAACGCGGTCCCGGCTGCACCACATCGAGCAGCCAGATGCGCGGCAGCAGGTCCGGTATGTCCAGCGGGTCCATATGCTGGCGGCCCGGCAGGCCACCAGGGGGCGCGATCTGCCGCCAGTAATCGTGCAGCGTGCGCACAAGGGGGTGCCAATCCTGACGGTCCGTCGTCTCTTCGACCAGAAACCAGTCACGTTCAGTCTCGGTCACGAAGTCATTCCCAGGGGCAAACGACCGTAAGGCAAGGTGTGGCATCCTAATCTTCTGCACAGCGAATCGATTGAATCATACTTGATTATGTCATGGCTAGTCCCGTCACCGTCTCGATGCGGTCGGCTTCCTCCGCCGGCTTGTCCCAGCGGATGCGGTGGATGCGCGGGAAGCGCAGCGCATAGCCGCTCTTGTGCCGGGGCGAGGGGTGCGCGCTGTCGAAGGCGACTTCCAGCACCAGGCCGGCTTCGACCGCGCGCACCGGGCCGAACCGGTCGGTCGTGTGATTGCGCACCCATTTGTCCAGCTCCAGCAGTTCCGCATCGGTGAAACCGGAATAGGCCTTGCCGACCGGCACCAGCTCCGCCCCCGGCTCCGTTCCGCGCCAGACGCCGAACGTATAATCGGAATAGAAGGAGGAGCGCTTGCCATGTCCGCGCTGGGCGTACATCAGCACGACATCCAGCGTCAGCGGATCGCGCTTCCATTTGAACCAGGGGCCTTTCGGCCGACCGGCCAGATAGGGGCTGTCGCCGCGTTTCAGCATCAGCCCCTCGATGGCGGCGTCGCGGGCGCCGGCTCGCAGCGCCTTCAATTCGTCCAGATGCGCGAAGGGGATCAGCGGCGACACATCCATGCGGTCCGGCCCGGTGCGGGCGTGCCACCCCTCCAGCTTTGCGCGGCGGGTATCGAAGGGCAGGGGGCGCAGATCCTCGTCGCCATCGAACAGCAGATCGTAGAGCCGCACATGCGCCGGATGTTCGCGCAGCAGCTTCGGCGTCACGCTCTTGCGGTTCAGCCGCTGTTGCAGGTCGTTGAAGGGGGCGATCTCGCCCGCGCGCAGCACCAGCAGCTCGCCATCCAGCACCGCGTCGAAATCCATCGCCTCCAGAATATCGGGGAAGGTGCGCGAGATATCGTCGCCGGTGCGGGAATAGAGCCGCCGCTGCCCGCCGCGCGCGGCGATCTGCACACGGATGCCGTCCCATTTCCATTCGGCACGGTAGGCGGCTGCGTCCAGCGCCTCGATCTCGCGCTCTTCCAGCGGGTTGGCCAGCATCAGCGGGCGGAACCCGGCGCCGGCCTCGACGGCGGGGCGGGGTGCCTTGCCCTCCACCCAGGCGAACAGCGGGGCATAGGGCATTTCCAGCCCGTGCCAGACTTCCTCCACCTCGGCGGGATCGATAGTGCCCAGCGCGGCTACGGCGGTCTTGGCCAGCCGCGCCGAGACGCCGACGCGCAGGCCGCCGGTGATCAGCTTCAGCAGCGCCCAGCGCCCGGTCGCGTCCAGCGCGTCCAGCCATTCCGCCAGCAGGCCCGGCACCTCGGCACGGCCCGCACTGTCCAACCGCTCCACCACTTCGGCCAGATGCGGCCAGTCGCGGTTGCTGCCCCGGATGCTGGGCCTTTCCGGCCAGATCAGCGCCGCCGTTTCCGCCAGGTCGCCGACGAAATCGTAGGACCAGCCGAACAGTTCGGGATCGACACGCTCGGCCACCAGCTGGCGGATCAGCGCCGGCTTCGCCGCGCGGAAGGTGAGGTCGCCGGTCAGCGCCGCCAGCGCATAGCCGCGGTCCGGGTCGGGCGTGTTGGCCATATAGTCGGCGATCAGCCGCAGCTTAGCGTTGCGTGACGGGGTGAAGATCAGCGCATCCAGCAGGGTGGCGAAGGGCTTCACGCTATTGCCCCTCTTCCTCGAAACCGATCAGCGACAGCGCGCGCGCCGCGATGCCGCGCTGCCGGGCGGCATGCACCAGCGCCTCCTCCCGGCCATGCGTGACCCAGACTTCCGGCGCGCCGACATCGTCCAGCGTCCGCATTAGCTCGTCCCAGTCGGCATGGTCGGAGATCACCAGCGGCATCTCCACGCCGCGCTGCTTGGCGCGCTGGCGCACCCGCATCCAGCCCGAGGCGGCGGCAGTCAGCGGATCGGGCAGGCGGCGCGACCAGCGGTCGGCAATGGCCGAGGGCGGGGCCAGCACGATCTGCCCCCGGAAGGCTTCCTTCTCCGCCGCCAGCGCCGGGCGCAGCGGCCCCAGCGGCACGCCCTCCGCCTCATAGAGGTCGCACAGCGCCTGCAGCGCGCCATGCACATAGAGCGGCTGGTCATAGCCGGCCTCGCGCAGCAGCCGGATCAGCCGCTGCGCCTTGCCCAGCGCATAGACACCGACGACATGCGCGCGTTCCGGGAACACCGCCAGCGAATGCAGCAGTTTCGCGATTTCCTCAGTGTCGGGCGGATGGCGGAACACCGGCAGGCCGAAGGTTGCCTCGGTCACGAAGACATCGCAGGGTACGGGCTCGAAGGCAGAGCAGGTCGGGTCGCGCCGGCGCTTGTAGTCGCCGGAGACAACGAGGCGCGCGCCACGCCAGGTGAGGCTGACCTGCGCGCTGCCCAGCACATGGCCGGCCGGATGCAGGGCGACATCGACCTCGCCGATGCGGATACTCTCGCCATAGGCCAGCGCCTGCCGCGCCTGGCCGGCCTCCTCACCATAGCGGGCGCGCATGATCGCCAGCGTGCCCGCGGTCGCCAGCACCGCCCTGTGGCCGGGGCGGGCATGGTCGGCATGGCCATGGGTGATGACGGCACGGTCCACCGGGCGCAGGGGATCGACATAAAAGCCACCGGGGCGGACATAGAGCCCCTCGGGCCGCGTCTCGACCCAGTTTCCCGGCCAGTTTTCGGCTTTTGTGTTCGACATGACGCGACACTATATGGCCCCGGCGCCAAGGTTCGGCCAGCGCCGAGGGGAGTGTATTGCAGGGCTGGTTCGCATCGGCGGATATTGAAGTGCGCCCGTTCCTCTCTTATTGAGAAGATGCGGTTACAAAAGGGAGGCATTCATGGCCGGCGGCAAGGGCGTCATTCACAGCTCGCACTGGGGCGCGTTCCGCGCCCAGGTAACGGACGGGCGGGTTGTCGGCGTCACCCCCTTCGAGAAGGATGAGGATCCGTCGCCGCTCATCACCTCCATGCCGGAGGCGCTGTACGATGAAAGTCGCATCCGCCAGCCGATGATTCGCAAGGGCTGGCTGGAGGAAGGGCCGGGTGGCCGCCGTCATCTGCGCGGAGCGGAGGCCTTCGTGCCGGTCTCCTGGGACAAGGCGCTGGACCTCGCCGCCGCCGAGCTGAAGCGGGTCAGCGATACCCATGGCAATGAGGCGATCTTCGGCGGCTCCTACGGCTGGTCGAGCGCCGGGCGCTTCCACCATGCGCGCACCCAGCTGCACCGCTTCCTGAACGGCATGGGCGGCTTCACGCGGCAGGTGCAGAATTACAGCTATGCCGCTGCCATCACCCTGCTGCCGCGCATCGTCGGCTCGCTGGAATCGGTGCAGGGGCCGCTCTCCTCCTGGGACGGCATCGCCAAGCACACGAAGCTGATGGTCTGCTTCGGCGGCGTGCCGCTGAAGAACGCGCAGATCGATTCCGGCGGCGTCGGTTCGCATGTGTCGAAGCCCTGGCTGGAACGCTGCAGGCAGGCTGGCGTCGAATTCGTGAACATCAGTCCGCTGCGCGACGATGCGGAGGAATTCCTCGGCGCCGAATGGCTGCCGGTGCGCCCGAACAGCGATACCGCGCTGATGCTGGCGCTGGCCCATACGCTGGTGACGGAGAATCTTCACGATCAGGGCTTCCTCGACCGCTATACGGTCGGGTTCGACGCATTCCTGCCCTATCTGCTGGGCAAGACCGACGGCCAGCCGAAGGACGCCGGCTGGGCGGCAGGTCTCTGCGGCATCCCGGCGGAAACCATCCGTGGCCTCGCCCGGCGCATGGCCGGCACCCGCACCATGATCGCCACCGCCTGGTCGCTGCAGCGCGCCGACCATGGCGAACAGCCCTACTGGATGACCGTCACGCTGGCGGCGATGCTGGGACAGATCGGCCTGCCCGGCGGCGGCTACGGCTTCGGCTATGGCTGCGAGGCGGCGATGGGCGCACCGCGCCGGAAGCTGCCGACGCCGAACATGCTGGCCGGCAGGGGCGCTGCCGATAATTTCATCCCGGTCGCGCGCATCGCCGACATGCTGCTGGAGCCGGGCGCTACCTACGATTATGACGGCGAGAAGCGCACCTACCCGGACATCAAGATCGTCTATTGGTGCGGCGGCAACCCGTTCCATCATCATCAGGATCTGAACCGGCTGGTCCGTGCCTTCCGCCAGCCCGACACGGTGATCGTGAACGAGCCCTGGTGGACCGCCACGGCGCGCCATGCCGATATCGTGTTCCCGGCAACCACGACTCTGGAGCGCAACGATCTCGGCTCCAGCCCGCGCGACCGTTTCGTCATGGCCATGCACAAGGCGGTCGAGCCGGTGGGCGAGGCGCGGCACGACCACGACATCTTTGCCGGCATGGCCGAGCGGCTGGGCTTCCGCGATGCCTTCACCGAGGGCCGCAACGAGATGGAATGGGTGCGCCACCTCTATGAGGTCTGGCAGCAGCGCATCGCCGAGCATGAGGTGACGGTGCCGTCCTTCGATGCATTCTGGGAGGCCGGCCATGTCGAGATTCCGGCACCGGACAAGCCCTTCACCCTGTTCGAGGGCTTCCGCGCCGACCCGGACGCGCAGCCGCTGAACACGCCGTCGGGCAGGATCGAGATCTTCTCGGAAACCATTGCCGGCTTCGGCTATGACGATTGCCCGGGCCATCCGGTCTGGCGCGCGCCGCAGGAATGGCTGGGCTCGGAGAAGGCGCGCGACTATCCGCTGCACATGATGTCGAACCAGCCGCGCACCCGCCTGCACGGCCAGCTCGACAATGGCACGGTCAGCCGCGCCAGCAAGATCCAGGGGCGGGAGCCGGTCTGGATCCACCCCGACGACGCGAAGGCGCGCGGCGTGACCGATGGCGACGTAGTGCGCGTGTTCAACGGGCGCGGCGCGCTGCTGGCCGGTGTCATCGTCTCCGACGTGGTGAGGCCGGGCGTGGTGCAGCTGGCGACCGGCGCCTGGTTCGACCCGCTGGAGCCGGAGCATCCCGGCAGCCTGGAGAAGCACGGCAACCCCAACGTGCTGACCCGCGACCGCGGCACCTCGCGCCTGGCGCAGGGGCCGGTGGCGCATAGCTGCCTGGTCGAGATAGAGCTGTGGCGCGAGGATCTGCCGGAAATAACGGCCTTCAACCAGCCGGCTGTGGCCTGACGGTCAGACCCGTTCGGCGCCGTAATAGAGCATGACCGTGTGCTTCGCCTCGGCGAAGAACAGCCAGCGTTCGGCCACGATGCCGATGGCGATGCTGAGGACCGACAGCAGGGACGAGGCCACCGCCACACTCTGCCCGGCGGAGGTCAGCGCCAGCATGGTCAGCAGGATCGGGATGTAGAAGCCCGCGATCAGCGCGATGCGGCGCAGCTTCGCGGCATGCTTGCGGCCGACCTTGAAGCCCATTTCCTTCAGCAGATAGTTGCTCTCGGTATGCGGCGCCTCAAACAGCCGGACCTTGCCGAGATGGCCGAGGCCGGTGGCCGTTTCGGGCGTGCTGGCGGCCGCCGTGCGGTCGATGAAGTTCCAGTACAGCCGCTTCAGCGTCAGCGCGATCAGACCGGCCACCAGTGCCGCCTCGCCGGCCAGCGGCAGGGCGGGGCCCCACAGATGCAGCAGCCCGTAGAGCAGAACGCCGCCGGTGAACAGCGCCAGCGCCAGATAGTTCGGCAGCACCCACTTGTTGTGCCATTGATGGATCGGCTTCAGCGAGGCGTAGATCATCGCCGTCGCCCAGACCGTCGCCAGCGCCAGCAGCGTGGCGATCGGGCCGAGGATCATTGTCCACAGGCCCGGCCCGCAGAACATCCAGACCAGCCACAGCAACCCGGCCGGCACGAAGGCCAGCACCGACAGCACGCCCTCGCGCGACAGCCAGGAGGTGCGCCATTGCGAGAAGGCGCGCCAGGCGCGCTCCGGGCGGCCGAGATGGAAGGTGGAGGACAGCAGGCCGGCGGAGACCAAAGCCAGCGCCACGCCCAGGCTGACGCCGCCGAACCAGCGGTCGTCCGGCAGCAGGCCGAGCATGGCGCCAATCCCGAACAGCGCGATCAGGCCGTAGCCGGCGCCGGAAGCGGTGGTGAAGAAGATGACGGAAAAGGCGGGGTTCATCGTGCGGTCATTCTTGGGGGCAATTCCGGGCAGCGGGATCAGCGCGACAGCAGCTGGTCAACCCAGCGCAGCAGGCCCTTGGCGGGCGTCGCGTCGGCATCGGCGGCGGGCATGGAAGAACAGCCCGAAAGCTGCTTCTGGCGCGGACGCGGCGGCAGGTACTTGTTGGTCGGCTTGTAGCCCAGCTCCGGCATCAGATCATAGCCGCCGCGCGCGGCGACCAGCAGCGAGACCTCGGACTCGGGATCGCCGAGATCGCCGAAATGCCGCGCATGCGACGGGCAGGTGGACACGCAGGCCGGCACCCGGTCTTCTTCCGGCAGGTTCTCGTTATAGATCTTGTCCACGCACAGCGTGCATTTCTTCATGATTCCTTCGTCGCTGTCGAACTCGCGGGCGCCATAGGCGCAGGCCCAGGAGCACAGCTTGCAGCCGATGCAGGTGTCCGGGTTCACCAGCACGATGCCGTCCTCGGCGCGCTTGTAGCTGGCGCCGGTCGGGCAGACGGTGACGCAGAGCGGTTCCTCGCAATGCAGGCAGGAACGCGGGAAGTTCACGGTGCGGCTATCCGGTCCCTCGCCAGCCTCGAAGCTGTGGATGCGGTTGAACCATACACCGTCCGGCTTCGCGCCATAGGGGGCGAGGTCGGTCAGCGGCGCCGAATGGCCGCTGGTGTTCCATTCCTTGCAGTTGACCGCGCAGGCATGGCAGCCGACGCAGACATCCAGGTCGATGACGAGGCCAAGCTTCTTCTGGCCTGGCTGTGAGGGAGGCAGGGCGGTCATCTCAGCGTTTCCGGCTGTTGGGCGCGCCGTAGCGAAGCACGGCGGGGCGCGGGGGCAGGTCGGGCGGGGTAAGGGTCGGGAAGACGGGCTCGCTGCGCTGCGCCTCGCTCGATTTGATCTTGTCGATGCGCACCCGCAGATCGTACCAGGCCGCCTGGCCGGTCACCGGGTCGGAATTGGAATAGCGGTAGCCGCCACGGTCCGGCAGCAATTCGCTGATCGCGTGGTTCAGCAGGAAACCCTTGGTTGCCTCCGGCGCGTCGGGGGCGAGGTTCCAGGCGCCGGCGCGCTTGCCGATGGCGTTCCAGGTCCACACCGTGTCGCGGTTCACGCCCTCCATGGTCTGGATCTGGCATTTCAGCTTGCCATGATGGCTGGTGACCCAGACCCAGTCCTCGTCCTCCAGCCCCTCATCCGCCGCCAGCTCGCGGCTGATATAGAGCCGGTTGCGGGTGTAGATCTGGCGCAGCCAGGCATTCTGCGAGCCCCAGGAATGGTACATCGGCATCGGCCGCTGGGTCAGCGCATGCAGTGGGTAATCGTCGGGATCGACGGCTTCTTCCTCGAACGGCACGTACCAGATCGGCAGCGGGTCGAAATATTGCTGTACGCGCGCGCGGTCGCGCTCCGGCGGCTGCACCGCGCCATGGCCTTGGGCGGCGAGGCGGAATTTCTGCATCGGCTCGCTGTAGAGCTGCAACACGATCTGCTCGGCCGAGTCGATCAGCCCCAGCTTCACCGCCGCCTCCAGATAGCCCTTGTTGGCGTGCTTGAAATAGAGCTGGTCGGGTTCCAGCTCATGCTTCCAGAAGCAGCCATTCTCGATATAGCGTTCTAGCTGCTTCGGGTTGGATGCCCCCTTGCCGGGCGTCTCGCCATCCTCGCCGCGCCAGCCGGCCAGCGGGCCGACACCGGGCTTGCGTTCGTGATTGACGATGTAGTCGGGATAGCCGCCGGGATAGCGCGGGCTGCCATCTTCCTTCACCAGGCCGGGCAGGCCCAGCCGTGCGCCCAGCTCGATCAGCACATCCTGGAACGGGCGCACATCGCGGTCCGGCTGGATGACCGGTTGGCGAATCGCGTCGGCGGGCCCGTGTGCGCTGCCGATCGGCCGGTCGAGCAGGGAGATGCAGTCCCAGCGTTCCAGATAGGTGGTGTCCGGCAGGATCAAATCGGCATAGGGCACCATCTCCGAATAATAGGCGTCGGAATAGATGATGCGCGGAATCTTGTAGCCGCCATCTGGGTTCTTGGCGGTCAGCTTCTCGATGGTGCCGCCGGTGTTCATGGTCGAATTCCACGACATGTTGGCCATGAACATGAACAGCGTGTCGATGGGGTAGGGATCGCCCGCCCAGGCATTGTGGATCGCCATGTGCATCAGCCCGTGAGCGGACATCGGCGCTTCCCAGGAATAGGCCTTGTCGATGCGCTTCGGCGTGCCGTCGGCCTCGACCAGCAGGTCTTCCGGCCCCTGGGTGAAGCCCAGCGGCATGCCCGGCAGCGGCGTGTTCGGCTTTACGTCCTTGCCGGCCGGCTTCGGTCCCGGCGGCATCGGGCGCGGGAACGGCGCCTTGTAGCGCCAGGCGCCCGGCGTATCGATGGCACCCAGCAGCATCTGCAGCAGATGGATCGCCCGGCAGGTATGGAAGCCGTTGGAATGGGCGGAGATGCCGCGCATCGCATGCATGGCGACCGGGCGGCCGATCATCTTCTCGTGCCGGCGGCCGGCCCAGTCGGTCCAGGGCTGGTCGATCACCACCTCTTTCTCGAAGGCGGTATGGGCGATCTCGGCAGCGATACGGCGGATGTCGTCGGCGGCGACGCCGCAGGTCTCGGCAACCGCGTCGGGGGCGTACTGGGTGTCGAGATAGCGCCCGGCCAGCAATTCGAACACCGGCACTGCCTTGCGGCCGTCGGGCAGCGTCACCTCGCCGACCAGCGACGGTGCGAAATCGGCGGATGGCGCCGCGACCGGCGCTTTTGCTTTCGCATCCCAGGCCAGCGGCTTGCCGTCGGCGTCGCGCGCGAACAGCCCGTCATCGGCGCCGCCCGGATTGCGCACCACCAGCCAGGGCGCGTTGGTGTAGCGCACCAGGAAGTCGATATCGATGCGGTTGGTGCGCAGCAATTCGTGGATCAGCGCGAAGACGAACAGCCCGTCGGTGCCGGGGCGGATGCCGACCCATTCATCGGCAATCGCGGCATAGCCGGTGCGCACCGGGTTCACCGCGACATATTTGGCGCCGCGTTCCTTCAGCTTGGTCAGGCCGGTCTTGATCGGGTTGGAATCGTGATCCTCGGCCACGCCGAACATCAGGAAATATTCGGCATGCTCCCAGTCCGGCTCGCCGAATTCCCAGAAGCTGCCGCCGATGGAATAAAGGCCGGCGGCCGCCATGTTCACCGAGCAGAAGCCGCCATGCGCGGCGAAGTTGGGGGTGCCGAACTGCGCCGCCCACCAGCCGGTGAAGGATTGGCTCTGGTCGCGCCCGGTGAAGAAGGCCAGCTTCTTCGGGTCGGTCTGGCGGATGCCGCCCAGCCAATCGGTGGCCAGCGACAGCGCCTCCTCCCACTCGATCTCCTTGAACTCGCCGGCGCCGCGCTCGCCCACGCGCAGCAGCGGCTTCTGCAGTCGGGCCGGGGAGTATTGCGTCATGATGCCTGCGGAACCCTTGGCGCACAGCACGCCCTTGTTCACCGGGTGGTTCTTATTGCCCTCGATATAGCGGACCTTGCCGTCCTTCAGATGCACCTTGATGCCGCAGCGGCAGGCGCACATGTAGCAGGTCGTGAACTTGGTCTCGTCGGCGACCTTTGGCGAGGTCTCGACCTGCTCGGCGGGGCCGGCCAGGCGTTCCAGCAGGTCAGGCTTGCGGTGCTGTGTCATGCTTCAGTGAATGCTTTCCGGGTCACGCCATCACGCCGATCTGCCAGGGCACGAATTCATAGCGCCCGACACCCAGCTCCTCGCTCTTGCTCTGCTTGCCCGACGCGGTGTCGAGCAGCAGCTGGAAGATACGCTCGCCCATCTCCTGCATCGAGACTTCGCCATCCATGATCAGGCCGCAATTGATGTCCATGTCCTCTTCCAGGCGGGTAAACATCGGCGTGTTGGTCGCCAGCTTCACCGACGGCACCGGCTTCGCGCCGAACATCGAGCCGCGCCCGGTGGTGAAGGCGATCAGATTGGCGCCGCCGGCGACCTGCCCGGTGGCCGATACCGGGTCGTAGCCCGGCGTGTCCATGAACACGAAGCCCTTGGCCGTCACCGGCTCGGCGTACTTATAGACCTCCATCAGCGGCCCGGTGCCGCCCTTCATGGAGGAGCCCAGCGACTTCTCGAAGATGTTGGCGAGGCCACCGGCCTGATTGCCGGGGCTGACCACGCCATTGATCTGCGTATCGCGGCCCTTGTTGTAATCATCCTTCCACCAGCGGATGCGCTCGATCAGCTTCTCGCCGACCTCGCGGCTGATGGCGCGGCGCGTCAGCGTGTGCTCGACGCCATAGATTTCCGGCGTCTCGGACAAGATCGCCGTGCCGCCATGCCGGACCAGTATATCCATCGCCGCACCCAGCGCCGGGTTGGCGGTAATCGAGGAGAAGCCGTCGGAGCCGCCGCATTGCAGCCCCACGGTCAGATGGCTGGCGGAAACGGTCTGCCTTGTGACCTTGTTGGCCTCCGGCAGCATCGCCTTCACCGCTTCAATGCCGGCCTCGATGCTTTTGCGCGTACCGCCGGTCTCCTGCATGGTGAAGGTCTTGAGGTTGTCGGAAACCTCCAGCCCCTGCTCCAGCATCAGCCCGGCGATCTGGTTGCGCTCGCAGCCCAAGCCCACCACCACGGCGGCGGACAGGTTGGGATGTCGGATATAGCCGGCCATGGTCCGGCGCAGCAGGTTCATCGGCTCGCCCGACAGTTCCATGCCGCAGCCGAGCTGATGCGCCAGCGCGACCACGCCATCGACATTGGGATAGTCGGCCAGCCGTTCCGGCGTGAAGTAATCCGCGACGCCATGCACCACGGTGGCGGAGCAGTTCACCGTGGAGATGATGCCGATATAGTTGCGGGTCGCCACCCGCCCGTCCGGCCGCACGATGCCCTGGAAGGTCGCGCGCTCCGCCTCCGGCAGCAGTTCGACCGGCTTGTAGTCGCGGGCATAGGCATAGTCGCGGTCGAATTCACGGAACTCGATATTGTGGCTGTGCACCATGGCGCCGGCCGGGATGTCCTCCGCCGCGAAGCCGATGGTGGTGCTGTATTTCTGCACCGGCTCGCCCTTGGCGATGGCGCGCGACGCGATCTTGTAGCCCGGCTTCACCTCGTCGCGGGAGACGATGCCCTCGCCCGGAATCGCGGTGCCGGCGGCGACCGGGATGCGGGCGACGACGACATTGTCGTCCGGGTGCAGGCGGATGACCGGACCGGTCAGGGTCTTGGCGAAGGCGTTCATGGCTGGCCTCTCGGAAAGCGGGGCTGGCTGGCGGGTATTAGCGGCCGGTCGCCTTGCGCCAGGCGGCGAAGTCGATGCGGGTCTGCTCCTCGGTCGCCGGATAGAGACCAAGAATGGAGCGGCCCTTCATCACCTCCTCGGTGACGAAATCCTCGAAGGCGGTCATTTCCACCGCCTCGGCGGCGATCTCATCGGCCAGATGGGCGGGAATCACCACCACGCCGTCGCCATCGCCGACCACCGCGTCGCCCGGCCATACCGGCACGTCGCCGCAACCGATCGGCACATTGATGTCGATGGCCTGGTGCAGCGTCAGGTTGGTCGGCGCCGAGGGACGGTTGTGATAGGCGGGGATGGCCAACCGGGCGATCTCCGGCGCGTCGCGGAAGCCGCCATCGGTCACCACGCCGGCGACGCCGCGCTTCATCAGGCGGCTGACCAGGATGGAGCCGGCCGAGGCGGCGCGCGCATCCTTGCGGCTGTCGATCACGAACACCGCATCTGGTGGGCATTCCTCCACCGCCTTGCGCTGCGGATGGCCGCGATCCTGGAAGGCAGTCAGCGGGTTCAGATCCTCGCGCGCCGGCATGTAACGCAGGGTGAAGGCCTCGCCGACCATCGGCCCGGCTTCCGGGTTCAGCGGGTGCACATCCTGGATGAACTGGTTGCGGAAGCCGCGTTTGTACAGCGCCGTGCAGATCGTCGCCGTGCTGACACTCTTCAGCTTTTCCCGGGTTTCGGGCTTCAACGCCATGGGTCGCTCCGTGGAATTTTCTGGACGTCACCCGTCTGGGGACAGGCGTCGTCAGTTGTTATGATCGATAACAGGCAGTAAGGCATTCCCCGCCCGCCCTGTCAATTTGCTGAGGGTCAATTTGCGGGTGGCATTCAGGCAGCGTGCGGCCGCACGGTTTTGCGGATCGCCTCGCCGGTTTCCTGCTCGGTCCGTTTCAGATCATATTCCTGCTGCAGATTCAGCCAGAACTTCGCGGAGGTGCCGAAAAACCGTGCGAGCCGGAGTGCCGTGTCCGCCGAGATCGACCGTTCGCCCTTTAGGATGGTTGTGATGCGGTTCGGCGGCACGGCCAGCGCTTCGCCGAGGGCGCGCGCCGACAGGCCGAGCGCTTCCATCTCTCCGGCCAATATCTCGCCGGGGTGGATCGGCGGCAGGCCGTTGCCGGTCGGCTCGAAACGCTCTTCGCTCATGGCAATCCTCTATCGGTGATAATCCACCAGTTCCACATCCTGCGCTTCGCCATCTCGAAAGCGGAAGCAAAACCGCCAGCGATCGTTCACACGGATGCTGTATTGCCCTTTCCGATTGCCGCCCAAGGCTTCGAAACGGTTGGACGGCAGCAGCATCAAATCCTCGATGGAGTCGGCCGATGCGAGGATTTGCAACCGCCGGGCGGCCTGGCGTTCAATGCCGGCAAAACGGCGAATGCGCTTTCCGGCGAAGAAGTCCCGCGTTTCCTTGTCGGCGAAGCTTTTGATCACATGGTACTATAACGAATGATACGCGTTACGTCACGCGTACTTTATGCCCTCGCTTCCATCCTCGGCAGCACGAACAGGCGCAGGGCCAGCGCGGCCAGCATCAGCGCGCAGATGATGAAGGCCATCGGCCGGGCGGTGCCGTCATTCAGCAATCCGACCAGCGCGCCGGCAATGCCGCCGGTGCCGAATTGCAGCACGCCGATCAGCGCGGCGGCGCTGCCGGCGTTCCTGCCTTGCGGGGCCATCGCCGCGGCCAGCGCATTGGGGCCGACAATGCCCTGGCTGGCGACGCAGAAGAACAGCGGGATCAGCAGCCCGATCAGCCCGCCGATGCCGGTCGCCGCGATCAGCGCCAGCGCGACCCCGGCCAGGGCGGCAAGCGGCAGGACGGCGTTCAGGATCATGCGCCCCTCATAGCGGGCGAGCAGCCGGTGGTTCAACTGCGCGGCGGCGATCAGGCCGATGGCGTTCAGCCCGAACAGCAGGCCGTACTGTTCCGGCGGCACGTCATAGAGTTCGATGAACACAAAGGGGGAGCCGGTGATGTAGGCGAACATCGCCGCCTGCACGCAGCCGCCGGTCATCGCATAGGCGAGGTAGTGGCCGTTGGCCATCAGCCCGCCATAGGTTCGGAACACCTGGCCCAGCCCGTCGCGGCGGCGTTTCTCGGCCGGCAGGCTTTCCGGCAGGAAGAAGATGACCGCCAGCAGGCACAGCATGCCGAAGCCGGCCAGCACCCAGAAGATCGTGCGCCAGTCGGCGATCAGCAATATCTGCCCGCCGACCAGCGGCGCCAGGATCGGCGCTAGCCCCATCACCAGCATGAGCCGGGCGTAGATCCTTGCCGACCCACGCTCGTCGAACAGGTCGCGCACCATGGCGCGGGATATCACCATGCCGGCGCAGCCGCCCAGCGCCTGCGCGAGGCGCAGCAGGATCAGGCTGTCGATGCTGCCGGCCAGCGCCGCGCCGCCTGAGGCCAGCACATAGACGGCAAGCCCGGCATAGAGCGGCGGCTTGCGGCCGTAGCGGTCAGCCAGCGGGCCATAGAGAAGCTGCCCCACCGCCAGCCCCAGCAGGAAAAGCGACAGGGTCATCTGCACATTGCCGGCTGTCGTGGCGAAATCCTGCTGCAGCGCCGGGAAGGCGGGCAGGTACATGTCGATCGACATCGGCGCGAAGGCGATCAGCGCGCCGAGGATCAGCGCCAGGCGAAGGGTCGAGGGCATCGATGAACCGGCGGTTGCGGAACGGGGGCTTGAGTGCATTGCTCTACACGATCCGGTCCGCCGCGTCGAACAGGACGGATGCGGGAGGAGAACTGCGGGAGGAGGGCTGCGGAGAATGCAGGTCTTTCCCTTCTGTCCTGCAGTAGAGTTCAGGCACTGTCCCCTGCCGAGACGCATCATGGCCATCGCTGACCTTGCCTGGATCTGGATACCGATCACCCTGTGGGCGGCGTTTGCCCAGACCATCCGCAATGCCACGCAGCGCCATCTGGTCGCCGGGCTCGGCACGCTGGGGGCAACGCTGGTGCGTTTCCTCTATGGCCTGCCCTTCGCCATTGTCTGGCTGCTGCTGGTCTGGGGGGCTTCAGGCGAGGCGGTGCCCGGCGCGAACGGCAGTTTCCTGTTCTGGGTGACGGAAGGCGCCATCGCGCAGATCGCCGCCACGGCGCTGCTGCTGCGGGCGATGGCGGAGCGCAATTTCGCGCTGGGCGTGGCCTATTCCAAGACGGAAATCCTGCAGGTCGCAGTGTTTGGCGCGGTGCTGATCGGCGATCCGGTCAGCCTGCCGGCGGTCATTGCCATTCTGGTGGCGACGGCCGGCGTCATGCTGGTGTCGCTGCCGGCCGGCAAGGTGTCGCTCTCCTCGCTGATCGCCGGCCTCGGCTCGCGCCCGGCCCTGCTGGGCATGGCGGCGGGCACGATGTTCGCGCTGTCGGCGGTGGGATATCGCGGCGCGGCGCTGGCGCTGGAGCCGGCCTCTCCGGTGATGGGGGCAGCGACCGCGCTGGTCTGGGCGCAGAGCATCCAGACAGTGCTGCTGGGCGGCTGGCTGCTGGCACGCAACGCGCCGGTGGTGCTGGCCGTGCTGAAGGCCTGGCGGCTGTCGCTGCTGGCCGGGATGATGGGGGCGCTGGCCTCCATCGGCTGGTTCACCGCGATGGCGCTGGAGCCGGTCGCCAATGTGCGCACGCTGGGGCTGACAGAATTGTTGTTCAGCCTGATCGTTTCGCAGCGTGTGTTCCGCGAGAGCCTGTCACGGCGGGAGATGATCGGCCTCGCCCTGGTGCTGATTGGGCTTGTCGGGATCGTACGGGTGGCCTGAATGCCACGCCATCGACGCGCCGCCGGGAGGCTCGGGCACGGCGGATTTTTCTTGGAATTTAAAGATCGTTAACTTTCTTGGCTTATGGTTACCGCTTCTGCACAGTAATCGAGTCAGCAACGGCGATGGAAAAAGCGACCCAGTTCCAGTTTCAGCATCGTCTCTTCAAGATCGAGGGCGGCTTTTTCCGCCGCGATCCGCAGTCGGGAGAGCCGGTCTATAATCTGCCATCCGACGATCTGAAGGTCGTGCTGCCGATCAATGCACTCAGGACGGAATTCCGGATCGAGGGCGATCATCCCGACGCGCCGCTGATCGATCTGGTCGGCCAGGCGCTGAAGCATGTCCGCGAAGTGCATCCGGGTGATTCCATTCCCAACGAGGTCATTGACGGATCTGCCTCCTGGAGCATCGAGCCGCGCCACTACAAGCGCGCGCGTATGCGCATCGATGTGCAGCTTGCCTCCTGGATTTCCGGCGACGAGCAGGTGCTGGTCGATGAGGATTTGCTGGAGCAGCTGGCGGACGATCCCAAGACCAAGGAAAAGCTCGACAAGGCCATCGCGCGCCTGGGCGGCGAAATTGGCGGAGGGGGCGATGCCATGCTTTCGCCGGCCGACCGGGTCAGCCAGCGCATCGAGGCACTGGTGCGGGAACTCTCCTATATCGAGTCGCTGCGCGAGCATTTCCTGGCGCTCAATACAATTCTGGAAAAACTTGAAAAGCTGGTGAAGCTGTTCAAGAACAGCCGAGTGGTGAAGGACGAGATCGCCCGCGTGAAGGTGCTGTTCTCGACGCCCGACAAGGATATCAAGAACCTGCTCACCGATATGGATGACCACACGTCCGAGGTGCGCAGCCTGGTCCTGAACTATGAGAACAGTGTCAACTACATCCGCGAGAAGCGCGACCTGCTGCGCGGGTATTCTATGGAATGGGACGAGATTTTCGATCTCTGGCGGGAAACCCCCATTACCGCCGACGAGAATGCGGTACGGCTGATCCGCACGACCTATCATTTTCTCAGCCCGCGTTACGCCCCGAGCGTGAAATGGACCGCCAGCGTCATGCGCTGACGCCAGACCAGCTGTTTCTCTCCCTTCAATTGTATGAAAAGCTGAGAGCAACGCTGTGGGTTGTTCGGGGCTGTCATGCAGGTATTGCCGGCGCAAAGGGAAGGGCTGCTGTTCGCCTGTCTTCTGGAAGCGGGCGTTCGCTATGTCGAAGGCGCCTCGGATAGTCTGCCGGAGGGAACGGTGGCGCTTGGCCGCCAGCGCGATGGACTGATCCGCCATGGCCGGTTTTTGCGGGATGCGCAGCCCGGCCCGTCCGAAACCGCCCCCGAAACCACTCCCGATCTGGATGCCTATCTGCGGCGCGTGGCGGATTATCCGCTGGCTGTCCGCTTCGCCCTGCGCGCGGCGCTGGGGCAGGTGGGGGGCCCGAAAAGCGAGCCGGCATTCGGCCCGTCTTTCGCCTGGCTGCAACGACTGGAGGCTTTGCCGGCCCGGCAACGCGCCGACCGCGCCTATGATTTCGGGGCCGGGCTGACGCTGGCGGTACCCTGCGGCGATGCCGGCCTGTTTCTGCGCGGCTGGCTGTGGGACCCGCAAGGTGCGGTGCAGAGCATGACCCTCATCAGCCCCTATGGCGAACGCCAGCGCGTCATGCCGTACTTTCTGCCGCTGGCGGACGATCCGGTGCGCCGGCATTTCGCGCCGGACGGCCTGCCTTCCCATCCGCTGCCGCCGAACTTCGCGGCCTTTGTGCCGCTGGACCGCGACCCCCGCCATTGCCTGCAGGTGCGGCTGGAGATCGTCTTGCCGGGCGGCCTGACGGAGGAGCTGGTGTCGCCCGTGCACCGGCTGTCGCGGCCGCAGGGGCGGGACGCGCTGCTGGCCAGCCTGCCCGCCGGGGCGGCAACGCCGGCCTTGCTGGAAGGATGCGTGCATCCGGCGCTCTCCGTGCTGAATGGCGATCTGCTGGCGGGCAAGCAGATCGCGGAGACTCATCGTTTCGGCATGGCGCCGGTATCGTCTGCGGTCAGCGTCATCGTGCCCCTCTATGGCGTTTACGATTTCCTCGATATTCAGGCGGTGCGCTTCGGCTTCGATCCCGGCATGCGCGAGGCCGAGCTGATCTATGTGCTGGACCGGCCTGAAGATGCGATAGCAGTGCGTGACCGGCTGGAGGGGCTGCACCAGACCTACGGTTTGGCCTGCCGCCTTGCGGTGTGCGCGGAGAATTACGGCTATGGCCCGGCCTGCACCCTAGGCGCCGGGCTGGCATCGGCGCCGCTGCTGCTGTTCCTGAATGCCGATGTGGTGCCGGAGACGCCCGGCTGGCTGTCGCGGCTGGCAGCGTTCCATGCAGCGCAGCCGGAAGCGGGCGTGACCGGGCCGCGTCTGCTGTTCGCCGATGGTGGGTTGCAGCATGCCGGCCTGTTCTTCGCACGCGGCGAACAGCCCTGGTGGGTGAACCGGCATTACTGGAAAGGGTTTCCCGGCGATCATCCGCCAGCGCTTATCAACCGGGAGGTGCCGGGCGTCACCGGTGCCTGCCTGATGATCGAAGCCGATCTGTTCCGGCAGGCGGGCGGCTTTCATCAAGAGTATGTGCTGGGCGATTTCGAGGATTCCACGCTGGCGCTGGCCTGCCGGGCGCTGGGGCGGCGCAATTACTATTGTGCCGATATCGCGCTGGTGCATCAGGAGAGGGCCTCGATGGCGTTGCATCCGGGCCATCGAGGCGGGGTCGCCTCGCTCTATAATGGCTGGCTGCAGGACCGGCGCTGGGGCAAAGCCATCGCCGCGCTGATGGCCGATCCCGCCTTCGCCGAGACTCCGCTTCCCGTGCCCGCGTGATCCGCGTTCTGCATCTGGTCCATAATCACCCGGAGGTGCATCCGGGTGGTACGGAGATTCAGGCGCTGCGGCTGGTCCGCGCGCTGAACGCGGATGGAAGAGTGGAGGCGCATCTGGCCGCCGCCACCCGCCAGATACCGCATCCCGGCACCATCCTGCGGCGCAGCCGGGATGGGCGGGACACGCTGCTGGCGGGCGGTGCGTTCGACCGTTTCCTGCTGTCGCAGCGCGACCGCCTGCATTTCCTGGCCGAATTCGCCCGCTATCTCACCCTGCTGAACCCGCAGGCGGTGCATCTGCACCATCTCTACGATCTGGGGGCGGAGCTGCTGGCGGTGATCCGCCGCACCCTGCCGGATGTTCGCATTCTGCTGTCGCTGCATGATTTTCACCTGCCCTGCCACCGCGACGGGTTGATGGTGACCGGGGAGGGCGCGTTATGCGAGACGGCTCAGACGATGGCCTGCGCCGCCTGCTGCCCCGGCCTGTCGGCGGCAGATTTCCAGCGCCGCTATCTGTTCCTCACAGCGCATCTCGATCTGGTGGATAGGTTCATTGCCCCCAGCCTGTTCGCGTTGCAGCGTCATGCCGAGTGGGGTCTGCCGCATGACAAGCTCTATCATCTGCCGAATATCGCGCCTGATGGGGCGCCCGATCTGATGCCAGCGGTGGCATCAGAACAGCGCCGCCGCGACCGGCTCGGCTATTTCGGCAATCTGCTGCCGCACAAGGGGCTGGCGGTGCTGCTTCGCGCCTGCCAAATGCTGAAGCGCGCAGGACATGGTTTCAGCCTCGCGGTTCATGGCGACGACCAGCATATGCCGGAGAGGTATCGCGCCGCGATCGCGCCGTTGCTGGATGAGTTGGGCGAGGCGGTGACGCTGCACGGTGCCTACGCGCCGGAGGAAGCGGCGGAACTTATGCGCGGCGTGGACTGGATCGTGGCACCCTCGGTCTGGTGGGAGAACGATCCGCTGGTGCTGCAGGAAGCGCTCGCCGCCGGCCGCCCGGTCATCGCGTCGGATATCGGCGGCATGGCGGAGGCGGTGCGCCGGCAGTCGCTCGGCCTGCTGGCGCCGGAAGGTGACGCGGACGCGCTGGCGGCAACGCTGACACGCTGCCTGGCGGAGCAGGATTTGTGGCAGCACTGCCGCGCGGCAATGCGCCCCGACCCGGAGCGGCATGGCCTTGCGCCCTTACTGCGGCTTTATGGCCTTATTTCACCCTCTCCCCTGGCGGGAGAGGGAAAAGCCACCTAACCCCGTTTCCAGCTGGTGCCCTGGGGGCCGTCTTCCAGCACGATGCCAGCCTCGGTAAGCAGGGCGCGGATGCGGTCGGCCTCGGCGAAATCCTTGGCATGACGGGCATCGCGGCGGGCCTCGATCAGCGCGTCGATTTCCGCATCGGACAGGCCGGCCTGCTCGCCTTCGGGCTGCCAGCGGAACCAGCTTTCCGGGTCTTCACCCAGCAAGCCCAGCAGCCTGCCGGCGGCGAGCAGCTTTTCGGTCGCGGCGACGATCTGGGAGTCGGTCTTGGCCTTGTTCGCGGTGGTCGCCAGCTCGTGCAGATGGGCGAAGGCGAGCGGCGTGTTCAGATCGTCCTCCAGCGCCGCCAGCACCTCGAACGGCACGTCATCAGCCGGCGCGATATCCTCATCGACGCTCAGGCCCCGCCGCACGGCGGTATAGAGCCGGTCGAGCGCGGTCTTGGCCTCGCGCAGATGCGCGCTGCTCCAGTTCAGCGGCTGGCGGTAATGCCCGGCCAGCAGGGCATAGCGGATCGCCTCCCCCGGCACGTCGCCGCGTAGCTCGCGCACGGTGACGATATTGCCGATGGATTTCGACATCTTCTCGTCTTCGACGGTGAGATAGCCGTTATGCACCCAGTAGCGGGCGAAGAAGGCGGTGCCGCTGGCGCAGCGCGACTGCGCAATCTCGTTCTCGTGGTGCGGGAAGATCAGATCGAGCCCGCCGCCATGAATGTCGAAGGTTTCGCCGAGATATTTGGCGCTCATCGCCGAGCATTCGATGTGCCAGCCGGGCCGGCCGCGGCCCCACGGGCTGTCCCAGCCGGGGATGTCCGGCTCCGACGGCTTCCACAGGATAAAATCCGCCGCATCCTTCTTGTAGGGGGCGACCTCGACGCGCGCACCGGCGATCAGCTCGTCGCGGTTGCGCCGCGACAGCTGGCCGTAATCCGGCATGGAGGGTACGCTGAACAGCACATGGCCGTCCGCCGCATAGGCATGGCCCTTTTCGATCAGCGTCTCGATCATCGCGATCATCTCGGCGATATGCTGGGTGGCGCGCGGCTGCACGTCAGGCTCCAGCACTCCGAGCGCGCCCATATCTTCGAGATAGGCCTCGGTCGTGCGCGCGGTGATGGTGCCGATTTCCTCGCCCGTCGCCTTGGCCTTGGCGTTGATCTTGTCGTCCACATCGGTGAAGTTGCGGACGTAGGTGACCGTCGGATACAGCGCCTTCAGCACGCGGTACAGCACGTCGAACACCACCGCCGGGCGGGCATTGCCGATATGGGCATAGTCATAGACCGTGGGGCCGCAGACATACATCCGCACATTGCCCGGATCGAGCGGCTGGAACTCTTCCTTCTGGCGGGTCAGCGTATTGTGCAGGTAAAGCGGCACGGCAAGTCTCTTCGGTGATCGGGCAGGGATGGGCGGAACGGCGCGGATCAGCGTCGACAGAGCCGTTCCAGCACGCGCTTGCGCCCGATCAGCGGTAGCAGATTGGCAAGCTCCGGTCCATGCTCGCGACCGGTGAGCGCCAGGCGCAGCGGCAGGAACAGCGCCTTGCCCTTGCGGCCTGTGGCCTCCTGCACGGATTTGGTCCAGCCCTTCCAGGTGGCGGCGTCCCAAGGTTCCGGCGGCAGCAGGCCGGCGGCCGCGTCCAGCAGTTCCATATCCGCCGTCGGCTGCGAGTCTGGTTGGCCGGCGACGATGCGCTGCCAGTCCGGGATCTCGGACAGGCGCTGGATATTGCCCTTCACCGCCTCCCACAGCGCCGCGTCGGCGCCCTCGGGCAGGCGGTCGGCCACTGCCTCGTAGGGCAGGGTGTGCAGCAGCCTGGCGTTCATTGCCGTGAGATCGTCTTCCGACAGGCGCGGCGTGGCATGGCCGAATTTGGCGATGTCGAAGGCCTCCACCAGCGCCTGCCAATCGGCGCAGATCTCCGGCGGTTCACCCTGCCCCAGCCGCAGCAGCAGCGAGGCGATGGCCAGCGGTTCCAGTCCGCTGTCGCGCAGGCTCTCAAGCGACAGGCTGCCGATCCGCTTGGAGAGGCCCTGCCCCTCGGCGTCAGAAATCAGCGGCAGATGCGCGAAACCGGGCGGCGGGAAACCCAGCGCCGCGAACAGCTGCAGCTGCACGCCGGTGTTGGAGATGTGATCGGCGCCGCGGATGATGTGGGTCACACCCATCTCGCCATCATCGACCACCGAGGCCAGGGTGTAGAGCGGGACGCCATCGGCGCGGATCAGCACCGGGTCGCTCATGCTGGCGATCTGGATATGGCTGTCGCCCTGCACGAGGTCGGTCCAGGCGGGGTCGTCGCCCTGTAGTTTAAAACGCCAGTGCGGGGCAATGCCCTGTGCCTCCAGCGCCGATTTCTCGGCGTCGCTCAGCGCCAGGGCGGCGCGGTCATAGACCGGCGGCTTGCCGGCGGTCAGCTGCGCCTTGCGCTTCAGCGCCAGCTCTTCCGGCGTCTCGTAGCAGGCATAGAGCCGGCCGCTTTTCTTAAGCCGTTCGATGGCCGCGTCGTAGCGCTCCAGCCGCTCGGACTGGCGGGCGAAATCGTCCCAGCGAATGCCGAGCCAGGCGAGATCGGCCTCGATGGCAGCCGCGAATTCCGATGTGGAACGCTCCTGATCGGTATCGTCGAGACGCAGCAGGAAGCGACCGCCGCTCTTGCGGGCGAACAGGGAATTCACCAGCGCGATGAAGGCATTGCCCAGATGCAGCCGGCCGGTCGGGCTGGGCGCGAAGCGGACCAGGGTCATAATACGGGCCTTACGTGCCCTGGAAGGCGTTGGTGATCGGATAGCGGCGTTCCCGTCCGAAGGAGCGGCGGGTGATCTTCACGCCCGGCGGGGCCTGGCGGCGCTTGTATTCCGCGCGGTCCAGCATGCGCCAGATGCGCATGACGAGGTCACGGTCCTTGCCGTTCGCCACGATCTCCGACACCGGCATCTCGTCCTCGATCAGATTGCCCAGGATTGCGTCCAGCACCGGGTAGGGCGGCAGGCTGTCCTCGTCCTTCTGGTCAGGCTTCAGCTCGGCGGAGGGCGGCTTGGTGATTATACGTTCGGGCACCACGGTACCGGACGGTCCCAGCAGGCCCAGCGGCAGGCCGGCTATGTCCGCCTGATTGCGCCAGCGGCACAGCTCGAACACGGCGGTCTTGTACACATCCTTCAGCGCGTTGTAGCCGCCGCACATATCGCCATAGAGCGTGGCATAGCCGACCGACATCTCCGACTTGTTGCCGGTGGTCAGCACCATATGGCCGAACTTGTTGGAGATCGCCATCAGCGTGATGCCGCGCGCGCGGGATTGCAGATTTTCCTCGGTCGTATCGGTGGGCAGCCCGTCGAACACCGGGTGCAGCATGGCATCGAAGGCCTGCATGGCCGGACCGATCGCGATGCTGTCCAGCCGGGCGCCCAGCAGGCGCGAGGCCTCCGCCGCATCCTCCAGGCTTTCGTCGCTGGTGTAGGGCGAGGGCATCATCACCGTCCACACCTTGTCGGCGCCCAGCGCATCGACGGCAATGGCCGCGGTCAGCGCCGAATCGACGCCGCCCGACATGCCGATGACGACGCCGGGGAAGCGGTTCTTCAGCACATAGTCGCGCACGCCCAGCACGAGGGCCTGATAGATCGTCTCATGATCGGTGGAAGGCGCTGTCATCTCGCCCGGCGCGCAGACCCAGCCATCCCCCTCGCGGGTCCAGCGGGTGACAGTGATTCCTTCCTTCCAGGCCGGCATCTGCAGGGCCAGCGAGCGGTCGGCGTTGAGCGCGAAGGAGCCGCCATCGAACACCAGCTCGTCCTGGCCGCCCAGCTGGTTCAGATAGACCAGCGGCAGGCCGGATTCGACGACGCGCGCGGTGGCGATGTTGAGGCGGGTATCCAGCTTGGCGCCCTCGAAGGGGGAGCCGTTCGGCACCAGCAGGATTTCAGCGCCGGATTCCTCCAGGCACTCGACGACTTCCGGCGTCCATATATCCTCGCAGATCGGCACGCCGAGGCGGATGCCGCGGAAATTCACCGGCCCCGGCAGCGGTCCCGGCTGGAACACGCGCTTTTCGTCGAACACGCCATAGTTCGGCAGGTCGTATTTGAAGCGCAGCGTCTGCACCTTGCCGCCATCCAGCAGGGCAATGGCATTGTGCAGCTTTTCGCCTTCCGGGCCGGTCACGCGCCAGGGCGTGCCGAGCAGCACCGCTGGGCCGCCATCGGCGGTCTCCTTGGCGAAATGCTCCACCGCCTCCATGCAGGCGGCGACGAACATCCGCTTCAGCACCAGATCGTCAGGCGGATAGCCGGACAGGAACAGCTCGCTGGTCAGCAGCAGGTCAGCGCCTTTGGCGGCCGCCTCCGCCCGTGCCCGGCGCAGCATGGCGAGATTGCCGTCGATATCGCCGACGGTGGGGTTCAGTTGCGCGAGCGCAAGGGCGAGCGTGTCTGTCATGGGTGGTAGAATGGCCCCGAAACCGGTGGTGTCAATTGCCGGTAGCTCAAATCACCTTCGCGTCCTTCAAGGCGGCGCGGTCCTCCGCGCTCAGGCCGAGCAGATCGCCATAGATGGCGTCATTGTCTGCCCCCAGCGACGGCCCCAGATTGGTGACCCTGCCCGGCGTGTCCGACAGGCGCGGCAGCACGCTGGGGATCACCACCTCACCGACCAGCGCGTCCATCATGTGCAGCAAATTGCCGCGCGCCTGGAAATGCGGGTCTTCGGCGATATCGGCGATGGAGTTGATCGGGCCGCACGGCACCTCGCCCTTGATGCAGGCCGCCATCACCGCGTCGCGGCTCATGGAATGCATCCAGGCGGCGACGATGCCATCGACCTCCTTGTGCCGGGCGAGGCGCTGGCGGGTCGTCCGGAACATGTCCTCGGCCGCCAGTTCGGGGCGGCCCATCACCTGGGCCAGCCGCTCGAACATCTTGTCGGAGGTGCAGGCAACCGCCACGAACTTGCCATCGCCGCAACGGAAATGGCCGTGCGGGCAGGCGTTGGTCGTACCGGTGCCCTCAGGCTCGCGCAGCTTGCCGATCTTGAAGAAGGCGGGTGCCAGCTCGTCCAGCGCGCGGAACACTGATTCGTAGAGCGCCACGTCGATATATTGCCCCTGACCGTTTCCGGCCTTGTCGCGCTGGCGCAGCGCCAGCAGCACGCCGATGGCGCCATAAAGCCCGCTCATATAATCGGCAAGCGAGGTAGAGCCCGGCGTCACCGGCAACTCACCCGGCAGCCCTGCCAGATAGGTCAGGCCGCCGAAGGCGTGCGCGATACGCGCGAAGCCAGGCCGGTCGCGGTAGGGGCCATCCTGCCCGTAGCCGGAGACCCGCAGCATGACGAGGCGCGGGTTGATCCGCTTCAGCTCTTCCCAGCCGAGGCCCCATTTTTCCAGCGTGCCGGGGCGGAAATTCTCGCACAGCACATCAGACTGCGCGATCAGCTGGCGGAACAGGTCGGCACCCTTCGGGTCGCGCAGGTTCAGCGTGACGCTCTTCTTGTTCCGTGCCTCCGACAGCCAGGCCAGCGTGTCGCGCGCCGCCGGCGTGCCGAACTTGCGGAACGGATCGCCCTCGCCGGGCTGCTCCACCTTGATCACCTCGGCGCCGAACTCGCCCAGTATGGCGGCGGTGTAGGGGGCGGCGATGAAGGTCGCACAGTCGAGCACGCGAATGCCGGACATCGGTAAATCGGAGGGGGGCAGGTCAGGGGCCATATCTGGGGCCAGATCGGCAGCGTGAGGGGGCGTGTCAGGCATGGAAATTCCGCGTTTCCGGGCGTTTTATGATTATCGTTGGACGAACCCTATCGGCCAGCCTGAAACCGATCAAGCGACCAGTGAGTTGGCGAAGATATCCTCGCCGGCCAGCCAGGCCTCGGCCGCGTCGGCACGATCCAGCGCCACGCCGAGGGCGGCAGCCAGATCGAGCTGGGCGTCGCGATAGCCGGCGCTCGAAAGACCGCTGACCATGCCCCTTGTCAGCGCGCTGCCAATCTCGAACGGAAGCGGATAGCCTTCCATATAGAAATCATTGGCCTTTTCGAGGATCTCCGTGCGACAGGCCGATTCATCGAAGGAATTAAAGCTGCGGCAGATCAGCGGCCGGGCCTCATAGGCGCTACATTGGCCGTTTTCCAGCAGCGGGCAGGCCTGCCGGAAATGCCGCCGCGACGCGCTGTCCAGCGGCAGCAACTGCGCCTGCCGGGCGGCAATCCGGGTGCGCAGCGCCTCGATCGCCTCCGGCGAGAAATTGGTGCGGATGTAATGCGCCAGCCGCAAGACGGTGATCGCCTCCGTTACCACCGGCAAGTGACAGCAATGGCTGCAGCCGGCGGCGCAGGCGATCTCCTTGGTTGGGGGCAGCGAGGGCCTCAGGCTGTTCACGGCCCCGTCATGGATATCGGCAGCACCCTTGGCCAGGGTATAGACCATGGCGGGGGTCCGGTTCTGCGGCAGCTGGCTGCAATTCTCCTGCATGGCCTCCGACAGTTCCCCCAGAATATCCTTCAGCGGAACAAGGCTCATCTATCCCCCGATACCAGGCCCAGGGACGATCCGGGGGGCGATCCGGGATTCTGTTGCATTTCTTCCCAGCGCTGCATCAGGAATTCGCGGCCCAGCTTCACCATCGGCTTGCCGTCATAGGCGATGATGTCGGCGGTGGCGTAGGTCTCGCTCCACTTCTCCGGGAGGTAGGAGCCGGTGCCGATCACATCGACCGGTGCGCGCGAAACCGCCATCATCCGGCATTTTTCCGGGGAAAAGCCGCTGGAGGCGACGATCTTCACCTTCGGGAAGCCAGCCTGGTCGAGCTGCTCGCGCATGTGCCAGATGCCGGCGGCGGATATGCCGGTACCGATCAGGTAGCGCAGTTCCTTATCGCTGCGGTAGCCACGGATCGCCTCCGGGCAGTTGCGGTCGAGCACGGCATAGCTCTGCGCCATGTCCAGACCCTCGACATGGCGGCCGCCATGGGTGTCCATGCGGACCGACAACAGCCCGGCCGCCGCGAGGTCGGGGAAGCGGCGACACACGGCCAGCGCGTCCGTGATCTCCTGGCCGAAATAATCGACCAGCACGGTCATCGGCTCGTCCGGGTAGGTCTCGTGCAGAATCTCCGCCGCGCGCAGGGTGGAGCCGGCATAGCCGATCAGCGCGTGCGGCATGGTGCCGAGGCCCTTCTCGGTGCCGAAGAAATGCGCGGTCGCGTCGGTGGCGCAGCCGATGAAGCCGACGGCGCCGACCTTCTTCTTCGCCTTCTCGGAGCCGACCGAGGCACCATAGGCCATCAGCTCCATCATCTCCTGCCCGGCGCAGTGGCGCGCATCCATCGCCAGGAAGGCGACGTCCGGCAGGTCGGAACAGATGGTATAGGCGTTATAGGCGGCGACACAGGCCGACCCGATCTTCTGCAGGAAGATCGTCTCCAGATCGACCAGATGGGAGAGCGGGCCGGTGATGTACATCATCGGATCGCCGGCGCCGACCCAGGACCCTTCCTTGAAGTTCAGCGCTATGTCGAATTCCGTGCCGCGCGCCCTGGCCACGCCTTGCAGCCACTCGACGGCCAGCCGCGGTGCGAAGGTGACAGGCCGCCGCATGAACACGCCATAGGTGACCCGGGCGTCGCCAAAGCGGCGGACGACCTCCTTGCTCTTCAGGAAGTATTTGTCCGTCAGCTTCGGGATGTCGTTGATGTCGGGAGTCATCGCCGTTGCAGCCGCCCGCCTTGCGGCGGTCCGGTCCTTCCGTTAGTCCACGGCTCCCTTCCCGGCGCGGATTCGTAAAGCGGGCCGGGAAGGGGGAGGTGGAAGATTACTGGGCTGCCTGGACGCGCCGGTCGATGGTGCGTGATTCCTTCAGCTCGGCCGCCAGCAGGAAGGCAAGCTCCAGTGCCTGCGAGGCGTTGAGACGCGGATCGCAATGGGTGTGATAGCGATCCTGCAGGGCTTCCTCAGTGATCGCCTGGGCGCCGCCGATACATTCGGTGACGTCCTGGCCGGTCATCTCGAAATGCACGCCGCCGGCATGGGTGCCTTCGGCCTGGTGCACATCGAAGAAGCGCCGCACCTCGGTCAGGATCTGGTCCACCGGCCGGGTCTTGTAGCCGGTCGAGGATTTGATCGTGTTGCCATGCATCGGGTCGGACGACCAGACCACCTTGCGGCCCTCGCGCTCGACCGCGCGGATCAGCGGCGGCAGATGCTTTTCCACCTTGTCGTGGCCCATGCGGGCGATCAGCGTCAGCCGACCCGGCTCGTTCGTCGGGTTCAGGATATCGATCAGCCGCAGCAGATCGTCCACCGGCAGGCTGGGCCCACATTTCAGGCCGATCGGGTTCTTGATGCCGCGGCAGAACTCGACATGCCCGCCATCCGGCTGGCGCGTCCGGTCGCCGATCCACACCATATGGGCGGAACAATCATACCAGTCGCCCGTGGTCGAATCGACGCGCGTCAGCGCCTGTTCATAGGGCAGCAGCAGCGCCTCGTGCGAGGTGTAGAACTCGGTCTCGCGCATCTGCGGCACGCTGTCGCCGGTGATGCCGCAGGCATTCATGAAGGCCAGGCATTCGTCGATGCGGTCGGCGATCTCGGCATAGCGCTCGCCCTGCGGGCTGCGCTCCACGAAGCCCAGATTCCAGCGATGCACAGAATGCAGGTCGGCGAACCCGCCCTGGCTGAAGGCGCGCAGCAGGTTCAGCGTCGCCGCCGACTGGTTATAGGCGCGCAGCATGCGCTGCGGGTCGGGTTGCCGGGCCGCTTCCTCGAATTCCATGCCGTTGATGATGTCGCCGAGATAGCTTGGCATCGTCACGCCGCCGATCTCCTCGGTGGGCGACGAGCGCGGCTTGGCGAACTGGCCGGCCAGGCGGCCGACCTTCACCACCGGCACGGCACCGCCGAAGGTCAGTACCACTGCCATCTGCAGCAGCACCTTGAAGGTGTCGCGGATGTTGTTCGGGTGGAATTCCTTGAAGCTTTCGGCGCAATCGCCGCCCTGCAGCAGGAAAGCCTTGCCTTCCGACACCTTGGCCAGCGCCTTTTTCAGCTTGCGGGCCTCGCCGGCAAAAACCAGCGGCGGATAGACCGAGAGCTGTTCTTCGGCAGCCGTCAGCGCCTCTGCGTCCGGATAGGACGGCAGGTGCTTCACCGGCTTCGTGCGCCAATTCTCAGGCGACCATTTCTCGGCCATCTTCTTCACTCCCGCAGCGGAACCTGTCCCGGTTCCTATTTCGTATCCCAATTCCGTATTACTGTGCCGCTAACCGGCATTTATCCACAAGTGGGTTGTCCTGTTTAGCAGCGTCAAGCGGGGCATGCCAGAAAAACGGCGCGCATGGCTGCCGGACGGGCGCAGGGGAGCCATGCCCCCAGGGGGCTTGAAGGGCCTCAGGTCTCAGGGATGCGGGTCGGGGAAGCCGTGCCGTTCCGACAGGGCGGCGAGGATAGCGTCCTTGCCGGCGACGAGCGCCCTGCCTTCATGCGTGCCGGTCTGGTGCGCCGATGACGCTCCCTCCGCCAGCACGAGCAGCGGCACGGACTGGTTCTCTTCGTCGGCCAGGTTGATGACCGGCTGCCGTGGCCGTGGCCAGGCGATCCGCACGACATCAAGGCGATTGGCAAGCTCCGGGAAGGACGCCAGCACGCCCTCCATCAGCGCGCAATGCCAGCAATAGAAGCGCTGGCCAGGATAGGCCGGGTCCGTGAAGTCCGGGCGCAGCAGGAACAGTGTGTCGCGGCTCATCATCATCCCCGATTGCTCAAGAAAATCCGGCCAGCACCGTGCGGCCCGATGCGGGAGTTCTTTAACATTCAACAAAGTGGTTGACTATTGAAATCGGCCGGTTATATTTAACCACATGGTTGAACATGAAAACATACAGCTGGACAATGTGTTCCACGCCCTCGGCGATCCCACGCGGCGGCAGATGCTGCAGGCCCTGGCCGATGGCGAGCGCACGGTGAGTCAGCTGGCCGACCCCTTCGCGATCTCGCTGGCGGCGGCCTCCAAGCACATCAAGACCCTCGAGAGGGCCGGGCTGATCCGCCGCGAGGTGCGCGGCCGGACCCATCTCTGCCGCCTCGAACCCGGACCGCTGGCCAGCGCGCATGACTGGCTGGGCTTCTACCAGCGCTTCTGGACCGAGCGGCTGGACATCCTCGAGCGCCTGTTGCGCCAGGAGGATGCCGGCAAATCCCCCCAACCCCCGAAGACCGAGACCCCGGAAGGAGACGAAAAATGAGCGACACCATGAGTCTGGATGCCTATGGCAGCCTGATCGAACCCGCCACGCTGAAGATCCAGCGCCTGCTGCCCGGCCCCATCGAGCTTGTCTGGGCCTATCTGACGGATGGCGAGCTGCGTCGCCAGTGGCTGGCGGCGGGTGCCATGGACGGCAAGCCCGGCAGCAGCTTCGAGTTCGTCTGGCGCAATGACGAGCTGACGGACCCGCCCGGCCAGCGTCCGGCGCATATGCCCGAGGAGCACCGCATGACCTGCACCATCCTCGACTTCGACGCACCGCGCCGGCTGGTTATCAGCTGGGGCGAGAAGCAGACCGGCGAGGTCGCCTTCACGCTGGAGCAGCAGGGGGCTGAGGTGCTGCTGACCATCATCCACCGCCGCGTGCCCAGCCGGGATATCCTGCTGAACGTGTCCTCCGGCTGGCATGCGCATCTGGACATCCTGGCCGCGCGCCTGGCCGGCACGACACCGGCCCCGCACTGGGACCACTGGGTCAGCCTGCGGGCGGAGTACGACCAGCGCCTGCCGGCGTAACTTGGAGCTGAATACAAACCTACTGTCACCCCCGGGCTTGACCCGGGGGTCCAGGGGCGGCGCCTTGCCTGGAACGTTAAGGAAGATTGAATTCTGTACGCTGCTTAGCCCAAATTTGCAAAAAACGACTCGCTGTTAAGCGAATATCCTCATACCATTTCAACTATAAATGGGGAGGGGGTTATGCCAAGAGGTGTCCGGGCTACAGAAAACGAAATAGCATTTGCAGTTCTTCAAATCGCTGCAAGTCAGCCAAATGGGGTTGCTACGTTTCCACGCATGAAACGTGATGTTCCAAATTACATAAATCTATCTGATGAAGATAGGCAGAGATCGATCACGCGACCCAATGAAGAAATATGGGAGCAACTGATCCGAAATATAAAATCACATTACCAGACACAAGGAAACTATATTTGTGAAGGTTATCTGGAGCACGTTCCTAAATCTGGCTATCGCATTACAGACGAAGGAAGGCGCTATCTTAAGTCACGCAGTTAATCAGAATATCGTGCCTTATAACCCGGCGCGAACCAACGAAGTTCGGTGCCATTAGGGGCATTTTTGTCCCAAACAAACCATGCGTAAGCTGTGGTTCCGCTTCCTTTACGTTCCGCGCCCGCTGGATAAAAGGTGATCCGTTCACTGAACACCCAAACTCGGGAAGGTGGCGATTCTGAAAAGATGGTGCGTTGGCGGTTTGCCCCTTCAAGAAAAGCTAAGCGCAATAGAAGGGCAAATTTCTGTCCCGCTACGGCTAGACCTGAACGCACGAATCCTTCGGCAGCGTTGTATGGCGGATTGGTAATGATGTTTGCTGCACGCCGTTTTGGCGACAAGAAGTCAACTCCACACTCGCCATAACCTCTATCGTAAAGATCGGTGCTGATTACAGGATTCCCCGTATCTTCCAAGACAGATGACATGGCGCCATCGCCACATGCGCATTCCCAAATGTCGCCTTTGAATTTCTCATTATCAATTAACGCGTATGTCGCCCAGCGTGGTGTTGGAAAGAAATCCGGGCCACCAAGATCAGCGAACCGCTTGAGTGTGGGCTTATAGCCCCCATTGAGATTGTATGTCGTGTCCATGCATAAAAGTATAATAGAATCAGTTGCTTAGTCAAGTGTCTCTAAGTGATTCTAAAGACTCACACTTTCGGCTCGGTTGCGGCCTTCTGTGCTTGACTCGCACGGTCCCAACTTTAATTCCCCACGCTTGACAGGCTCCGCGCCCCTCTTTACCGTCCGCCCCGTCATTGGGGAGTAGCCGTCCCCCTTTCGCGGTAACGCG
Source organism: Oceanibaculum nanhaiense (assembly GCF_002148795.1). Classification (NCBI taxonomy): domain Bacteria; kingdom Pseudomonadati; phylum Pseudomonadota; class Alphaproteobacteria; order Rhodospirillales; family Oceanibaculaceae; genus Oceanibaculum; species Oceanibaculum nanhaiense. The sequence continues at coordinate 203,973 of NZ_MPOB01000006.1, read as the reverse complement.
GTTGAGGGGAGGTCGCGTCAACAGACTTGGCATTGCCTATATGGGCCTCTACGGGGCCTTCACGGGCGATGACATGGCGCGAACAGCCAGCGGAGCCGGTCATCCGGTCCCCCGCACCCGGTTTGGCGAGACCTTTGGCATCGACAGCCGCGAACCCGGGTCGGGACGGCGGGCTGACGATGTCGAAGTGTGTCCGCCGTCCGACCCGATGCGATTTCATGGAAGCCTTTCTCGTTTCGACCGGTGTGGTCGCCCTCGCCGAAATTGGCGACAAGACGCAGCTGCTGGCCTTGTTGCTGGCCGCCCGCTATCGCCAGCCAGTGCCGATCCTGCTGGGGATTTTCGTGGCGACCGTGGCCAATCACGCGCTGGCAGGATTCATCGGCACGGTGGCGGCCGGGCTGATCGGCGACGACTGGCTGCGCTGGGTGGTGGGCCTGTCCTTCCTCGCCGTGGCCGCCTGGATGCTGATCCCTGACAGGCTGGATGAGGAGGAGGTGCCGCGCTTCCGGGGGCATGGCGCCTTCCTGGCGGCGCTGGTCTGCATGTTCCTGGCCGAGATGGGCGACAAGACGCAGATCGCCACCATTGTGCTGGCGGCGCGGTTCGAGTCGCTGCTCGCCGTCATTGCCGGCACCACGGCGGGCATGATGATCGCCAATACCCCGGCCGTGCTGCTGGGCGAGGCCGCGGCCCGCCATGTGCCGCTGAAGCTGGTGCATGGGGCGGCCGCCGCGATTTTCGCGGTGATCGGCATCACTGTCCTGCTTGGCTTCGACGGGCTGACGTGACAGGCTCTTAAAGCACTCACTCTTCCTTACAGCTTTGGAGCTTCCCGTCATGGCCGATTACCCTGCCGCCATCGCCACCCAGCAGGCCGACAATGACCGTGTCTGCGTCACCGAATGGCGCTTTCCGCCGGGCCATGCGACCGGCTGGCACAAACATGGCTACGATTATGTCGTGGTGCCGACGACGGACGGCGTGCTGACGCTGCAGCATCCCGACGGCAGCCGCACCGAAAGCCCGATAAAGCTGGGGAATTCCTATTATCGCGATGCCGGCGTCGAGCATGACGTGATCAACCTGACCGACCGCGAGATCGTCTTCGTCGAGATCGAGTTCAAAACGCCGCGGTGATGTGATGGCGAGGGGTCCCGCTGCCGCGCTTTCCGACCTGTGGCGGCTGCTGGGCCAGCCGGAGGCGGCACTGTCGCGCGTCACCCTGACCGGGGCGGAGCCGGCCCTGCCATCCTCCTTCGCGGTCGGCACGGCGGCACAGGCCAGCATCGCCGCCTCTGCACTGGCGGCGGCGGCGCTGGACCGGCTGCGCAGCGGCCGGGAACAGTCGGTCAGCGTCGATATGCGCCATGCCGCCGCAGAGTTCCGCAGCGAACGCTATCTGCGCGTCGATGGCGGCCCGGCACCGGAGCTGTGGGACAGCATTGCCGGTACTTATCGCTGCGGCGACGGGCGCTGGGTGCGGCTGCACACCAATTTCCCGCATCACCACGAGGGCGTGCTGGCGATCCTCGGCTGTGCCGGCGAGCGCGAGGCCGTGGCCGAGGCGCTGAAGGGCTGGAGGGCGGAGGATTTCGAGCAGAAGGCCGCTGCGGCGAAGCTGGTCGTCACCGCCATGCGCAGCTTCGCGGAATGGGACGCGCACCCGCAGGGGCAGGCGGTTGCCGCGCTGCCGCTGATGAGCCTGGAGAAGATCGGCGAGGCTCCGCCGCTGATGCTGCCATCAGGAGACAGGCCGCTCTCCGGCGTGCGGGTGCTGGACCTCACGCGGATCATTGCCGGGCCGGTCGGCGGGCGCACGCTGGCGGCGCATGGCGCCGATGTGCTGCTGGTAACGGCGCCGCATCTGCCCTCGGTCGAACCGCTGGTGATCGATACCGGGCGCGGCAAGCTGTCGGCGCAGCTCGATCTGCGGGCGGCGGCGGACAAGGCGCGGTTCGAGGCGCTGTTGCGCGGCGCCAATGTGCTGATCCAGGGCTATCGCCCTGGCGGCATTGGGTCGCTCGGCTTCGGGCCGGAGCAGGCTGCGGCGATCCGTCCCGGGATCATCTATGTCACGCTGTCGGCCTATGGGCATGAGGGGCCTTGGGCCGGACGGCGCGGTTTCGATTCGCTGGTGCAGACCGCGTCCGGCCTGAATGTGGCGGAAGCCGAGGCCGCCGGCATCGACGGGCCGAAGCCGCTGCCGGCGCAGGCGCTCGACCATGCGTCGGGCTATCTGATGGCCTATGGCGCGATGGCCGCGCTGGCCCGGCAGATGAGCGAGGGGGGCAGCTGGCATGTCCGGGTGTCGCTGGCGCAGACCGGGCACTGGCTGCGCGGGCTGGGCCGCATTGAGGGCGGTTTCTCGGCAGCCGATCCGTCACAAGATGATGTCGCCGACCTGCTGGAAGAGAGCCCATCGGGCTTCGGGCAGCTGACCGCCGTGCGCCATGCCGGACTATTATCGGAAACGCCGCCGCGCTGGGACCGGCCCTCAATGCCGCTCGGCAGCCACGAGGCTGTCTGGCCGGATTAGGCGGGGTCAGTTAGGCGGCAGGCCGGAACGGGCCGCGCCGCCCGCCCTTCGGCCCCTTGAACAGCAGGAAGGGGTTGGGCAGCTTGCTGGCCACACCACGCAGCTTGCCGGTCAGCTTCGGGATGCTCATGACATTGGCGATGCGGCGGTCGAGGAAGTTCCAGCTCGCCTCGTGACCCTCCGACTTATCCTCCAGCCAGTACAGCAGCGTCGAGGAATAGACCCCGGCCAGCAGGGCGCGCTTGGTGTAGAAATTATAGTCCGTCGCGGTGTCGCCCGCCGCGTACCAGATCGCGTCCACCGTGCGGTAGAGCGATTTCAGCGCCAGGCCGGCATGCTGCGGCAGGGCGGTGAAGGCCAGCGCCTTGCGCACCGCTTCCTTATGGTCGGCGGCCTGTTCCAGCCGCACGCGGATCGCGGTGGCGATACGCTCGCGCACCTTCATCGACGGCAGGTCCAGCCTGTCCAGCGCCTCCAGCATCTGGCGGTCGGCATGCGCGATGAAATGCGCAACGGCGTCCGCCGCCCCGCCGGGGAAGGCGCGTTCGACCGCATCGGGCGGCAGGTCGATATCGGCGGCGCCATGGCGCAGCGCCGCCACACTCCAGCCATCGAAGGCGATGTGCGGCAGCGTTGCCTCCAGCAGCGCGTCGCGCAGGGCGGGCAGATCGTCCATGTCCATCTTCTTTTTTGCGGTTCTGGCCATCAGGACACCTTTGCCGGTTGTGATATCGGGGCCGCCGTGCCGGCGGCGATCAGTTCGTCGGTGAAGCCGAAGCTTCTCATATCGGTCATGCGCAGGGGATAGAGCACCCCGTCCAGATGGTCGCATTCATGCTGTACGACGCGGGCATGGAAGCCGCCAACCTCACGCTCGACCATGGTGCCATCGAGACGCTGGCCGCGATAGCGGATACGCGTGGGGCGCGGCACCTCGCCGCGCATGCCGGGGATCGACAGGCAGCCTTCCCAGCCCAGTGCGATCTCCGGCCCCAGCGGCTCGATCTCCGGGTTGATCAGCTCGATCAGTTCCTGCGGCAGGTCGTCCGGCTCGCCCGTCGTCCGGTGCGGCGGCACGGCGAAGATGACAACGCGCAGCGGCACGCCGATCTGGGGTGCTGCAAGGCCGGTTCCGCCCACGGCGGCAAGGCTGTCCTTCAGATCCTGAACCAGCGCCGCGATGGCGGGGCTGGCCGGGTCCTGGACCGGGTCGGCGATGCGGGCCAGTACGGGGTGGCCCATGCGCAGGATCTGTTTTATGCTCATAAACAGCAATATGGGGTGCGGGGCGGTGGCGGTAAAGCCGACTCGCCCCCCCTTCACAAGCGTGAAGGCTTATGCTATCAAGCGCGCCTCTCGATGGGTGGAAGCCGGTCGGGCCGTATGGCGCGCCCTGATCCGTCCTGAACGAATTAGACCTTAGGAGCAGTATCTGCCGTGCAAGTAGTCGTCCGTGACAACAATGTCGACCAGGCCCTCCGCGCCCTCAAGAAGAAGATGCAGCGTGAAGGTGTCTTCCGGGAGATGAAGCTGCGCCGTAATTACGAAAAGCCGTCCGAGAAGCGCGCCCGCGAAAAGGCGGAAGCTGTGCGCCGGCATCGTAAGCTGCTGCGCAAGCGCCTGGAGCGCGAGGGCTTCTAAACAGCCCTTCTTCCCTTGCACGGGACATGATGAAGCCGCCTCGGTGAGGCGGCTTTTTGTGTTGGCGTAAGGGGTTATTCCTCCGCCAGCGTGCGGAGGTTCTCGCCATTCAGGCGGAAGAAGATTTTCTCCTCCCGCCGCTGCGCGCCGATGGAATCGTAGAAGCGCAGCGTATCCGGACTGCCCGTCTCGGCCGTCCAGTCGATGCGGGCGTAATCGCGTTCCAGCGCCAGCGCCGCGATCCGGCGCATCAGCTTGCGGCCCAGCCCATGGCCGCGCCAGGCGTCCCGCACGAACAGATCCTTGATGAAGAAGGCCGGCCGCGAGGCGTTGGTGGAATAGAGCGTCGCCAGCGTGGCGATGCCGGCGGCCTGCCAGCCCTGACCCTCATCGATCTCCGCCAGCAGAATCTCGAATTTGGCCGAGCCGCCGAAATCATGCTGGCGCAGCCCGGCTTCCGTCGCTTCGACGGTCTGCGCATCCGGCGAGCGGTAATACAGGTCGATGTCGCGGATCAGCCCGGCGATGGCCGGGATATCCTCAGCACCGGCCAGACGCAGGCGGATGTCCGTCATCGTCCGGCAGGGGGCTAGAAGCCGAACATGTGGTCAAGGCTGAAGGCGCCGTCCGGGCCCGCCTCGCGGATCAAACCGTGGAAACCGAACAGCCTGCAGGTCACGTCGCGGATCAGGATATAGGCGCCGTCGCCGGCCTTCGCCCGCGTGGCCTCGTCGAACACCTCGGAATAGCGGAAGAAGAAGCTGCCGGAACAGGCGATCTCCACCCGCTTTGTCGCGATCTCCGCACCCGCGGCGGATGTCAGCACCAAGTCCGTCTGTGACGTGCCGTGCCATGGTGTGGAGGCCGGGTAGATCAGATGGCAGATGGTGTCCAGCGGTTCGGAACCGAGGCGCAGGAACAGCCGGGTCGAAAGGCCGGGCGCGCGGCCGGCATAGCTCTGCGGCTCGTTTTTATAGGTCAGCACCGTGTTGAAGATGTGCGCGCCGAAGCTGGAATCGGCGGCATGGCCGGTCAGCTTATCGCGATAGCGGAACAGACCGTGCAGCCAGCCATCGCCGGCGCCGCCATCGGCGAAATCGTACAGCAGCTCGACATGGCCATAGCCGCCCTTCAGTTGGCCGTCGATCATCTCTTTCAACTCGACCGCCACGCTGTCGCTGCGCTTCAGCGTGCCGAGGCGCTGCTGCGCCACCTCGCGGCCCGTCTCGTCATAGATGGCGACCGAGACCGGCAGCGTGTCCTGGGTCGTCGCCATCGGCGTCGGCAGCAGCACCGATTCGAAGCGGTCTGTCGGCAGCACCGGGGCCGGCAGCACGAAGCCCTTGCCCATCAGGTTGGAAATCTCCGGCAGGCGCGGATCGGGCTTCAGATCGACGCGCTCCACATTGGCATGGGCGATGCGGCGGCGGCCATTCGCCTGCACCACCTCATAGCGCGGGCGGACGATATATTTGCCGGCCTGGATCTCGATCTGTTGCGGCCAGCGCGCATCGGGCAGCAGCTCGGCCACTTCCAGCGCATGACTGCCGAAGCCGGGGATTTCCCGGTCGAGCCAGGCGATCTCCGGGCTACCCATCAGGTTCAGGCCGATGCCGCCGGCCGGGATCGGGCTGGGATGGGCGTTCTGCAGCCACAGCAGCACTTTTTCGCCCTCCGCCGGGGCCGGCAGGCCGGCATAGAAATCGGCGGGCCAGGCATTGGCGTCATGGGTACAGGACAGCACCGAGGGTTCGTCGCCATAGGTGTCCAGCGCGTATTTCACCACATCATGGCCACGCACGCCGATAGCGTGCAGGAACAGACTGCCGCAGAAATCGCCGAGGCCGAGCCGCGCGCGGATTTGCCGGCTGTCCAGCACCACGCTGGCGGCGGCGTCCGGCAGGCTCTCGCGCCAGTCGGCCAGACGGTTGCCCTCGGCATCGAACAGGCAGCACCAGAGCGACACGCCCGTGGCGCCATAGCCGGCCCAGTAATTCGCCGTTACCACGCGGGTATGATGGCCGCCTTCGTCGCGGAACAGCGCGATGTTGGTGGCGAAGTTCAGCGGATCGAGATAAGTGCGCCGGTTGGTCAGCATCGCCTCGGGCAGGCGGGCATCGTCCAGCGAGACGATTTGCGCCCCTGCGGGCACCAGATGGCGGATATGGTCGATCAGCCGGGCCGCATCGTAGGCGGCGACGAACACCGCTTTCGCGCCGCTGTCGCGCAGCGCCGTCACCGGCTGCGCCGGCTGGCCGAGCAGGCTCTCGCCCACCTTGTCGATATTCTGGACATAGAGGCCGGCGAGGCTCAGCGCGCCAAGGCCGTGGATTTCCGCGAAGGGTTGCAGGAAGCCCAGCGGATCATAGATTGCGACCGGCCCGGCCTTGCCCAGCTTCTTCAGCAGCGCCGTGATCGGCGCCAGCGAGAGCGGATGGCCGATCGCCTTGAAGAAGGCATGCCCGCCGGTCAGATTGTTGAAGGTCTCGATCTTCAGCGCCATGTCGCGTCGCTTTTCGGTTTCTTGTTATCGGGAGAAAGCGGCGCCGGTCAGGCCGGCAACAGCTTCTTGAAGAAGGCGGAAATCCGGTGCCGGCTGCGGCTGGCGGCCACGGCTTCCTCGCTGACCACCCAGTTCAGCTGGATGGAGCGGCGCTGGCCGACGAAGGGCTTGTGGCCGTGCCAGGCATTCTCCACGCATTTGAAGGCGACCATGGTGCCGAAGCCGGGCGAGACCTCGGCGACGTAATCCTCCAGGTCGGAGGGGGAGCGCAGCATGCGCAGCTTGCCGCCCTCGGCGCCATCCTGCCAGTCGGCGTTCAGGTAGATCAGCACGGTGATCAGCTTGGTCTTGCTGTCGGTGTGGATGCGGCCATCCTTCTCCCGGCTCATGCCGCGCAGGGTGAAGGTGGTGGGCCGGTCGGTCAGGTCGATTCCAAACTTCGCGGCGAAGGCATCGCGCACGGCATCGCCTTGCAGTTCGTCGATCAGTGCCTGCATGGCCGGGCCGGGGCTGACGGTGGACAAATCGAAGCTGCCGCCCTTGCCGATGTCGGGGAAGTCGCGCCCGATCTCGGCGGCCAGTTCGGGCTGCACGAAATTATCCAGCACCAGATAGGGGAAGGGGTCGCTTTCCAGCGTCTTCGCGCGAAAGGAGTCGAGGTCGATCATGCTCATAGCGGGCCATCCATTTGCCTGATCGAATATGTACGGCCCGCCGCCGTCAATTACAACGCACCGTCATGATTCACGGTGTCGCAGCGCCAGCCTCCGCGTCACCTCGGCGGCGGCGCGGGCGGTCTCGTCCAGCGGCGTGTAGGTCCAGTCCTCCAGCGCGCCGGTGAAGGGCCTTGTATAGCCGGCTTCGCGCATCGCGTCGTGGAACCGCCCGAACTTGGCGCTGCCGCTGCCTTCCAGCATGACGACATGCACCGGCTTGCCGGTGGCGCAGGCTTCCGAGACCATGTTCACCGAATCGCAGGTGACGACCAGATGGTCGGCGAGGCCCAGATAGCCGAAATAGGGGTTCTCGCCCGTACCGTCCCAGACCACAGCCGGCGCGCCGGCCAGCCGGTCGCGCAGCCGGCGTTCGTTTTCCGCACCGGTGCGCCGCGAGGGCGTGACGGCAAGCCCGACACCGCGCTCCCGCACCAGGGCCAGCAGCCTGTCGCTGAGATCGTCGATGGCGGCCCTGTCCAGCCGGTAGCGGTCGTTGCTGCCGCCGACCGAGACGGTGACCAGCGGGCGCGGCAGATGGGCCAGCTGCGGCGCGAACTTTGCTGCCTCCGCATCCAGGCGGGCGCGGGTGACGCGGTTCAGCGAGCCGAAGGTGGTGAACACATTCTCGCCGCGCACCGTGTCATGTTCCGGCACGATCATCAGGTCGAAATGCCGGGGATCGACCTTCGGGTCCTGGATCTGCACGGTAAAGGTCCTGCCGCCGCTCGCCTTGCGCATGGCAATGGCGGGGCCGGCCGACTGCCGGCCGCTGGCGATCAGGATATCGGGGAAGGGCGGGTCCAGACGGTCGCCGTCCGGCCCGGCGGCGGAGAGCGAGGCCCACAGCGGCGATGGCGGCAGCCAGCGCCAGGGCAGGGCAGGGGCGATGCGCTTCACCACCGGCTCGATGCCCAGCGCCTCGGCAAGACCGATGGCCTGAATCTCCATGCCGACCTTGCCGTCGGTCACCACCCAGCAGGTCAGTGCGGATGTGTTCATTGCGGCGTGAATCCCGAAAGCGCTGTAAAGGGGCGGCAAACTGACATGCCGGGCTGCTTCCGGCAAGCCGCCAGCGGAAGCGGGGCGGGTAAAAAAATTGCGCAACATAATTGCACGACTTGCGGCTTGTTGTTATATAGTTGCGCAAATTTGGGCCAGTATGGATGCCCGAAATCAAACCCCGTCACTCTTCAAGGAAGCCTTATGCCGACCCGGCGCGTGAAACTCGACCGTATCGACCGGCGCATCCTCGACGATCTGCAGCAGCAGGGCCGGATGACCAATGTGGATCTGGCGCGCCGCGCCGGCATCTCTGCACCGCCCTGCCTGCGCCGCGTGCGCGCGCTGGAGGAGGCGGGCTTCATCCGCGGCTACCACGCCGATATCGCGCCCGAGCTGCTGGGCTACGAGCTGACGGTGTTCGCGCTGATCGGCCTGTCCAGCCAGGCCAAGGCCGATCTGCGCATCTTCGAGGATACCGTCAATGGCTGGGCCGAGGTGCGCGAGTGCCACATGCTGGCCGGCGAGGCGGATTTCCTGCTGAAGGTCGTGGCGGAGAACTGGGACGCCTACAAGACCTTCGTGGACGAGCGGCTGACCGCCGCCCCCAACGTGAACCACGTGAAGACCATGCAGGTGCTGCAGACCACGAAATACGCGCCCGGCGTGCCGATCGACGTGGACGCGGTCGAGGAGTAGGGGCTACTCCGCCGCTTCCAGGTTGGTGCGTTCGACACGGGCGGCGCAGAATTTCAGCTCCGGTATCTTGCCATCGGGATCGAGCGCCGGGTTGGTCAGGAAATTGACCGCCGCCTCGGCATAGCAGAACGGAATGAAGATCGTGCCGCTGGGCACGTCGCGGTCGGCGCGCGCCTTCAGCGCGATGGCGCCGCGCCGTGTGCGCACGCGGATCGTGTCTCCCGGTTCGATGCCGGCCGTCACCAGGTCGGCGGGCGACAGATGGCAGAAGGGTTCCGGCTCGATGGCGTCCAGCACGGTGGCGCGGCGCGTCATCGCCCCGGTATGCCAGTGTTCCAGCACTCGCCCGGTGGTCAGGATGAACGGATATTCCGTGTCCGGTATCTCGTCTGGCGGCACGATGTCGGCGGCAACAAAGCGCGCCTTGCCGCTTGCCGTCGGGAAACCGTCGCCGAAGATCACCTCCTGCCCCGGATCGTCCGCACTGTCGCACGGGTAGGTGACGGAGCCCTCGCGTTCCAGCCGGTCCCAGCCGATGCCCCGGATCGAGGGCATCAGGCCGCGCGTCTCCTCATAGGCGTCGCGCGGGTGGCCATAATTCCAGCCGAGGCCCAGCCGGTTGGCGAGTTCCTGGATGATCCACCAGTCCTGCCGCGCCTCGCCCGGCGCATCGATGGCCTTGCGGCCGATTTGCACCTGCCGGTTGGTGTTGGTGAAACTGCCATCCTTCTCCGGGAAGGCGGTGGCCGGCAGGATGATATCGGCGAAGGCGGCGGTCTCGGTCAGGAAGATTTCCTGCACCACCAGATGATCCAGCTTTGCCAAAGCCTCGCGCACATGGGTCTGGTCCGGGTCCGACATGGCCGGGTTCTCACCCATGATGTACATGCCGCGTATCTCGCCGCGATGGGCGGCATTCATGATCTCGACCACGGTCAGGCCCTTGTTGGGGGCGATGGCGGCCGCCCATTCTGCCTCGAAGGCATCGCGCACTGCCGCGTCCTCGACCGGCTGGTAATCCGGCAGGAACATCGGGATCAGCCCGGCATCCGACGCCCCCTGCACATTGTTCTGGCCGCGCAACGGGTGCAGCCCGGTGCCGGGCCGGCCGATCTGGCCGGTCAGCAGCGCCAGCGCGATCAGGCAGCGCGCATTGTCGGTGCCGTGGGTGTGTTGCGAGATGCCCATGCCCCAGAAGATCATCGCCGCCTTCGCCGTGGCATAGAGCCGTGCGACCTCGCGGATACGCTCGGCGGGAATGCCGCAGACACCTTCCATCTTCTCCGGGCTGAAGGCGGCGGTGCGGGCCTTCAGCTCCTCGAAGCCCTCGGTGAAGCGCTCGATGTAGGCGGGGTCGGTCAGCCCTTCCGCGATGATGGTGTGGATCATGCCGTTCAGCAGCGCGACATCGGTGCCGCCCCGGAATTGCAGATGCAGATGGGCGTGGCGCGTCAGCCCCTGGCCACGCGGGTCGATGACCACCAGCTTCGCGCCGCGCTTCACGGCGTTCTTGATGAAGGTGGCGGCGACCGGATGGTTCACCGTCGGCGTGGCGCCGATGACGATGATGACGTCGGAATTTGCGCACTCATAGAAGGGCGCGGTCACCGCGCCGGAGCCGATACCCTCCATCAGCGCCGCGACCGAGGAGGCGTGGCACAGCCTTGTGCAGTGATCGATATTGTTGGTGCCGAAGCCGGTGCGCACCAGCTTCTGGAACAGGTAGGCCTCCTCGTTCGAGCCCTTGGCCGAGCCGAAGCCGGCCAGCGCGTTCGGCCCGTTCGTGTTGCGGATGCGGGCGAGGCCGGATGCTGCGACTTCCAGCGCCTCCTCCCAGCTTGCCTCGCGGAAATGGGTCAGCGGGTTGGCGGGATCGACCTCCAGCGCGCGCTGCTTCGGCGCATCCTCGCGGCGGATCAGCGGCCTGGTCAGCCGTTCCGGCGAATGCACATAGTCGAAGCCGTAGCGCCCCTTCACGCACAGCCGGTTGTGGTTGGCTGGCCCGTCGCGGCCCTTCACTGCAAGGATTCGGTTATCCGATATTTGGAAGGTTAGCTGGCAGCCGACGCCGCAATAGGGGCATAGGCTGTCCACTTCGCGCTCCGGCTGCTTGGCAGGCAGGCCGTCCTTCTTCAGCAGGCTTGCCGGCATCAGCGCGCCGGTCGGGCAGGCCTGCACGCATTCGCCGCAGGCCACGCAGGTGCTGTCCCCCATCGGGTCGCCGAAATCGAACACGATCTCGGCATGGTGGCCGCGCCCGGCCATGCCGATCACGTCATTCACCTGTACCTCGCGGCAGGCGCGAACGCACAGGTTGCACTGGATGCAGGCATCCATGTTCACGGCGATGGCGGGGTGGCTGGAATCAGGATTCGGGCGCGCGGCGCGCTTCGGGAAGCGGCTGTCGGCGATATCCATCGCCTCGGCCCAGTGCCAGAAGCCGCTGGCCGGATCATGCGCCTGTTCTCGCGCCGGCTGGTCGGCCAGCAGCAGCTCGAAGATGGTGCGGCGCGACGCTTTGGCGCGCTCGGAGGCGGTCTTCACCTTCATGTCCGGCGCGGGTGCGCGGATGCAGGAGGCAGCCAGCGTGCGCTCGCCCTCGATCTCCACCATGCAGGCGCGGCAATTGCCGTCGGGCCGGTAGCCGGGGGCTGGCTTATGACAGAGATGCGGTATCTCGATGCCCAGACGCTGTGCGGCCTGCCACAAGGTCTCGCCAGGCGCAGCCTCGACCGCGCGCCCGTCCAGGGTGAAGCGGATGGCGTCCGTCATGGCTCCCTCCGTGCCGCAATATCTTCGGGGAAGAATTTCAGTACGCTGGTCATCGGGTTGGGGGCCGCCTGACCCAGCCCGCAGATCGAGGCGTCGCGCATCGCCTGCGCCAGCTCGCCCAGCAGCGCCTCGTCCCATTCCGGTTCCGCCATCAGGGTCGCCGCCTTTTCGGTGCCCAGCCGGCAGGGCGTGCACTGGCCGCAGCTCTCATGGGCGAAGAAGCGCATCAGGTTCAGGGCGGCATCGGCGGTGTTGTCGCGGTCGGACAGGATGATGACGGCGTGGCTGCCGACGAAGCTGTCATGCTCGGCCAGGGTGCCGAAATCGAGCGGGATGTCGGCGAGGCTGGCCGGCAATATGCCGCCCGAGGCGCCGCCTGGCAGATAGGCCTTGAATCTGTGGCCGTCCGCCATGCCGCCGCAATATTCCTCAATCAGCTCGCGCGTGGTGATGCCGGCCGGCGCCAGCTTCACGCCTGGTTCCTTCACACGGCCAGAGACGGAGAAGGCGCGGATGCCCTTGTGGCCACGCCGGCCCAGCCCGGCGAACCAGTCCGGCCCATCCTGCAGGATGTCGCGCACCCAGAACAGCGTCTCGACATTGTTCACCAGCGTCGGCCGGCCGAACAGGCCCTTCTCCGCAACATAGGGCGGGCGGTGGCGGGGCAGGCCGCGCTTGCCCTCGATCGATTCGATCATCGCCGATTCCTCGCCGCAGATATACGCCCCGGCACCGCGCCGCAGATGAATCCGGATATCACCGGCGATGCCGGATTCGCGCAGATGGTGCAGTTCAGTGGCGAGGGTGGCGCGCAGATGCGGATATTCGTCGCGCAGATAGAGATAGATGTCGTCGCAGCCGGTGACCGTCGCCGCGATCAGCATGCCCTCGAACAGCCGGTGCGGATCGCGCTCCATATAGAAGCGGTCCTTGAAGGTGCCGGGCTCGCCCTCATCGGCGTTGATAGCCAGATATTTCGGGCCGGGCTGGGCGCGAACCATCGCCCATTTCCGGTCGGTCGGGAAGCCGGCGCCGCCGAGCCCGCGCAGTCCGGCGGCACCCAGCTGTTCGATGATGGAATCGGCGGTCAGCCGGTCCTCGCGCAGATCGTGCAGCAGCGCGTAGCCGCCGCCCTCGATATAGGCGTCCAGCTCGTCATAGGGCACAGTCTCCGGCAGCGGGAAGGGGCCGCCGGCACGCAGCATCTCCGCTGTGCAGCCGGTCAGCTGGGTGCGTCCATAGGCGACGACGGGGCCCTTGTCGCAGGCGCCCATGCAGGGTGCGCGCAGGACGCGGCGGCCGGCGGGCGGGTTGGCCTGCAGATCGGCGATGATCGCCTCGGCGCCGTTCATCTGGCAGCTCAGGCTGTCGCAGATGCGGATCGTCAGGCCGGGCGCCTCCTCGCCTTCCTTCACCACGTCGAAATGGGCGTAGAAGGTGGCGACTTCGTACACTTCCGCCATCGGCAGGCGCATCAGATGGGCGAGCGCCGCCAGATGCCGGGCTGAGAGATGGCCGTAATGATCCTGGATGACGTGCAGATGCTCGATCAGCTGGTCGCGGCTTTTCGGACGGTCTTCCAGCAGCCAGTCGAGTTCCGCCAGCGCCTTCGGATCGACCTGCCGCCCTTTGGCGAAGGCGCGCGCCCGGCGCTGGCCCGCCTCGCCGTCGCGGCCTGCAAGTTTCCCCAATTGGCGGCCCGGCCGATGGGATACGGGGGCAATGGCTGCGGCTTCGCCTGACGGCTTCTCTCCGTCCTGCGGCATGGCTTTCTCCCTCATGATTCTCAGGTCTTATGTGTTGTCTGACCCGTTTACAGCCTAGGCCTAGCGCGATCCGTCACGCTTCGTCCAGCGGAACCAAAGCGATCACGTCGCCATTTATCAATTGTTTACCCACATGCTCGAAATTGACGGTGATGCGGTTGCCGATCACGGATTGAACCTGCCCTGTGCCCCAGTCCGTTTCTGTCGGGTGGCGCACCAGGGCGCCCGGAACCAGGGTGTTCACGCCGCGATGGGGTGAGGGGGGATATCGGTTGGAATTCATGCCGGTTTCTGAGCCTCGTCTCGTTTATTGCGCTCAAGGCGGGCAGGATAGAGCAAAAGGAGACGCGAATGCAGATCGAGTTGCGGGTCATGGATCTTTTGATCTCCCGCCTGTGCCACGACCTGATCAGCCCGGCCGGCGCCATCGTCAATGGCATCGAGCTGGTCGAGGAGTTCGGCGAGGATGATATGGCTGACGAGGCGATGTCGCTGGTCGGTCGCAGCGCGCGTCAGCTCTCGGCAAAGCTCAGCCTGTTCCGTGTCGCCTTCGGCAGCGCCGGCGAACGCGACAATTTCCCCGTCGATGAGTGCCGCCGCCTGCTCGACGGCTATCTGCAGGAGGGCAAGGTGAGGCTCGACTGGAGCCTCGACCGCCTGCCGCCGGAACCGGGTGGCGCCCGTCTGCTGCTCCTGCTTGGCATTATAGCCGCCGAATCCCTGCCGCGTGGCGGGCTGTTGCGCATCGAGGGCGGCCCGATGGGGGGAGCGGTGGGTGACCCGGCGGCGTTCCGTGCCCTTGCGCAAGGTGAAGGTGCGAAGCTGGAGGCAGCCACGGAAGGGGCGCTGGAGGCGGGCATGGCCGATTCAGGCGCGCCGGCTGAACTTGACGCCCGGGCAGCGCCGGCCTATCTCGCCGGCATGCTCGCGGCCCGGCGCGGAAATCGGGTGCACATTGTCAGGGAAGCCGGCGCCATAACCTTGTCTGTATAGGCCGGCGCGGTCGGCAAGAATCGGCAATAAAGCGCGAAATGTCGATTGCGTACGATTTTACGAAAAATCTTTTCCCTCGTTTACTAAGTTTTAAAGGTCCTGTTTCAGTATGGGGGTCATTGGTTAATATGGTCGTGGCGAAATCGTCGCTGACGGCGCTCTCGCGGCTACATGATTTAAGGACGGTCTAGCATGGATGATCTGCTCAACGAATTCCTGACGGAGACGGTCGAAAATCTAGGAACGCTGGATGTTGAGCTGGTGCGCCTGGAGCAGAACCCGAACGATCCGGAACTGCTCAGCAATATTTTCCGCATCGTTCACACCATCAAGGGCACCTGCGGGTTCCTGGGGCTGCCGCGGCTTGAAGCCGTCGCCCATGCATCGGAGAACGTGCTGGGCCGGTTCCGCGATGGCGAGCTGGAAGTGACGCCGCAGGCGGTGACGCTGATCCTGGCCTCGCTCGACCGTATCAAGATGATCATCCAGACGCTGGAGCAGACCGAGGCCGAGCCGGAAGGCGAGGACAATGATCTGATCGCGGCCCTCAACGCAATGGCGGCGGGCGAGACCAGCATCACCATCGAATCCGTTGCCGAGACCGCCACCGCCGCCGAAGAGCCTGTGATGGCCGCTGAGGAAGAGGTCGTGGCGATGGGCGGCGGCGATGCTGAAATCGGCACGCGGCCGGGTGAAGTATCGCTGGACGAGCTGGAAGCGGTTTTCATGGCGACGCCCGGGCCGGAAGACATGGCCACGTCGCAGCCCGAGCAGGAAGATGAGCCGGTGGTTGCCGCCGTGCCGAGCAAGCCGGCCGCCGTTCCGGCTGCCAAGAAGCCTGCGACAGAGGTCGCGCGGAACGCCGATGAGAGCAAGGACTCCTCGGTCGCCAACCAGAATATCCGCGTCTCGGTCGAACTGCTGGAAAACCTGATGACGATGGTCAGCGAGCTGGTGCTGACCCGCAATCAGCTGCTGCAGATCATGCGGCGCTACAAGGATTCGGAATTCACCGTGCCGTTGCAGCGGCTCTCGCAGGTGACATCGGAACTGCAGGACGGCGTCATGAAGACCCGCATGCAGCCGATCGGCAATGCCTGGGCGAAGCTGCCGCGCATCGTGCGTGACCTGTCGCACGAACTGGGCAAGAAGATCGATCTGCGCATGCTGGGCGCCGATACCGAACTTGACCGTCAGGTGCTGGAGCTGATCAAGGATCCGCTCACCCACATGGTGCGCAACTCCGCCGATCACGGCATCGAATCGATTGTCGACCGTGTGGCGGCCGGCAAGCCGGATACCGGCGTCATCACGCTGAACGCCTATCACGAAGGCGGCCATATCATCATCAAGATCAACGATGATGGGCGCGGCCTGAACATCGAGAAGATCAAGCAGAAGGTGCTGCAGAACGGGCTGGCCACCGAGGCCGAGCTCGAAGGCATGACCATGCAGCAGATTCAGCAGTTCATCTTCAAGGCCGGCTTCTCGACGGCGGCGCAGGTGACTTCGGTCTCCGGGCGCGGCGTCGGCATGGATGTGGTGCGCACCAACATCGAGAAGATCGGCGGCACCATCGAGCTCAACAGCCAGGAAGGCAAGGGCTCGACCTTCATGATCAAGATCCCGCTGACGCTGGCCATCGTCTCGGCGCTGGTCGTCGAATGCCGGGGCGAGCGTTTCGCAATTCCGCAGATCAGTGTGGTCGAGCTGGTGCGGGCGTCGAACAATTCCGAGCATCAGATCGAGATGCTGAACAATGTGCCGGTGCTGCGCCTGCGCGACCGCCTGCTGCCGCTGGTCTCGCTGGCGAAGATGCTCGACATGGACTCCGTGGAGACCGACGGCGAGCGCGACAGCTTCATCGTCGTTACCCAGGTCGGCACCTACACCTTCGGCATCATCGTCGATCGCGTGTTCGATACCGAGGAAATCGTGGTGAAGCCGGTGGCGCCGATCCTGCGCTCGATTTCGCTGTTCTCGGGCAACACCATCCTGGGCGATGGCAGCGTCATCATGATCCTCGATCCCAACGGCATCGCCGCGGCGACCGGCGAGATCGGCGTGACGCTGGACGAAAAGCGCAGCGAGACCCTGGCCATCGACTCCAGCGCCTCGCGGTCGCGGACCTCGCTGCTGGTGTTCCGCGCCGGCGATGACAGCCCGAAGGCGGTGCCGCTGGCCCTGGTGGCGCGCCTGGAGGAGATCGACTGCTCCAAGGTCGAATGGTCGGATGGCCGTCCGGTGGTGCAGTACCGCGGCCGTCTGATGCCGCTGGTGCCGATCTTCGACGGCTATCAGGTGAAGACCGAAGGCACCCAGCCGGTGCTGGTGTTCGCCGAGAAGGAGCGGTCGATGGGCCTGATGGTGGACGAGATCGTCGATATCATCGAGGACCGCATCGAAATCAACATGAAGACGGACCGGCGCGGCCTGATGGGCAGTGCCATCATCGGCGGCAAGGCGACCGAGATCATCGATGCCGGCCACTACCTGTCGCAGGCCTTCGCCGACTGGTTCGACGCCGATGCGACGGCGCCGGAGGACATGAAGGATATGACCGGCAAGCGCGTGCTGCTGGTCGATGACAGCCCGTTCTTCCGCAACCTGCTGACGCCGCTGCTGACCGTGGCGGGCTATGAGGTCACGGCTGCGGAGAACGCCAATGTTGCCTTGTCTTATTGCGAGGAAGGCCGCGACTTCGACGTCATCGTCAGCGATATCGAGATGCCCGGCATGAACGGCTTCGATTTCGCCAAGGCGGTGCGGGGAAGCCGCTGGGAGGACGTGCCGATGGTGGCGCTGTCTTCGCACACCAGCCCGCGCGACCTCGACCGCGGTCGTGAGGCCGGTTTCAACGATTATGTCGCGAAAGACGACCGTGACGCTCTGCTGCAAACCCTGTCGCAGACCATCGGGATCATGTGAGGTAGAAGATGGCAAACGATCTTGTAACCCGTCAATCCACTGAGGTCTTCGACCCGGCGGCGGAACTGACCCGGCAGTATGTCACCGTGTTCGTCGCCGATCAGATGTTCGGCTTCCCGGTTCTGCTCGTGCATGATGTTCTGGGCCCGCAGCGGATCACCCGTATCCCGCTGGCCCCGCCGGAGATCGCCGGTTCGCTGAACCTGCGCGGCCGCATCGTGACTGCGGTCGATTTGCGCCGCCGCCTTGGCCTGCCGCCGCTGGCGGAGAGCAAGGGGATGAGCATCGTGGTTGAAAGCCAGGGTGAGCTGTATAGCTTGATGGTGGATCAGGTGGGTGAGGTGCTGAACCTCTCCAACCAGGCGTTCGAGCATAATCCGCCGACGCTGGAGCCGCGCTGGCGAGAAGTGTCGAGCGGTATTTCCCGTCTCGATAAAAAGCTTCTGGTGCTGATCGATATCGATCGCTTGCTCGATTTCTCGCGTGCCCAGGCTGCCTGAGGCCCGGGTCTGACGATAGAAGGGGTAACCGCCAGGGCGGACCCCCTTCGCTTCCGCAATCAAGACGCCAAGTCACGGCAATAGAAGCGGTCCCATGAAATCTTGTCTGATAGTCGATGATTCCCGCGTGGTTCGCATGGTTGCCCGGAAAATTCTGGAGCAGCTCTCCTTCGCGACATCCGAAGCGGCAGACGGCCAGCAGGCCGTGGAGGCGTGCAAGCAGAAGATGCCGGACGCGATATTGCTAGACTGGAACATGCCGGTGATGAACGGGATCGAATTCCTGCGCGCCCTGCGCGCGATGGAAGGCGGCGACAAGCCGGTCGTCGTTTTCTGCACGACCGAGAACGAGATGTCGCGCATCCAGGAGGCGCTGATGGCCGGCGCCAACGAATACATTATGAAGCCCTTCGACGGCGAGATCATCCAGTCGAAGTTCGAGCAAGTGGGGCTGATCTGATGCCCGCCGGTTCCGCAGGCAGGGGCACGGGCTCCAACCCCTATCGCATCATGCTGGTCGATGATTCGGCAGTGATTCGCGGGCTTTACACAAAGGTTATCTCACTCGACCCGGACATTGAGATCGTCGCCTCTGTCGGCGATGGCGAGATGGCGTTGCGAGCGCTTGAGCGCAACGATATCGAGGTCGCGGTGCTGGATATCGAAATGCCGCGTATGGATGGTCTGACGGCGCTGCCCAAGCTGCTGAAGATCAATCCGAATCTTCAGATCATCATGTCCTCGACACTGACGCTGAAGAACGCGGATATCAGCCTGCGCGCCATGCAGTCCGGCGCAAAGGACTATATCCCGAAGCCCAGCACCACCGGGGCGCTGGTCTCCGCCGAGGATTTCAAGCGCGAGCTGGTGCAGAAGATCAAGGTGCTGGGCGCCGCGCGCCGCAAGCTTAGCGGCGGCAAGGCATCGATGGTTGCCCAGCCGGCGCGCTTCAGCGCGGACCGGCGTCCCGCCGCCGCGCCCGTGGCGAAGCCAGCCGCCCGGATCGTGCTGCGCACCGAAACCAATCGCCAGCAGCCGGAGGCGATTGCCATCGGCTCCTCCACTGGTGGCCCGCAGGCCCTGATGAAGGTGCTGGGCAATCTGCGCAAGGATCTGCCACAGCCGATCTTCATCACCCAGCACATGCCGGCGACCTTCACGCCGATCCTGGCCGAGCATCTGTCGCGCGCCAGCGGCTGGGATTGCCGCGAGGGCAAGGATGGCGAGACGGTGGCCCCGAACCGCATCTATCTGGCGCCGGGCAATTACCACATGGTCGTCGAGGTGGAAGGTGGCCGGAAGATCATCCGGCTGAACCAGAACCCGCCGGAGAATTTCTGCCGCCCGTCGGCCGATCCGATGCTGCGCAGCCTGGCCAAGGCCTATGGCAGCCGCCTGCTGGTGATGATTCTCACCGGCATGGGCAAGGATGGACAGGCCGGCGCGGAGATTGCCGTGCAGGCCGGCGGCGTCGTCGCCGCGCAGGACGAGGAGAGCAGTGTCGTCTGGGGCATGCCCGGCGCCGTTGCCACGGCCGGATTGTGCAGTGCCGTGCTGCCGCTGGACCGCATGAGCTCGTATCTTTATGAGCGTGCTCTGAGGAGCGCAGCATGAAGCCCGACGATTTCTCGCTGCTCGCCACGCTGCTGAAGGATCAGTCCGGCCTCGTCCTGACGACGGACAAGGTGTATCTGCTGGAAAGCCGGCTGATGCCGGTTGCCCGCCAGTACGGGATGAAGTCGCTGGAGGAACTGACCCAGGCGATCCGCCAGAAGAAGGACAGCCGCATCGTGCCGGCGGTCGTCGAGGCGATGACCACCAACGAATCGCTGTTCTTCCGCGATATGAAACCGTTCGACCAGCTGAAGCGCCTAGTGTTGCCGAAGCTGATGGCGACGCGGCAATCGACAAAGCGCATCCGGATCTGGAGCGCGGCCTGTTCCAGCGGACAGGAGCCATATTCCATCGCCATGATGCTGCGCGAGGAGAAGGCGACCTTCGGCGCCTGGAAAATCGAGATGCTGGCAACCGATCTGGCCCAGAACATGATCGACCGGGCCAAGGAAGGCGTCTATTCCCAGTTCGAGGTGCAGCGCGGCCTGCCGATCACCATGCTGGTGAAGTATTTCAAGCAGGAAGGCGACAAGTGGCGGGCCGATCCGTCCTTGCGCGAGAACATCCAGTTCCGCGTCTATAACCTGCTGCACGACCTGTCACCGCTGGGTCAGTTTGACGTGGTGTTCTGCCGCAACGTGCTGATCTATTTCGACCAGCCGACCAAGGGCAAGGTGCTGGAGGCGATCGCCAAGCGCATGGCCCCGGACGGCGTGCTCTATCTGGGCGGTGCGGAGACGGTGCTGGGCATTTCCGACAAGTTCCAGCCGATTCCCGGCGAGCGTGGGCTGTACGGCCTGACGGCAGCCGTGACGGCAGCGAAGACGGCGGCCGCCCCCACGACACCGCCGATCAACAGCGCTGCCGGCGGACGCTGACGCTTCTGATAGGCACGAGAGCCGACAGGCAAGAAAAAGGCGGCCAGAAAGGCCGCCTTTTTTATTTTCTGATGATCTGGCTTTATGCCGGTGCGTTGGCGCCGGCCTTCGCTTTCCGGGTCTTGCCCGCGGTTGCGGCGTCGGCGGCCTCTGGCGGGGTTTCCGGGTCGCGCAGCACATAGCCGCGGCCCCATACCGTATCGATGTAATTGTCGCCGCCCAGCGCGACGGACAGCTTCTTGCGCAGCTTGCAGACGAACACGTCGATGATCTTCAGCTCCGGCTCGTCCATGCCGCCATAGAGGTGATTGAGGAACATTTCCTTGGTCAGCGTCGTGCCTTTGCGCAGCGACAGCAGTTCCAGGATGCCATATTCCTTGGTGGTCAGATGGACGGGCTTGCCCTCCACCTCGACGGTGCGGGAATCCAGATCGACGACCATGCGCCCGGTCTTCATGACCGAATGGGCATGGCCCTTGGAGCGGCGCACGATGGCATTGATGCGGGCGACCAGTTCGCGCTTGTCGAACGGCTTGGTGATGTAATCGTCGGCGCCGAAGCCGAGGCCCTTGATCTTGTGGTCCATCTCGCTCAGGCCCGAGAGAATCAGGATCGGGGTTTCGACCTTCGCCTGGCGCAGCCGGCGCAGAACCTCATAACCGTCCATGTCGGGCAGCATGAGGTCGAGAATAATGATGTCGTAGTCGTAAAGCTTGCCGATCTCCAGCCCGTCCTCACCGAGGTCGGTTACGTCCACGATGAAACTCGCCGATTGCAGCATCATCTCGACGCTGCGGGCTACGACCTGATCGTCCTCGACCAACAGTACGCGCATGGCAATCTCCTTCTCCCGTCACCCCGGTTTTCTCCGCGGCGATGTACAAAGGTTAACATGAAAAATTAAAGGGAACGTTAACGAATTAACGAATTCGCCAGGGGCTGGCGGTGCGCTACAATAGGTGGGTCGAGCATGACGAAAGCAGGCACGCCGATGGAATCGCCGCTGCGGCAATTGCGCGAAGAGCTGGAACGGGTTCCGCCCTATACGCTGTATGGCAGCGTCTCGGCGGTGCTGGGCATGATGGTCGAGGTCGCGGGCGCGCACCGCTCGCTGTCCATTGGCGACCGCTGCCGGCTGGTCACCCGGCAGGGCCAGCGCGTGCCGTGCGAGGTGGTCGGTTTCCGGGCCGAGCGCGCGCTCCTCATGCCGTTCGGCACACTGGATGGCATCGGCATCGGCTGCAAGGCCGAGATGGAGAATGCCGAACCCATGGTCTATCCGCATGAGGGCTGGCTGGGCCGTGTCGTGAATGCGCTGGGCGAACCGGTGGACGGCAAGGGGCCGCTGCCTCAGGGCAAGCATCCCATCCCCTTGCGTAACAAGCCGCCATCGCCGCATGCCCGCCAGCCGATTGGCGAGAAGATGGATCTCGGCGTGCGGGCGATCAACACCTTCCTGTCCACCTGCCGTGGCCAGCGCATGGGCATCTTCGCCGGCTCCGGCGTCGGCAAGTCGATCCTGATGTCGATGATGGCGCGCTTCACCCAGGCCGATGTGAATGTCATCGGGCTGGTCGGCGAGCGCGGCCGCGAGGTCGGTGAATTCCTGCACGAACAGCTCGGCGTTGAAGGGCTGGCGCGGTCGGTCGTGGTGGTGGCAACATCCGACGAATCGCCGCTGATGCGCCGGCAGGCGGCGCAGATCACCCTGTCCATCGCGGAATATTTCCGCGACACCGACAGGGATGTGCTGTGCATGATCGATTCGATCACCCGTTTCGCCATGGCGCAGCGCGAGATCGGCCTCTCGACCGGGGAGCCGCCGGCCTCCAAGGGCTATACGCCGACCGTCTTCTCCGAACTGCCGCGGCTGCTGGAGCGCGCCGGTCCGGGTGTGAACCAGGGCAGCATCACCGGCCTGTTCACCGTGCTGGTGGAAGGCGACGACCATAACGAACCCATCGCCGACGCGGTGCGCGGCATCCTGGACGGGCATATCGTGCTGGAACGCCAGATCGCCGAGCGCGGCCGTTATCCCGCGATCAACATCCTGCGCAGCGTCTCCCGCGCGCTGCCGAACTGCAACTCGCCGGAGGAGAACAAGCTGCTGGGCCAGGCGCGCCGGCTGATGTCCACCTATGAGGACATGGCTGAGATGATCCGGCTTGGCGCCTACCGGCAGGGCACCGACCCGGCGGTGGACGAGGCGATCCGCTATCATGAGCCGCTGGAGGCCTTCCTGCGCCAGGATCCGTACGAGCGCGCCGGCCTGTCTGAAGGCTATGACCGGCTGGCCACGATCCTGGAAGCGGTGGAATGAGCTAGGCCATGAAGGCACTCTCCACGCTGATCCGCCTGCACAATCATCAGCTTGACGACAAGCGCCGCGCGCTGGCCGAGGCGGAGCGGCGGCTGGCCAATGCGAAGGCGCAGCGCACCGCGCTGGATGAGGAGCTGGTGGCGGAAAAGCGCCATGCCGCCGAAGGCGGGGAGGGGGTCTATACCTATGGCGCCTATCTGCAGGCGGCGAAGCGCCGCCGCGAAGCCATCGACGCCGGCATCGTGGTGCTCGAAAAAGCGGCCGGCGAGGCCCGCGATGCGGTGGCCGAAGCCTTCGCCGAACTGAAGAAATACGAGATCACCAAGGCCAACCGCGAACGCCGCGAGCAGGAAGAAGCCAACCGCATCGAGCAGAATCTGCTGGATGAGATGGGCCTCGCCATGCACCGCCGCAACAGCGGCGAAGGCAACTAGTCCAGCTTCGGCGCCGCTGCTATGTCCTCCAGCCCGGCCGGCAGGCCGCGCTCGAGGTCGAAGCCTTCCTGCTGGCGCCGCCACATCGCGGCATAGATGCCATCCCGGTCGATCAGGTCGCGATGCGCGCCGCGCTCCACGATCTTGCCGGCTTGCAGCACGATGATCTCGTCGGCATCGACCACGGTGGACAGCCGGTGCGCGATGACCAGCGTGGTGCGGCCCTTCGAGACCTCGCGCAGCGCGCCCTGGATTTCCCGCTCGGTATGGGTGTCGAGCGCACTGGTCG
This sequence comes from Oceanibaculum nanhaiense, assembly GCF_002148795.1. Classification (NCBI taxonomy): domain Bacteria; kingdom Pseudomonadati; phylum Pseudomonadota; class Alphaproteobacteria; order Rhodospirillales; family Oceanibaculaceae; genus Oceanibaculum; species Oceanibaculum nanhaiense. Next base: position 180,382 of record NZ_MPOB01000006.1, on the reverse strand, counting down.
CCTCGTCGAACAGCAGGATCGCCGGCCGCTTCAGGATGGTACGGGCAATTGCCACGCGCTGCTTTTCGCCGCCCGACAGTTTCAGCCCGCGCTCACCCACGCGCGTGCTGTAGCCATCCGGCAGGGTCAGCACGAAATCATGCACCTGGGCGAGGCGCGCCGCCTCCTCGACCTCCGCCGGGGTGGCAGCGGGCCGGCCATAGGCGATGTTGTAGTAGATCGTGTCGTTGAACAGCACCGTGTCCTGCGGGACGATGCCGATGGCGGCGCGCAGGGAGGCTTGGGTCAGTTCGCGGATATCCTGCCCGTCGATGCGGATCGAGCCGCCATCCACGTCGTAGAAGCGGAACAGCAGGCGCGAGATGGTCGATTTGCCGGCCCCGCTGGGCCCGACGATGGCGACGGTCTTGCCCGCCGGCACCTTGAAGCCGACATCTTTCAGGATCGGCCGGTCCGGGCGATAGCCGAAGCTGACATCGCGGAATTCCACGGTGGCGTTGGCGGTGACGAGATCAACCGATTCCGGGCGGTCCTCGACCTCACGCTCGACGCCCAGCAGGCGGAACATCGCTTCCATGTCGATCAGCGACTGCTTCATCTCGCGATAGACGAAGCCCAGGAAGTTCAGCGGCATGTAGAGCTGGATCAGATAGCCATTCACCAGCACGAAATCGCCTACCGTCATGCTGCCGTTCTGCACGCCATGGCCGGCCATCACCATGACGGCGACCAGCCCGATGGCGATGATGGCGCCCTGGCCGACATTCAGCAGCGACAGGGTGGTGCGGCTCTTCACCGCCGCATATTCATAGCGCCTGAGCGCATCGTCGAAGCGCCTCGCCTCGTGCGCCTCGTTGCCGAAATACTTCACTGTCTCGTAGTTGAGCAGGCTGTCGATGGCCTTGGTGTTGGCCTCCTGGTCGGTCTCGTTCATGGCACGGCGGAACTTGATGCGCCATTCGGTGATCGACAGGGTGAAGGCGATATAGCCGGCGATGGTCGCGAAGGTGACCAGCGAGAACCAGAAATCGTACAGCACCCACAGGATGCCGCAGACCAGCAGGATTTCCAGGATCGTCGGCACGATGTTGAACAGCATGAAGTTCAGCAGGAACTCGATGCCCTTGGTGCCGCGCTCGATGACGCGTGACAGCCCGCCGGTCTGCCGGTCGAGATGGAAGCGCAGGGCCAGATCGTGCAGATGCTGGAAGGTTTTCAGCGCGACATTGCGGATCGCGCGCTGCGCCACCCGGGCGAACACGAAGTCGCGCAACTCGTTGAAGCCGGAGGAGGCGACGCGCACCACGCCGTACAGCACCAGCAGGCCGACCGGCACCACGATGGCGGCAAGCTCGGGGTTGGTCAGAGCATCGACCGCCAGCTTGTAGACATAGGGAATATAGACGGTGGCGATCTTGGCGATCACCAGGAAGATGATGGCGACGATGACGCGCCCCCGCATGCCCGGCTCGTCTTTCGGCCAGAGATAGGGGGCAAGCGCGCGGATCGCCTTGGCGTCCGCCTTCAGGTCGGAACCGCTGCGCGCGGTATTGGTCGCCGCGCCATGGGCCTGTGTCATCTGGATATCCGTTCGATGGGTTTCCCCCTAATTGGGGCTTCGGGGCGGATTTGGATAGTGTTTTCTGCTCTGCGCCTCTTCCATGCGCGAGGCGGCCTTTCCCTGCCATGCGGGACGTGGCATCAAGGCGCCATGACCGACGACAAACCCTCCCCCGTCTTGTCCGCCGCCGAGACCGAAGACCGCACCGTCGCGGCGGGGGCGCTGTTCATGTTGGCGGCGATCCTCGCCTTTTCGGTGATGGATGCGACGATCAAATGGCTGGCCGTGACATATCCGGTCATGCATATCGTGTTCTTCCGCAATTTCTTCGCCTTCATCCCCATCGGGCTGATGCTTGCCGCCCGCAGGGACCGGTTGGCGGCCTTGCGCACGCGCAACTGGAAAGGCCATCTGGTGCGTGCCGTGCTGGGCCTGACCTCGATGATCCTGTTCTTCAACGCCTTCGCGCTGATGCCGCTGGCCGAGGTGGTGGCCATCGCGTTTTCCGCGCCGCTGTTCATCACCGCCTTGTCGATGCCGCTGCTGGGTGAGCGCGTGGGGCCGCGCCGCTGGTCGGCGGTGGTGGTCGGCTTTGTCGGCGTGCTGGTCATCCTGCGGCCCGGCACCGAACTGTTCCAGCCGGTCGCCTTCCTGCCGCTGACCGCCAGCCTGTTCCTGGCACTGGCCATGCTGCAGGTCAGATTGCTGACCCGAACGGAGACCAATATCGCGCTGATGACCTACATGACCCTGGCCGGAACGCTGGCGACGGCACCCTTCCTGCTGTCCGGCTGGGTGCAGCCCGCAGGTTTCGACTGGGTGCTGATCGTCGGCATGGGGATCATCGGCGGTACGGCGCAATATCTGCTGACCCAGGCTTTCCGCAAGGCACCGGCCTCGCTGATCGCGCCGCTGGAATATTCCGGCATCCTGTGGGCCGGGATGCTGGGCTACTGGCTGTTCGGCGAAGTACCGGACCGCTGGGTCTTCGTCGGATCGGCCATCGTGATCGCCAGCGGCCTCTATATCCTGCACCGTGAAACCAGGCTGGGCCGCTTGCGGCAGAAGCCCCGGACGGAGTAGAATTAAATCATAAACGGGCTTTGGGGAATAACCGCGTGAAAACCATGCCGATTCGGCTGCTTCTGGGCGGGGCAGTGTTGTTAGCAGGCCTGTCTTTCGGCGGGGCGGCGGAGGCGGTGTGCATCCGCAACCAGCTGGCCGAGCCGGTGCGCGCCTCGCTCGCCGGGGCCTATGCCTGGGAGGCCCGAATCATGCCGGGCTATGAGTTGTGCACCGAGCGCACGCTCGACGCCGACAGCATCGCGCGGGCGAAGGGCAAGCGGCTGGCCATGTCCATCGTCTCCGACGTGACCGCCGGCCTGCGCTATTGCAATGGCACGGTGAAGCATGCCGCCCTGGTGATGCTCTATGTCGAGCGCGATGGCCGGACGATGCGCTGCGACGCCTATTGAAGGCGATTACCCGCCGATTTCGAAATAGATAATGTCGCGCCCGGTGCTGTTTTGCCGGGCGCTTTCACTGCATAGTCGCTCGCGTTCCGAACCGTCTGGATTGTCACCACGACAGTCGTGGGCACATTCCGGCTATGCCGGCTGGCTGCTGGTGCCGGGGTGCGGGAACGATAGTATCGATCTGGGTTTATTTGGCGACGGGAGCCGGCAATGTCGGAGAAGACAATTGTGACAGGGCGGGGCTGGCAATTGCCGCTGTTCGTCATCCTGCTGTGCGGCAGCCTGATCGTGGCGCTGTCCTTCGGCGTGCGCTCCGCCTTCGGCCTGTTCATGGTGCCGATCTCCGGAGAGCTGGGCTGGGGCCGCGAGGTGTTCGCCCTGTCGATCGCGCTGCAGAATTTGCTGTGGGGCGTGGGGCAGCCTTTCGCCGGCGCGCTGGCCGACCGGTACGGTCCGATGCGGGTCATTCTGGGCGGCGCCATGCTCTATGCCGCCGGCGTGTTCATCATGTCGGTTTCCACCACGCCGCTGCTGTTCCATCTCTCGACCGGTATTCTGATCGGCTTCGGCCTGTCGGGCACCGGCTTTTCCATCGTGCTGGCCGCCGTCGGCAAGGTGGTGGCGCCGGAGAAGCGCTCCTGGGCGCTGGGCATCGTCACGGCGGCGGGCTCCTTCGGCCAGTTCGCCATGGTGCCGCTGGGCCAGTCCTTCCTGTCGGCCTATGGCTGGCAGACCGCGGTGCTGATCCTGGGCTTCACGTCGCTGGCCATGCTGCCGCTGGCGGCGGCCTTCCGGGGCGTTGGCGAGCGCGGCCTGGGCGGGCCGGCAAGCACGCAGAGCCTGGGCGAGGCGCTGCGCGAGGCCAGCCGACACAAGGGCTTCCTGCTGCTGACCGCGGGCTTCTTCGTCTGCGGCTTCCATGTTGCCTTCATCGCCGCGCATCTGCCGTCCTTCGTCATCGACCGTGGGCTGGATCCGCGCATCGGCGCCTGGGCGCTGGGGCTGGTCGGGCTGTTCAACATCATCGGTTCCTACAGCGCTGGCGTGCTGGGCGGCAAATACAGCAAGAAGTACCTGCTGAGCACGCTCTATGTGCTGCGCTCGGCGATCATCGTGCTGTTCATCTCCTTCCCGATGACCGAGATGACGGTGCTGATGTTCGCTGCTGCGATGGGGCTGCTGTGGCTGTCCACGGTGCCGCTGACATCGGGCATCGTGGCGCAGGTGTTCGGGCCGAAATACATGTCGATGCTGACCGGCATCGTGTTCTTCAGCCATCAGATCGGCAGCTTCCTCGGCGTCTGGGGCGGCGGCTATCTGTACGACACCACCGGATCCTACAATGTGGTCTGGTACTGCTCGATCGCGCTCGGCATCTTCGCCGGCATCGTGCACTGGCCGATTGACGAGCGTCCGCTGGCGCGGCTGTCGCCCGCCAAGGCCTGAGGCATTATCAGGCTTCGATCTCGCCGTGGATCTCGATGATCTCGTTGTGCTCGACGAAGGGCAGGGGCGGGAAGTGCGGCGTCGCCTGAAAGCTGACCTGGCCTTTCAGGCCGACCCGCTCGGCGGTTTCCTCGAACAGGCGGACGATCTCCGCCTTGATGTCGCGCGGCAGGGCGCGGTGGGTGCGCACGATCAGGTCCAGCCTTTCCGTGCGGGCCAGCCCGTCGAGCTGCAGCGCGCCCAGCTTGCTGAGGTCGAGGTCGATCAGGAAACGGTGACCTGACGCGCCATCCTTGCCGCCTTCGCCTTCCTCCGTCGGATCGCGCATGAACAGCCGGATCTGTTGCAGATCGCGCCCGTCGAACAGCGGGATGTAGAAAGCGCGCCATTCGTTGCCGGCGGCATCGGTGCCGGTGCGCGTCATCTGGCCCATATCGTCGCCGAGGCGCGACAGCAGCGGGTTGCGGCCATCGCGCCCGCCCAGCGCACGGGCCGCCTGATCGCCCATCCAGCCCCGAACGTCGCCGCCGCGCAGCGCCGCCATGAAGAACAGCAGCGCGCCGGCCATCTGCGGACCGGGCTGCGGAATGGCGGTTTGCAGCAGGGTTTGCGCCAGCGCGGGATTGGTCTGCGACAGCTGCACAAAGGCTTCGGTGAGGGCCGGCCAGCTGCGGCCAAGCCCGCCCGGCTGTCCGGCTGCTGCCGTGGTTCCGGCGGCTCCCCCTGAAGACAGGCCGAGGGCCGCGCGTGCGGCCGCCTCCGCACCGCCCAGCGCGGTCGGTGACAGCCCCAGCGTGACACCGGTGCCGGTTGGCAGGCCCTGCGCGCCCGGAATGGTGACAAGGCCGAAGCTGGTTTGCAGCAAGGGCTGACCGGTGGCCGTGCTGCCGACAACGGTGGCGGTGAGCGTGGCGCCGCCGCCGGGCAAGGGCTGCAGACCGGGCGTTGGCGCCGTGGCCTGTCCCGGTGCGGGTGGCAGGACGCTGTTCACCGTTACGGCGAGAGTGCTGCCGGCGGGCAATGCCTGCAGAATCTGGGTCGTCGGGGCACCTGCCGGCAAGGCGGCCATGCTGGCGCTTGCGGCGGGCGCGGTCAGTGAAGGTGGCAGCGAGGGCGGCAGCGCCGGTTGCCCAGAGGCCTGCCCCGGCAGGAGCTGCCCAGGCAGGCCAGCTTGTGTCGGCGCTGCTGCTGGGCCGGTACCCGCTGGAGCTGCGGTGGACGGTGCCGGCGTGGCCGGGCCTGCCGCCTGGGTTGTTCCGGTTTGCGGTGCGCCAGTTTGCGATGCGCCAGTTTGGGGAGGGCTTGCTTGCGGCCCCGCCGTCTGGGGCGTTGTCTGGGGCGCCGTCTGGGGCGACACTGGCGTATTTGCCGCTGGCGCGGGTGCCGGTCCGCCGGTCGTGGGGACCGTGTTGTTCGGGGCAGCGGTGCCAGGGGATGCGGTTGCCGGGCTGCTTGTCGCGGCAGTGGCTTGGGGTGCGCTGCCTTGAGCTGTTGTGCCTGGGGGAGGTGGCGTTTGTGGCGAAGATGCCTGCGCTGGTGTGGCTTGTCCTGGCATCTGGGCCGCCTGCGTTGCGCCCGCCTGCGTTGCGCCCACCTGCGTTGCGCCCGTCTGTGCGGCGGCAGTTGCGGCGTTTCCCGCATTTGCCTGGGCTTGTCCGGCGAGCGTCTGCAACAGCAAGGCCTGCACGGACTGGCCGGCCTGCAAGGGCTGTGGCGGCTGGGTGCTGGCGGCGATGACCGGCGAGGAGGCGACGGAGACCGCCGGCTGGGTGGGGGCCGGCTGGGCTGGTGCCGATGGGGCCGGCGCGCCGCCAGTGGCCTGTCCCGCGCCTTGCGCCGGCGCGGGCTGTGTGCCTGGCTGCGCTGGCTGCTGTGCGTTTTGTTGCGCCGGTTGCTGGGAAGGCTGCTGGGCGGGCTGTTGTGCTGGCTGCTGCGGCAGAGGTTGCTGGCCAGGTTGCTGGGCAGCCACTGGGCGGCGGTCGGCGGACAGCACCACCACATGCTGGCTGTCGCCGACGACGCGCACTTCCATGGTGACGGCCGTACCGGGACGGAAATTGGCTGCCGTGCGGAGCGCGACGACGCCATGGTCGGTGCGCACGATCATGTTGCCCTGCCGGTCCCGCCCTTCCACCGTGCCCTTAACGATGGTGCCCGGATCCACCGCCTTCAGCGATTCCGGAGCATTGACCAGCGTGCCGACGGTCGCCGCCGGCGCCGTACCGGCGACCCCGACGGGCGATGTCGGCGGAACGAGGCTCATTGCGGCTCCAGTAGGCTTTCCAGCAGGTTTTCCACATCGCGCGCGGCGTCGCTGTTCGGCGAGCGGAGCAAGATCGAGGTCTGGTTGCGGATGGCGTCGGCGACCTTGCGGTCGCGCCGGATGATACCGGCCAGCGGCGGCGATGCCTTCAGGAAACTCTGACAGGCCTTCAGCAGCGTCTGGTAGGTGCGCTGCCCCTCGCTCACCGAATCCACCATGTTCACGATGATCCGGATGTCGGCGCCGGGGTCACCCTGCAGGGTCAGCTTGATGAAGGCATAGGCGTCGGTCAGCGCTGTCGGGTCGGCGGTCGTGACCACCAGGGTCGTGCCGGCCCAGCTGGCCAGCGTGCGTACCGTGCGGTCGATGCCCGCACCCAGATCCAGCACCACCCGGTCATAGCCAAGCGCAAGCTGCTGCAGTTCCTCGCCCAGATGGGTGAGGCGTGGCACCGGCAGGGCGGCAAGGCTGCCCGAGCCGGAGCGGCCGGCGATCACCGAGAAGGAGGCATCCGGGTGCTGCATGACAGTCTGGCCCAGCGTCGCCTTTCCTTCGATGAAGGCACCCAGGTCGCGTTTTGCCATCAGCCCAAGCTGGACATCGATGTTGGCAAGTCCGAGATCACCGTCGAACAGCAGTACGCTTTCGCCGCTGAGTGCCAGCGCATGGCTCAGGGTGACTGACAGCCAGGTCTTGCCGACGCCGCCCTTGCCGGAAGCGATGGCGATGATGTTGCGCGTCTTGCCCAAGGCGCGGGGCAGGCGAATCGGGTCGGAGGAAGCGGGAGGTATGGCGTTGCTCATGCGAAGACCCTGTCACCAAATGCCGGGGTGCTGATCCCCCTTTCCTGAGAAAGCAACAAACGTGCCAGAGAAACCGGGTTGAGCGGCGCCAGCCCTTCGGCCACGCGTGGCGAAGTGCTGACATGGGAAAAGCTCAACTGGCCGATTTCCGCGGCCACCAGCATGAAGCCGAGACGCCGCGCGAGATCGAGCCGCGTGGCGATCAGCCGGCTGGCACCCAGCGTCTTGAACATCTCGGCAATTTCTGCCGCCTCATGCACATCGCCGCCGCCGGGCAGCACCAGGATGGGGTCGGCCTCGGCCGCGTCGATCAGCGTTTTCAACTCCTTCAGCTCGGCCGGGTCGAACGGATTGATGCCGGCACTGTCGATGATCTGCAGACATTTGCCGCGTTCCGCGCAGAACCGTTTCAGGTCGCCCGGGTTGTTGGCCGTCTCCAGCTTCAGTTTAAGAACGGAGGTAAGCGCGGAAAGTTGCTCCACGCCGCCGGCCTTTACAGTGTCGGTGGTGATAACCCGTACCGCCCGGCGCGCCATCACGGAGCGGGTCGCCAGCTTGGCCACCGTCAGGGTCTTGCCCGCCCCCGGCGGGCCGATCAGCATGAAGGGGCGGCGGAAATCGCTTTCCGGCAGTGGGGCGAAGCGGAACTGGCTGTCCAGCGCACCGGCCAGCGCCAGCGCCGGATCGTCGGTGTTGAGGCTGGTGGCGGCGCGCAGCAGCCGGTCGGCGAGGCGGCCCGGCACGCTATGCTGCTCCATGGCCTCCGAGAGAAGATCGCCAAGGTCAGCCGTGATCGGGCTGTGGTGATGGTCGTCGCCCAGCGGGTCCAGATCTTCCACGATGTCGAGGGCGGCAGTGACGCGCACGCCGCCTTCTTCGCCCTTCTGGGTGGAGACGATGATGGCGTCCTCGCCGAGTTCGTCGCGGATGATCCGCATCGCCTCGGCCATTGAGGGAGCCTTGAAAGTCTTAAGGCGCATGCTTCGTCCTGGCCCTCCGGTGCGTCGGTTGCCTGCCCCTGGTTACGCTATCCAAGATAACGCTCTCCTGCGTCCGATCGCGCCAAACTCATATCTGACCCAGGGTCTTGATCTTGGCCTTGGGATGAATTTCGCTCTGCGACAATATCACGGTCGCAGGCCGGAACCGTTCGATTATCGACCGCACATAAGGCCGAATGGCCGGGCTGGTCAACAGTACCGGCGCCTCGCCCAATGCTGCCAGCTGCTCGAAGGTCTGCCGGATCGCGCCGATAAACTGCTGCAACTGGCTGGGCGGCATGGAAAGCTGCTTGTCGTCACCCTGGCCGACAATCGATTCCGCGAAGGCCTGCTCCCAGTCCGGCGACAGGGTCACGATGGGGATGTGGCCTTCCTCGTTCACATACTGCTCGCTGATCTGCCGGGCGAGGCGGGAGCGGACATGCTCGGTAATCATGGTGATGTTGCGCGTGTAGGTGCTGGCCTCCGACACGCCTTCCAGGATCGTCGGCAGGTCGCGGATCGAAATCCGCTCGGACAGCAGATTCTGCAGCAGGCGCTGCAGCCCGCCGACCGAGATATGCGTGGGCACGATGTCGCCGATCAGCTTCTGGTGCTGGCCTGACAGCTCGTCCAGCAGCTTCTGGGTCTCGGTGTAGGACAGGAGATCGGCCATGTTGTCGCGCACGATCTCGGTCAGGTGCGTGGTGATGACGGTGGGCGGATCGACCACGGTATAACCGCGGAACATCGCTTCCTCGCGGTGGCTCGGGTTGATCCACATGGCCGGCAGACCGAAGGTCGGTTCGCGGGTGTTCTCGCCGGGCAGGTCGATCTTCTGGCCGCGCGGGTCCATCACCAGCAGCATGTTGGGGCGGATGTCGCCGCGCCCCGATTCGATCTCCTTCACCCGGAGCATGTAGGTGTTGGGCGGCAGTTGCAGATTATCCTGGATGCGCACGGACGGCATGATGAAGCCCATCTCGCTGGCCAGCTGCCGGCGCAGCGCCTTGATCTGCTCGGTCAGCCGCTGGCCGTCGGTGCTGTTGATCAGCGGCAGCAGGCCATAGCCCAGCTCAAGGCGGATCAGGTCGATATGCAGTGCCGTCGAGATCGGCTCCTCGGCGACCGGCATTTCCGCCGTTTCGGTGGCGACCGCGGCGGCCTTGCGCAGCGTCTCGGACTTCTTCTGCCGCGTGATGAAGAAGGCGGCGCCGCCGGTGATCGCCGCCAGCAGCGCGAAAGGCAGGAAGGGCAGGCCGGGCAGCACGCCCAGCACCAGCATCAGGAAGGCGGACAGGCCGAGCGCGGTCGGATAGCCGCCCAGCTGTTTCATCAGCTGCTTGTCGGCCGTGCCCGGTGCGCCCGACTTGGACACCAGCATGCCGGCGGCGGTGGAGACGATCAGCGCCGGAATCTGGCTCACCAGACCGTCGCCGACGGTCAGCAGCGTGTAGGTTTGCGCCGCCGCGTTGAAGCTCATGCCCTGCTGCGCGACGCCAATGATCATGCCGCCGATCACATTGATGAAGGTGATCAGCAGGCCGGCAATGGCGTCGCCGCGCACGAATTTCGACGCACCGTCCATGGCGCCGAAGAAGCCGCTTTCCTCCTCCAGCTCCTTGCGCCTTGTGCGCGCCTCGTCCTCGTTGATGAGGCCGGAGGACAGATCGGCGTCGATCGCCATCTGCTTGCCAGGCATGGCATCCAGGCTGAAGCGTGCGCCAACTTCCGCGATGCGGCCCGCACCTTTGGTGATGACGATGAAGTTCACGATCACCAGGATGGCGAAGACGATGACGCCGATGACGAAATTGCCGCCCATCATGAAGGAGCCGAAGGCCGCGATCACATCCCCCGCCGCCGTTGGCCCGGTATGCCCTTCGGCGAGAATCAGGCGCGTGGAGGCCAGGTTCAGCGCCAGCCGCAGCATGGTCGCGATCAGCAGCACCGTGGGGAAGGCGTTGAAGTCCAGCGGCCGGTGAATGAACATCACCGTCATCAGGATGAGCACCGAGAAGGTGATCGACAGCGCCAGCGCGATATCGAGCAGCCAGGTCGGCATCGGCAGGATCAGCACCGACAGGATGCCGATCATGCCGAGGGCGACCGCGATATCCGGCCGGTTCAGGATGCCGCCGTAACGGCCTAGCAGCGCCTGTACGGAAGCGCCGCCAGGCCCATCCCCCGGCGAACCCTGTTGCGAGGTGTCAGCCATGCCTCAGCCCGTCATCCAGTGGCGGTGCGACCTCATGCCGTTTCCGCTTCTCCGGGCATCGGCACCGGGACGCCCTCGTCAGTATATTGCCGCAGCTTGTTGCGCAGGGTGCGGATCGAGATGCCCAGGATGTTGGCCGCATGGGTGCGGTTGCCGAGGCAGTGCTTCAGCGTGTCGATGATCAGGTCGCGTTCCACGTCGGCGACGGTGCGGCCAACCATCTTGCCAAGCCCGAGCGCTTCCACCGTGGAACGGGTTTCCTCGTCGGCACCATCGGCGCCAGCCTGGATCGAGGGGGCGGCGGCGGCCGGTGCGCCCTGCTGTTCGCCGGTCAGCAGAATGGCTTCCGGCCCGATCTCATCGCCGCTGGCCAGCAGCACGGCGCGGTGCAGGGTGTTTTCCAGTTCGCGCACATTGCCCTTCCAGTGATGGCCCTGCAGCCGCGTAATCGCCTTGGCCGACAGCGGTTTGATGTCGATGCCGTTGGCTTCCGAATATTTCTTCACGAAATGCTCGGCCAGGACGTGGATATCCTGCGGCCGTTTGCGCAGCGGCGGCAGCGCCAGGTTGAAGACATTCAGCCGGAAATAGAGATCTTCGCGGAAATTGCCGTTCTTCACCTCCTCCTCCAGATTGCGGTTGGAGGTGGCGATCAGCCGGACATTCACCTTCACCGGCGTGGAGCCGCCGACGCGGTCGATCTCGCGTTCCTGGATGACGCGCAGCAGCTTGGCCTGCAGGCGCGGGTCCATCTCGCTGATTTCATCCAGCAGCAGCGTGCCGCCATTGGCTTCCTCGAACTTGCCGACGCGGCGCGCAACGGCGCCGGTGAAGGCGCCCTTCTCATGGCCGAACAGTTCGGATTCCAGCAGGTTCTCAGGGATGGCGGCGCAGTTCAGCGCGACGAATTTCTGGTCCGAGCGGCGGCTCTTGCTGTGCAGGTAGCGCGCCATGACTTCCTTGCCGGTACCGGATTCGCCGGTGATCAGGATGGAAGCGTCGGAGGGGGCGACCTGATCGGCCAGCTTGATGACCTGCGCCATCGCCACATCCTTGAAGATGACGGCGTTGGATTCCTCGGCCACCGCCTCCAGTACGGCGGCGATCAGGTCGGCATCCGGCGGCAGCGGCACATATTCTTTGGCACCGGCCTTGATCGCCCGTACCGCGGTGTCGGCATCGGTGTTGATGCCGCAGGCGACCACGGGGATCGTGATGCGTTCGGCCTTCAGGCTCTCCATGAACCGGGCGATCGGCAGCCTGACATCGATCATCACCAGGTCTGCGCCCTGGCCGGAGCGCAGCGCCTGCAACCCTTTGTCGATCGTGTCGGCGTGGCTGACCTTTGCCCCACGCGCAAGCGCGATCTGGCTTGCGGCCGTCAGATGCCCTTCGAGGGCGCCGAGAATGAGCAAACGCATACCTAACTCTCCATTGACCCCGGTTGCCTACTGGGAGTCTTCCTTCAGTCGAACAAGTCGATGCGCTGCGCGGGCGGCAGCACGGTGTTGATCTGCATTTCCATCCGGCGCGGGTGCTCCTGCCGGGCAATCGAGGCGGCGCCGATCAGGTAGATCTGCGACACCATCTGATCCTCGCCCATATTGCGCTCCAGCTTGGAGGCCAGCGGCGCGAACACCATGTAGGCCAGCACCGCGCCGTAGAAGGTGGTCAGCAAGGCCACGGCCATGGCCGGCCCGATGGAGGACGGATCGCTGAGCCGGCCCAGCATCTGCACCAGGCCTACCAGCGTGCCGATCAGCCCCATCGCCGGCGCCACCTCGGCCGCCTTGCGCAGCATGCCGGCGGTCTGGGTCTGGCGCATCGCGGTGGCCGCCATTTCCTGGCGCATGATGCGCTCCACCTCCTCGGCGGGGGAGCCATCGACCACCATCTGCACCGCCTTGTGCAGGAAGGGTTCGCGCCGCATGTCAGCCAGCCCGTTTTCCAGCGCCAGCACGCCCTTGGCGCGGGCAATCTCGGCCAGGTGCAGCATCCAGACAGCCGCCGATTGCGCGTTGCGCGCCGGGCGCAGCAGCACATTGCCGATCACTTCGCGCGACCGCAGCATGTCGCGCAGCGAATAGCACACCAGCGTCACGGCGAAGGTACCGCCAACCACGATCAGCACCGACGGTATGTCGAGGAAGGCGGCGGAGGAGCCGCTGATGCTCATCGCCGCGAAGATCATGCCGAAGCCGCCGATCAGCCCCAGTATGGTCGCGAAATCGACGGTCATGCGCGACCCCGGCGGCACCAGATCGGCCCGGTTCGTGGCCATCTTGGTGCCGCCTGCAGGCGCAGCCCTGCCGGCGGCGGTGGCTTCCGCTTTGCTGGATACATCCGACATGCACGAAAATCCTTACGTCAGATGCGGGTCAGCTCGACCGGTCGGACTTGATGATTTCCGTCATGGTGACGCCCAGCCGTTCATCGACGATGACAACCTCGCCGCGCGCGACGAGCCGGTTGTTCACGTAGATGTCGATGGCTTCGCCGACCTTGCGGTCCAGCTCGACCACCGCGCCACGGCCAAGCTTCAGCAGCTGGCTGACCTGCATGGTCGCCTTGCCGAGCACCGCCGAGACCTGCACCGGAATATCATAGACAGCCTCCAGATCGCGGGCGGAGCGCTGGATATCGTCGTCCTGACTGCCGCCATCCTCTTCGGCGAAGGGCTGTTCCTGGCCTTCCAGCTCGGACAGTTCGAGATCGTCATCGTCAGCCATGTCTATTCTCCCTGGCTATGTGGCGTCTTGGGGTGAGCGTTTCGGGCGGGCGTTTCGGGTGAATCCGCCTGCGGTGTGGCTGCGGCCACGGGTGACGCGGCATCCTGCCGATCTTCATCCGCCGAATCGGTTATCGAATCGGGTGGCAGGTCAGCCTTGGTCTCGTCGTCCTTGGTCTCGTCGTCGGAGGTTTCCGGCATCTCCTCCGGCATTTCCTTCGCCGTCACTTCAGGCCCCACCTCAGGCGGCGTGCGTTCGCGGGGCGGGTGCCCCAGCAGGCGTTCCAGCGCGCCGGCCATGCGCCGCCAGATATCCGACTGCAGCCGTTCGGCGCCGCCTTCCGACCATTCCAGCCGGCAGTCGCCTTCCGACAATTCCGGTTCCGGGCGTACCGTGATCTGGCCTTCGAAGGCGTTATCCGCCGCGATCTCCGCCATCCTGGCGCGGACCTGTTCGACCAGATCCGGATGGACGCGCACCATGATGCGCGGTTCGTCGCGCAGCGAGCCGAAGACCTCGGCGATCATCGCTTCGATTTCCTGCATGCCGCCGGTCTTCGCCACGGTCGGCGAAATCTGGCGCACCATGGTGTAGGCCAGTTCCGTCACTTCCGTAGACAGGGTTTCCAGTGCTGCCTGATGCGCCCCCTGCAGTTGCCGGAACCGGTCGCCGACGGTCTGCCAGCTATCGGCAAGTCGCTGTTCGATGCCGGTCATCGCCTCGGCGCGTCCCTGCTCGACACCGCGCTGAAAACTGTCGGCGGCGACCTGGTCCAGCTCCTCCTGGCCATAGCTGGGCGGCGGCGGTTCGGCCACGGCCTCGGCGGCTTCCTGTTCCGCCTGGCGCTTGGCCGTACGCTCCGCCTCGCGCCGGCGCTTCAGCTCTGCCGGGTCGATGTCGAAGTCACGTTCGAACAGGAAAGGTTTCATGCTGCGCGCTATGGCTCCAGGCCTTTAATAGATCAACTGATCGTCGCCACTGCCCTCGGCGATGACGAGTTCGCCGCGGTTGGCGAGATCTTTCGCCAGCTGCACCATGTAGGTCTGTGCCTCCTCGACCTCTTTCAGGCGCACCGGGCCCATGCCCGCCATATCCTCGCGCATCAGCTTGGCGGCGCGTTCCGACATGTTCGAGAAGAACAGGTCGCGCAGATCCTCGGTGGACCCCTTCAGGGCGAGGCCGAGCTTGTCCTTCTCCGCCGTGCGCAGCAGGGTCTGTACGCCGCCTGGATCGAGCCTGGACAGATCCTCGAAGGTGAACATCAGCGACTTGATCTTCTCCGCCGCGTCACGGTTGCGCTCTTCCAGCGCGGTGACGAAGCGGGTCTCGGTGGCGCGGTCCAGGCTGTTGAAGATTTCCGCCATCATTTCGTGCGGATCGCGGCGGTTGGAGCGGGCGAGGTTGCTCATGAACTCGGTGCGCAGCACGCGCTCGACGTCGTTCAGAATGTCCTTCTGCACCGATTCCATGCGCAGCATGCGCATCACCACTTCCATGGCGAAGTTTTCCGGCAGCAGCGCCAGCACCTTGGCGGCGTGCGCCGGATTGATTTTCGACATGACGACGGCGACGGTCTGCGGATATTCGTTCTTCAGATAGTTCGCCAGGACCAGCTCGTTCACATTGCCGAGCTTGTCCCACATGGTGCGGCCGGCCGGGCCGCGAATTTCCTCCATGATGTCGCCGACCCGGTCGGGGTCGAGGACCTTGTTCAGCAGGCGTTCCGTCGAATCGAAGCTGCCGACCAGCGAGCCGGTCGAGGAAATCTGCTCGGCGAACTCGACGAACAGCCGCTCCACGATGTTGGAGCTGACGGTGCCGAGATTGGCCATCACCTGCGAGACTTCCTTGATCTCCTCGTCCTCCATGAGGGCGAAGATTTTCGCGGCATGTTCCTCGCCGAGGCTCATCAGCAGGATCGCCGCTTTCTCGGGCCCGCCCAGCGAGCGGTAATCTTCTCTCACACGCATCGTCTTTTTCTCCCGGCCGCGGCTTGTCCTGCCGCAGCCTCATGGTCTGCCCGCCCGATGGCCGCCCCCAATGGCCGCCCCCTGGCCCGGCGGGATCAACTCTGCTCCTGATACATCCAGTTGCGGATGATCGAGACGGCCTCATCCGGATGCTTCTCCACGATCTCGCCGATCTTGCGCAGCGAGGAGGCGCGCACACGGCCCTCGACACGGCTGATGTCGATCATCGTATCGAGCATATCGTCCTCTTCCTCTTCCGGCAGGGCCAGCGCCCCCATGCCTTCGGGCGACATCTCCATGCCGGGCATGCCGGGGCCGGTCAGGGCGGCGGCAGCGCCGGACTGGTCACGCAGCATGCCGGCCGGGCCGCTGAGGATCGCGCCGGCAGCCGGCAGCGATTCGAACAGGCGGCTCAGCACCGGGCGGACGACCAGCAGGATGACCAGCAGGCCGACGACCGCCAGCACGATGATCTCGGCCAGCTGCAGGAAGTCGTTCTTGGACAGGCCGAACAGGGTGGAATCGGCGCCCATGCCGATATCGTCCAGCGGCGCGAAGCGCATGTTCACGACTTCGATCTGGTCGCCGCGGTTGGCATCGAAGCCGATCGCCGAGCGTACCAGCGATTCGATCTGCTCGAGCTGCTGGGCGTTGCGCTCCTCATAGACGGCTTCGCCGCCGTCGCCGCGCACATAATTGCCATCGACCAGCACCGCCACGGTGAGGCGGCGCACGTTGCCGGTCTCCCGCACGGTGTTCTGGACGGTGCGGGTGATCTCGTAATTGACGGTTTCCTCGGTGCGCGAATCGCGGCTGCTGGAACCGCCGCCGGGCTGGCCCTGCTGGGCTTCCGGCAGATTGGTCTGCACCGTGACCGCCTGGTTGGCGCCGTTTTCCGTGCTTTCGCGGGTTTCGTCCACATTCTGGGTGGAGCGCACGACCTGGCCGTCCGGGTCGTACTCCTCCTTGTTGGTGACGATGCGGTCGAAATCCAGGTCGGCATGCACTTCGGCGCGCACCTTGCCGAAGCCGACAGTGCGCTCCAGCAGCATCTCGATCGCCCGCGCCGTGCGGCTTTCATAGGCGATGCGCCGCTCCTCGGCAGTGGCCGACAGATGGCTCGGATCGTTCGGGTCATCGACGCCGCGCGCCAGCAGGCTGCCCTTGTCGTCGATGATCGACACTTTTGTCGGGGTCAGGCCCGGCACCGCGGCGCCGACCAGATACTGGATCGCCTTGATCTGCTCGCGGTCGAGGCGCTGTGCGCCCTGCATGCGCAGCGCGATGGAGGCGCTCGGCTCCATGCGTTCGCGGCTGAACAGTTCGCGGCGCGGCATCACCAGATGGACGCGCGCCGAGCGCACGCCGCGGATCGAGCCGACAGTGCGTGCCAGCTCGCCTTCGAGCGCGCGCAACTGGTTGATGTTGAGAACGAAATTGGTGGTGCCGAAACCGTCGGATTTGTCGAAGATCTCGTAGCCCATCGAGCCTTCGGTCGGCAGGCCCTGCTGGGCCAATGACATGCGCAGGGTGTTGATCTGGTCGCCGGGCACATAGATTTCGCTGCCGTTCTGGCCGCGCAGCTCGAATTGCGCGCCGCTTTGCGACAGGTAATTCACGACCTCGCGGGAATCTCCCGGCTCCAGGCCCGAATAGAGCAGCTGCATGCTGGGCGAGGCCAGACGGCTGGTCAGGAAGAACAGGAAGGCGATGAGGGCGACCGCAACGCCGCCGAGGACGGCGAGGCGCACGGCACCAAGATTTCGGAAGAATTGCAGAATCGGGTTCACGGTTAGCCCTTCCTCGCCGCTATGGCCCTGTCTTTGAGTGGGGCCCCTGTCCCTGGTGGGGCCCTGCCTCTAGATGAGGCTCTGGTCGTCTATGACCCTGTCATCGCCGGAACGGCCCGGCTTTCGGTTCTTCGGCTTTGCTTCCCCGGCTTGCGTTCCGGCTCTCGCGGATGCCTGTGCGTCCTGAATTCTGCGCAACTGACCACGTTATCCGGCCGCGATGTCGAACATCCAGGCGGCTGCAAATCCGGTAGTCAGTAAATTACCTAAAATTTTAATTACAATGAAGTGATTTACGCGCCGCGCTGGCCGACCAGAGCCGATTTTACCCCCACTGTTGCAACTAGGCAACTTTTGCCTAGGACAGATATATCAGATGAATCAGTGAAAGAACAATCCTTTATGGCGTGTTTCTGGATTATTGCATGAATTTGCGATGACCGGATTCGGCAAGGCGCCGCTAAACAGAATGGCGGATGCAGTGTCTGGCCTTCACGGACGGGTTGCGCCATATTTCGGTTAACCCTCAGGTTAGGGCTGCGCAAAAGCTTGGGAGTGATGGGCATGGCGGGCAAGACGACGCAACTGGCGCTGGTTTCCGACGATAAGAAGGATGCGCCGGCGGACAGGCTGGCCTATCTGAAGGCGCTGGAGCGCCGCGTGCTGTGGCTGTCGCACTGGCTGATCCATAATGCCAACCATGTGCGCCCATCGCGCGACGGGCTGAAGGTCGGCGGCCATCAGGCTTCCTCCGCCTCGGTGGCGACGCTGATGACGGCGCTGTATTTCGACATTCTGCGCCCTGAGGACCGGGTCGCGGTGAAGCCGCATGCCAGCCCGATCTTCCACGCCATCCAGTATCTGATGGGGCGGCAGGACCGCGCCGCGCTGGAGAATTTCCGGGCGCTGGGCGGCGCGCAATCCTATCCGTCGCGTACCAAGGACAAGGATGAGGTGGATTTCTCCACCGGTTCGGTCGGCCTCGGCGTGGCGATGACGCTGTTCGGCTCGATCACCCAGGATTATGTGCGCCAGCATTTCCCGGAAAAGGAGAAGGCTTCGAAGCCGGGCCGGATGATCGCCGTGATGGGCGATGCCGAGCTGGATGAGGGCAATATCTACGAGGCGCTGCTGGAAGGCTGGAAATACGACATCCGCAATACCTGGTGGGTGATCGACTATAACCGGCAGAGCCTAGACGGCGTGGTGAACGACCAGCTGTTCCAGAAGATCAAGGGCTTCTTCGCCGCGGTCGGCTGGAAGGTCGTGATGATCAAGTACGGCAAGCTGCAGGAGGAGGCGTTCAAGAAGCCGGGCGGCGAGGCCTTGCGCAACTGGCTCGACGATTGCCCGAACGACCTCTATTCCGCGCTGGTCTTCAAGGGGCAGAACGGTGACCCCAGCGTGTGGCGCAGCCACATCCTGGCGGATCTCGCCGGGCATAACGGCATTCCGCAGCTGTTGGCCGACTATGATGATGAGGGCCTGCACCTTCTGATGACCAATCTGGGCGGCAACGACATGGCGGCCGTGCTGGAAGGCTTCGCCCAGGCCGAGGACGACACGCCGCACTGCTTCATCGCCTACACCATCAAGGGCGCGCAGACCCCGCAGGCCGGCCACAAGGACAATCATGCCGGGCTGATGAGCGTGGAGCAGATGGAAAGCTTCAGGAGCCAGATGGGCATTGCCGATGGCGCGGAGTGGGATGCGCTGGACGACCGCGACCTGCCGGTCGCCAAGCTGCGCGACTTTATCGCCAAGGCGCCCTTCAACCAGCCGGGCAGCCGCATCAAGCAGAGTGCAGCAGTTGCCGTGCCGGACGATTTCCCCACCGTGAAGGCCGAGCGGATTTCGACCCAGGCCGCCTTCGGCCATATCCTGAACGCCCTCGGCAAGGGGCAGAGCGATCTGGCCGGGCGCATCGTCTCGACCTCGCCGGACGTTACGGTCTCGACCAATCTGGGCGCCTGGGTGAACCAGCGCGGCATTTTCAGCCGCCGGGCGCGCGACGATATCTTCCGCACGGAAAAGGTGGTCTCGGCGCAGAAATGGGCGCGCTCGCTGACCGGCCAGCATATCGAGCTGGGAATCGCCGAGAACAATCTGTTCATCATGCTGGCCGCCCTTGGCCTCGCTGGGCCGCTGTTCGGCGAGAAGCTGCTGCCGGTCGGTACGCTGTACGACCCGTTCATCGCGCGCGGCCTCGATGCGCTGAATTACGCCTGCTATCAGGATGCCCGCTTCATGCTGGTCTCCACCCCGTCGGGCATCACCCTGGCGCCGGAAGGCGGGGCGCATCAGTCGATCTCCACCCCGCTGATCGGCATGGGCCAGCCCGGCCTGACCTATTTCGAGCCGGCCTATGCCGACGAGCTGGCGGCGATCATGCGCTGGGGCTTCGGCCATATGCAGGCGCCGGACGGCGGCTCGCTCTATCTGCGCCTCTCGACACGTGGGCTGGACCAGCCGCAGCGCCCGCTTGCCGGTGATTTCGCCGATCAGGTGGTGGCCGGTGCCTACTGGCTGGTCGAACCCTCGGCGGAGTCAGAAGTGGCGCTGGTCTATTGCGGCGCGGTGGCGCCGGAAGTGATGGAGGCGCATGCCGCTCTGGCCGAGGATATGCCGGGCCTGGGCGTGCTGGCCGTCACCTCGCCGGACCGGCTCTATGGCGACTGGCACAAGCAGACCGAGGCACGCCGCAAGGGCCAGCCGGTGCAGCCGACCCATCTCGACCGGCTGCTGGCACAGGCCCCGGCGGCCGCGCTGGTGACGGCGCATGACAGCCACCCGGCCGCCCTGTCCTGGATCGGTGCGGCAGCCGGCCGGCCGGTGCATGCGCTCGGCGTCACCAAATTCGGCCAGTCCGCCGACCTGCCAGACATCTACCGCGTCCATGGCCTGGATGCCGACGCGATCATCGACGCGGTCGCGACGGCGTGTCTGGGGCGTATCGGGGGGCGTCTGAACTGAGCGTGCCGCCGCTCTGAACTTGCCCCTCCTTGGCTTTCTGCCGCCGGAATGCTACCTGTAAGTTGCAATCAGAACTTACAAATAAGTCAGATCAAGGGAGTTGCCTGCCATGCTTGTCGGTGTGCCGAAAGAGGTGAAAATCCACGAATACCGGGTCGGTCTGGTGCCGGCCTCGGTCCGTGAACTGGTCGAGCATGGGCATCAGGTAATGGTCGAGACCATGGCCGGCCACGGCATCGGCTTCGACGATGCCGATTACGAGGCTGCCGGTGCCAGCATTGCGGGCAGCGCGAAAGACATTTTCGCGAAAGCCGACATGATCGTGAAGGTGAAGGAGCCTCAGCCGGCGGAATACAAGCTGCTGCGCGAGGGCCAGCTGCTGTTCACCTATCTGCATCTCGCCCCCGATCCCGTACAGACCAAGGGGCTGATGGAATCGGGCTGCATCGCCATCGCCTATGAGACGGTGACCAGCCAGCGCGGCGGGTTGCCGCTGCTCTCCCCGATGAGCGAGGTCGCCGGGCGCATGTCGATCCAGGTCGGCGCGCACTGCCTGGAGAAGGAACGCGGCGGCGCCGGCATTCTGCTGGGCGGCGTGCCGGGCGTGCCGGCGGCCAAGGTGACCGTGCTGGGCGGCGGCGTTGCTGGCACCAATGCGGCGCGCATGGCGATGGGGCTGGAGGCGCATGTCGTCGTCATCGACAAGAGCCTCGACCGGCTCTATCAGCTCGACGAGCGTTTCGGCTCCGAACTGCACACCATCTTCGCGACGCGCGACGCCATCGAGCAGCATGTACTGTCCAGCGACCTCGTTATCGGCGCCGCACTGGTGCCGGGAGCTGCGGCGCCCAAGCTGGTGACCGCCGACATGGTGAAGCGCATGAAGCGCGGCTCCGTGCTGGTCGATATCTCGATCGATCAGGGCGGCTGCTTCGAGACCTCGCGCCCGACCAGCCATGCCGAACCGACCTATGTGGTGGACGAGGTGGTGCATTACTGCGTCACCAACATGCCGGGCGCGGTTGCGCGCACCTCCACCGTGGCGCTGAACAACGCGACCCTTCCGTTCGCCCTGGCGCTGGCCGACAAGGGCTATCGCAAGGCGCTGGCCGACGATATCCATCTCCGCAACGGCCTGAACGTTCATACCGGCCGGGTCACCTACAAGGCCGTCGCCGACGCGCTGAACCTGCCTTACACCCCGGCGGAGGACGCGTTGGCGCTGTAGGGCAGTCTCGGTTGAGTGGGGTACCAGTTTTTGGTATCCTGCCTGCCGTCAGAAAGGTGGCGCCATGTCCCGTAACACCTCGGTTTCGCTCGGCACGCATTTCGCGGGCTTTGTTGATCGAAAGGTCAAGGAAGGCCGCTATGGCTCTGCGAGCGACGTCATACGCGCCGGGTTGCGCCTGCTTGAAGAGCGGGAGGCCAATCTTGCGGCATTACAGGCGGCTTTGATCGAAGGCGAGGAAAGCGGCCTCGCGCAGCCATTGGATGTCGAGGCCTTCCTAGCCGAGCAACGTCAGGGCCGATAAGCCGGGATGGCGCCGGGATGACGCCGGAATGATGTATGTACTGACGCCGAGGGCGCGGCGGGATCTGGCTGATATCTGGCGTTATTCCAACGAACGATGGGGCGAGGAGCGGGCCGACGCCTATGTGCGTCAGATCGCCGAGTGCTGTCTGCGTCTTTCGGAAGGGGCGCTGATCGGCGCCGACGCATCGTCAATCCGGCCCGGCTACTGGAAATGCCGGGTCGGTTCACACCTGCTCTTCTACACAGTTCCGGCGGATCATCCCCTGCAGCTTGTCCGCATCCTGCATCAGCGGATGGACATCACCGCCCATCTCTAGCGCAGGAAGCGGCCGAGATGGGTTTCGACGTTGCGGGTCAGCGTCGTGTCCAGATCGCGCAGGGTGGTCTCGGTCAGCTCGTACCAGGCGCGTTCCCGGTCGTTCAGCGTGATGTCCTCCGGCACGGTGCGGCTGCGCTGCACCCGTGCTTCCGCCATGCCGATGCGCGCGCCGCGATTATCGAGGATTTCCAGCACGGCCTCGACGGTCGCGGTGTAGCGCTCAGACTGCTCGTTGGTAAGGCTGCCCCGCAGGCCGGTGGTGGTTTTCAGCTTTTCCTCGACGATGCTGGCCTCTTTCACACGCAGCACGGCACGGTTGAACTGGCTGCCGGATGCCGTGAGCCGGTCGCTCGCCCAGCGTTCCACCGTGCGCCCGGGGTTGACCGGTACCAGATGCTCGACATGCGGGCGCGACAGCGGCTCGCGATATTCGTTCACCACTTCGATGGATCCGACATCCAGCCCGATCTTCGGTTTGCCCTGAAAGGTGATATCGGCATAGCGCGGCGCCGGGTCCGGCGTGGCGCAGGCGGCCAGAACCAGCGAAAAGAGGGCCAGCGAGAACAGGGCAAGGCAGCGTGAAAGGATGGTCGTCGGGCGGAACATGGCGGCTTCCTTGAACGTCACGGGCAAGCGCGCTTGCGGTACGATGGCATGTCCGAAGCGCGGGAGACCAAGAATGCGGCGGTGGCAGCCATCTGGCAAGACGGCCTATTGTCGCCCTATTGCCGCGGCGTTTCTTCCGCCAGCGCATCCAGATCGGCATCATCGTACCGGTACGCACGGTTACAGAACTGACAGGTAACGACCACGCAGCCGTCCGGTTCCTTCATATCATCCAGTTCCGCGCGCGGCTGGGCAGCCAGCACGGCGCTGACCCGCTCCCGCGAGCAGCGGCAGCGATCCGTCATGATGTTCGGCTCGAACACCCGCACACCATCCTCGTGGAACAGCCGGAACAGAAGCTCAGGCGGCGGCAGGGCCGGGGACAGCATTTCCTCATCCCGGGCGGAGCTGGTGAGGATGACAACGCGGCGCCAGCCATCCTCCGCCTCGTCCTCAGTCAGCGACTGCCATATACGGTCGGCCTGGCTGCCGCCGCCGCCCTCGGCGGGCATGCGCTGCACCATCAGCCCGGCCGCTCGCCAGATGCTGCCGCCTTCCGGCAGGGCAACACGCTCGCAGGCGGTTTTCAGGCAGGTCTCGATCTGCTCGGAATCCCGGAAATAGGTATGCGCGCAATCCGATAGGGTGGCGCCGGTCAGCTCGACCACGCCCTGATACCGTTCGGTATGCGCGCCCTGATCGACGGTGAAGGCAAGATACCCCGCGCCCAGCAACCCGGGCACCGAGCGGTCGATCCCGGCACCGGTCTGGGCGCGCGCCGCCGCCGCCGCGGCGAAGCGCTTGGCGTCGAACTGGGCATAGCCGCGCAGGTGCCCGTCCGAGGTGACGTCGGCAACCAGCAGGCTGATCGGCCCGTCGCTCTGGATCTGCAGCGTGAAGACCCCGTCATATTTCAACGCGCCGGCCAGCAATGCGGCCAGCGCCAGCGCCTCGCCCAGCATGCGGGCGACCGGTTCGGGGTAATCATGGCGGGTCAGGACGGCATCGACTTCCGCGCCAAGCCGCACCATGCGCCCGCGCAGGCCCAGAGATTCGATCTGGAAGGGCAGCAGCATGTCTTCGGTGACGCCATGCGCGCCGGGACCGGCGGATGCCATCACGTCAGGCACCAGCGCAGGATGCCTTTCTGGCCGTGCAGCCGGTTTTCCGCCTCGTCCCAGACCACGGATTGCGGCCCGTCGATGACCTCGGCGGAGACTTCCTCGCCGCGATGGGCCGGCAGGCAATGCATGAAGATCGCCTCCGGCTTGGCGTGGCGCATCAATTCCGCATTCACCTGATAGGGCTGCAGCATGTTATGGCGGCTGCCGGTATCGGCATCGCCCATCGATACCCAGGTGTCGGTGACCACGCAGTCGGCGCCGGCCACGGCCGCCTCGGCATCATGGGTGACGACAATCCGCGCCCCCTGGGCGCGCGCCCACTCGATGAGGCCGGGATCGGGGGTCAGCATCTCCGGGCAGGCGATGCGCAGCTCGAAATCGAAGCGCGCCGCCGCATGAATCCAGGAGGCGGCGACATTGTTGCCATCGCCGCTCCAGGCCACGACCTTGCCCTTGATCGGGCCGCGATGTTCCTCGAAGGTCATCACATCGGCCATGATCTGGCAGGGGTGGCTGCGGTCGGTCAGCCCATTGATGACCGGCACGCTGGCGTTGTCCGCCAGCTCCTGCAGGATCGCCGGGCTGAAGGTGCGGATCATGATCGCATCGACATAGCGTGACAGCACGCGCGCGGTATCGGCCATGGTCTCGCCGCGCGAGGACTGGATATCGGCGGTGTTCAGCAGCACGACATCGCCGCCCAGCTGCTTCATGCCGACCTCGAAGGAGACGCGGGTCCGGGTCGAGGGCTTCTCGAAGATCATCGCCAGCGTCTTGCCGGCCAGCGGCTTGTCGGCCTCGTCGCCGGCCTTCAGGGCTTCCTTCATGGTGCGGCCGCTATCCAGGATATGCCGCAGGGTGCCGGTGTCGATCAGGTCGAGATCGAGGAAGTGCTTGGGGTGCTTCAACAGCTTGTTCATCGAACGATCCTCAGCCCGCCAGCTTGCGGGCGGCCTTTTCCATCATGCCCATCGCCTCGCTCACCTCGGCATCGCCGATGGTCAGCGGCGGCAGCAGGCGCACCACATTGTCCGCCGCGCCGACGGTCAGCAGCCCCTGTTCGCGGAACGCGGTCTGCACATCGCCGTTCGGCATCACGCATTTCAGCCCCAGCATGAGGCCGGCGCCGCGCACTTGCGCGAACACGGTGGGGTGGCTGGCCACCAGCCCTTCCAGCCGGGTCCAGAAATCACGGCCGACACGATCCACCTGGGCCAGGAAAGCCGGGTCGTTCACGACATCCATCACCGCATTGCCGACCGCCATCGCCAGCGGATTGCCGCCGAAGGTGGAGCCGTGCGTGCCGTATGTCATGCCCTTGGCCGCCTTCTCGTTGGCGAGGCAGGCGCCCATCGGGAAGCCGCCGCCGATGCCCTTGGCGACGCCCATGATGTCCGGCGCCACGCCAGCCCATTCATGGGCGAACAGCTTGCCGGTCCGGCCGACGCCGCACTGCACCTCGTCGAAGATCAGCAGCAGGCCGTATTCGTCCGCCACGGCGCGCAGCTGGCGCAGATAGTCCAGCGCTGCCGGGCGGACGCCGCCCTCGCCCTGTACCGGCTCGACGATGATGGCGCCGGTTTCCGGCGTGATCGCGTTGCGCAGCTCGTTCATGTTGCCGAACGGCACATGGTCGAAGCCGCCGGCGACCGGGCCGAAACCATCCAGGTACTTCTTGTTGCCGGCGGCGGCCAGCGTCGTCAGGGTACGGCCGTGGAAGGCGCCCTCGACGGCGATGATGCGCGTACGCTCCGGCTGGCCGTTGGCGGAATGGTATTTGCGCGCGACCTTGATTGCGCACTCCATCGCCTCGGCGCCGGAATTGCCGAAGAACACGGTGTCGGCGAAGGTCGAATCGACCAGCCGCTGGGCAAGCTTCTCCTGCTCCGGCACGCGGTACAGGTTGGAGACATGCCACAGCTTCTCGGCCTGCGCCTGCAGCGCCTTCACCAGATGCGGGTGGCAATGGCCCAGCGAGTTGACCGCGATGCCGGCGGCGAAATCGAGATATCGTCGGCCATCCGTCGCGAACAG
Source organism: Oceanibaculum nanhaiense (assembly GCF_002148795.1). Classification (NCBI taxonomy): domain Bacteria; kingdom Pseudomonadati; phylum Pseudomonadota; class Alphaproteobacteria; order Rhodospirillales; family Oceanibaculaceae; genus Oceanibaculum; species Oceanibaculum nanhaiense. Next base: position 154,557 of record NZ_MPOB01000006.1, on the reverse strand, counting down.
ATGCGCCCCCTTGCCATGCGTAAAGCTCAGGTCAAGCCGGTTGTATGTGGGCATGACGGCAGGAAGCATCGATTTATCCCTTCCCATCGGTAAAAGGGTTGCAACGCGACGGAATTTCGCGAAAGGGCGCGAGTATCCGCGCCTGCCCGGAGGATGTCAATTACCGTTGCGTTGCTTTATTAGCGGCCCCTCAAGTTTTCAGCTTGTAGCCGCTTTTCAGCATCGTGTAGCTCACCGCCAGCAGCGCGAGGTTACAGCCCGTCATGACCGCGATGCCGGCCAGCGGCGGGGCGTCGGCATGGCCGATGAAGCCATAGCGGAAGCCGTCGATCATGAAGAAGAACGGGTTCACATGGGCAAGCTCGTACCAGATGCCGGGCAGCCGCTCGGTCGAATAGAAGGTGCCGGACAGGAAGGTCAGCGGCACGATCACGAAATTGGTGACGGCGGCGATATGGTCGAACTTGTCGGCCCAGATGCCGCCGATGATGCCGAGCAGCGACAGCAGCAGGGCGGCGGACAGCGCATGGAACAGCACGAATTCCGGATGCGCGAAGGTCACCGGCACGAACAGCCACATCGCCAGCAGGGTCGAGCAGCCGACGGCCAGTCCGCGCGTCACCCCGCCCAGCGCGAAGCCGGCGGTCAGCTCCGCCGGCCCCAGCGGCGGCATCAGCGTATCGACGATGTTGCCCTGTACCTTGGCGACGACGATGGAGGAGCTGGTATTGGCGAAGGCGTTCTGCGCGATCGCCATCATGATCAGGCCGGGCGCAAGGAATTCGGAGTAGGAGACGCCACCGATCACCATGTCGCCCCGGCCCAGCGCCAGGGTGAAGACCAGCAGGAACAGCAGCGAGGTCACCATCGGTGCCGCCACGGTCTGCACGAAGACCTTCAGGAAGCGCCGCACCTCCTTCTGGTAAAGCGTCCACAGGCCGAGCCAGTTGACGCGGCCGATGGCCCTGGGAGCCAGAGGGCGCGGGGCCAAAGGAGGGGGGGCAAGCTTGGACATGCTGGCTCTCGATTGCGGATCCGGTACAGGTAGAGGCGCACAGATAGTCCCTTCGGCCGCACGGGACAACCCGCCATGCCATCACCTTCTGGCCGGGGCAGCCGGAAGATGGCAGCATGGCCAGCATGGATAATAGCGCCCCAAAGCCGAACAAGCAGCCGACGAGACCACCCCGGAAAATCCCCCGCAAGCCCAATCCGGCATCACTGGAGCGGGCGGCCCTGCATTATCTGGAGCGTTTCGCCAGCTCGGCGGAGAATCTGCGCCGCGTGCTGCTGCGCAAGGTGGAGCGCGCGGCCCGGCATCATGAGGATATCGACCGCGAGGCGGCGGCGGGGTGGATCGACGATCTGATCGCCCGCTACCGGCGGACCGGGCTGCTGGACGACAAGGTCTATGCCGAGGCGCGCACGACCAGCCTGCACCGGCGTGGCGCGTCAGTGCGCAAGATCAGGCTGAGCCTGGCGCAGAAGGGGGTGGCGGCGACGACCGTCGAGGCGGCGCTGGAGGATCTCGGGGAGCGCGTGGAGGGTGATGTGGAGCTGCAGGCCGCCATTGCGCTCGCCCGGCGGCGGCGGCTGGGGGTCTATCGTCTGGCCGCGGCGCGCGCCGACTATCGCGACCGCGATCTGGCGGCATTGGCCCGGGCAGGATTTTCCTACGACATCGCCCGCCGGGTCATAGAGGCGGAGGATGAGGCGGCCCTGATCGCCCTCGTCGATGCGGAATAGGCGCTGTCCAATTGTGCGGGCCAATGGTTTTCTTCAGGAAATGCTGGAATCCTCTGGCCTTCCGGACTGGTTTGCGCAAACAATATTAGAAGGCAGCATGAAGGTGCTTTTCGTCGGTGTCTTGCCGCCAGAACTGGCTTGCTTCTTGCTTGGTGAACGGCGTGGCCGGGCCGGCCCGATCCGGGGGGCAGCCGGCCGGAGATTGTGATCGGGGATGGTTGCCGGTGATCGTTAAATGCCCACGAGGCTGTGTTTGATGGTCGGATATTTTAAGCGTGCGAAGATGCTGGCGGTCATTTCGGCCGTGCTTATGCTGACCAATTCCTGCGCCGGACCGGCGCATATGGCAGAACCGCCTCGCGATTTCCTGGCCCGCGATGCCGCGCGAATCTTCACCGCCGGCTATGACAATATCAGCGAATATTATCTGGACCCGGTCGATCTTCCCAGCCTGGCCCTGCATGGCATGCAGGGGCTGAGCCAGCTTGATCCGAATTTTGCCGTGACGGCCTTGCCGGATCGGCTGCAACTCACCGTCGGCCGTGCGGTGATCGGCGAGTTTCCGGTGCCGCCGCAGAATGATTCGGTGCATTGGGGCATGCTGACCGCCGCCGTCATCCTGGCCGGCCGGTCGTCCTCTCCCATACTGGCGACGGCCGAGCCGGAGCGGCTTTACCGCACTGTGTTCGAGGCCAGCCTGAAGGATCTCGACCGGTTCTCGCGCTATGCCGACTATTCGACCGCGCTCGACAACCGCGCTCAGCGCGAGGGTTTCGGCGGGATCGGCATCTCGCTGCTGCCGGACGACAGCCAGATCATCATCGCCAATGTGATGAAGGATACCCCGGCCGAGCGGGCCGGGCTGCGTGCGGGAGACCGCATCACCAGGATCGACGGTGTGCTGACCGAAGGCATGAATGTGCATGATGTGGTCAGGCACCTGCGCGGCGGCATCCACAGCCCGGTCGATCTTGGGCTGGCGCGGTCGCGCGGACATGGCACCGAATCGGGTACCGACACGCTGCATGTCACGCTGCGCCGTGCGCGCATCGTGCCGACAACCGTCAGCCTGGAACGGGTCGATGACATCGCCATCATCAAGCTGCACGGTTTCAATCAGGATACCGCGTCGAGCCTGAGCCGGGAGATGACCGAGGCCTGGCGCAGCATCGGGCCGCGCCTGTCCGGCGTGATTCTCGATCTGCGCGGTAATCCGGGCGGGTTGCTGGATCAGGCGGTGTCGGTCGCTGACCTGTTCATCGCCAGCGGTCAGATCGTCTCGACGCGGGGCCGTCACCCGCACAGCCTGCAGCGCTATGACGCGCGCAGCGACGATATCGCCCAGGGGCTGCCGCTGGTGGTGCTGATCAACGGAGCCTCGGCCTCCGCCTCGGAAGTGGTGGCCGCCGCCTTGCAGGATAGCGGCCGGGCGGTGCTGGTGGGGTCGCGCTCCTTCGGCAAGGGATCGGTGCAGACCGTGGTCCGCCTGCCCAATGATGGCGAGATGATGCTGACCTGGGCCAGGCTGTTCGCGCCGTCCGGCTATGCCTTGTCAGGTTATGGCGTGCTGCCGTCGGTCTGCACGGCGAACTACACCGACGATCCGGCACAGGTGATCAGCGATTTGCGGCGCGGCGCGGTACGGCCCGCCAATCTGCTGGTCGCGCGCCGGGTGGTCTCGGAGCTGGATTCGAAGCGCCAGCAGGAATTGCGTGAGGCCTGCCCGTCGAAGCCGGCGCACAACGAGATGATCGACATGGATGTCGCCCGTCTGCTGCTGCGCGACGGCGAGCTTCTGGGCCGCATGCGGGACATGTCGGTCATGGCGGTGGCGCTGAAGACGGATTGAGGCTCTTCAGCGGCGCTTATGGCTTGACAGGAAGTTTCCGGCCTGTATGTTCTCGGCCTCTCACGCAACCCAAGCGAAATGGGATCTGCCGTCATGGCGAAGTCGAACACTCTGCTCATCAAGCTCGTCAGCAGCGCCGACACGGGCTTCTTCTACGTTGCTAAGAAGAATCCGCGCACCATGACGGGCAAGCTGGAACTGAAGAAATACGATCCGAAGGTGCGCAAGCACGTCGTGTTCCGCGAATCGAAGATCAAGTAAGCGCGTTTCATCCGCGCTTTCGGTAAAAGGCCGCCTTTCGGGCGGCCTTTGTCGTTTGGGGGTCTCGTTTAGGCGTCGTTTTTGGGGGGCGCTACACGCCCTTGCGGTGGCGCCTTGGCTGATCTGCCGGCGGTGCCTCGCCCCAGCGGCGGACCGCGCCGACTTCCAGCCCGAACAGGTCGAGCACGCGGCCGACACTGTGATCGACCATCGCCCCGATGCTGTCCGGCTTTGCGTAGAAGGCCGGGACCGGCGGCGCCACGATGCCGCCCATCTCGGTCACGGTCATCATGTTGCGCAGATGTACGGCGGTCAGCGGTGTCTCGCGCACCATCAGCACCAGCCGGCGGCGTTCCTTCAGCACCACATCGGCGGCACGGGTCAGCAGGCCGGAGGTGACGCCACTGGCGATTTCCGCCAGCGTCTTCACGGAGCAGGGGGCCACCACCATGCCCAGCGTGCGGAACGAGCCGCTGGAGATCGCCGCCCCGATATCGGCCTGCGGATGCCAGTAATCGGCCAGCGCCTGGACATCGCGCAGCTTCCAGTCGGTTTCGTGCGCCAGCGTGATCTCGGCCGATCTGGAAATCACCAGATGCGTCTCGACCGGCTGGTCACGCAGCAGCTGCAGCAGCCGGATGCCGTAGAGCGCACCGGACGCGCCTGACAGGCCGACGATAAGGCGTTGCTTTTCCATGCCTATGACCTAGCGCGCTTCATCCTTCCGGTCCAGTGCGGCAAACTGCCCGAAACAGCGGAAGGCGGGACGATTGTGAGGCTTGCAACAGAGGCGTAACATACCCACGTCGAATTGGTAGAGTTCTTCTGAACCAAGGAGGTTGGATATGGCAACAGCCAATAGCCGGATCGACGCCCTGAAGGTCAAGCACCAGCAGATCGACAATACCCTCCAGTCCGAAACCAGCCGCCCCCTCCCGGACGACAGCGCCATCGCCTCGCTGAAAAAGGAAAAGCTGAGGCTCAAGGACGAAATCAACCGTTTGGCACATCATTAGGTATCTGGCTCCAAGCCGCCTGGCCTTGCTCCCGAAAGGGCGATAAGTCCTTTCGGGGAAGGCCATGTGATGCATGAATCTGCGTTTTCCGCATAACGGACTTGCGGGAAAGCCGCAGAAACAGTACCGGTAGCGCGTAATCCCATCGCGCTCGGCTGGACACTGCCGGACAGTCCGTTTATGTCTCGCCCGACGCTACGCAAAGGATCGCGGAAGCGGTATTCTATGCCGCTATCCGCCCCGATCCGCAGCCATGGAGAATCGCGACCGTGACAGGCACCGACACGCTGAAAACCCGCCGTACCCTGGTGGTCGATGGCGACGAGTACGAATATTACAGCATCGAAGCGGCCCAGAAGGCCGGGCTTGGCGACGTTTCCCGCTTGCCGATGTCGCTGAAGGTTCTGCTGGAGAACCTGCTGCGCTACGAAGACGGGCGCACCGTGACGGTCGATGATGTGATGGCCATGGGCCAGTGGCTGAAGGACAAGCAGTCCAAGCGCGAGATCGCCTACCGCCCGGCCCGCGTGCTGATGCAGGACTTCACCGGCGTGCCGGCCGTGGTCGATCTGGCCGCGATGCGCGATGCCGTGGCCGCGATGGGTGGTGACCCGCGCACCATCAACCCGCTCTCGCCGGTTGATCTTGTCATCGACCATTCGGTGATGGTGGATAATTTCGGCACCATGACCTCCTTCGAGGAGAACGTCGATCACGAGTTCAAGCGCAATGGCGAGCGTTATGCCTTCCTGCGCTGGGGCCAGAAGGCGTTCGACAATTTCCGCGTGGTGCCGCCGGGCACCGGAATCTGCCACCAGGTGAACCTGGAATATCTGGCGCAGGTCGTGTGGACCGGCAAGGACGGCAACCGCACCGTGGCCTATCCGGACACGCTGGTCGGCACCGACAGCCACACCACCATGGTGAACGGCCTGGCCGTGCTGGGCTGGGGCGTGGGCGGCATCGAGGCCGAGGCAGCGATGCTGGGCCAGCCGGTTTCCATGCTGATCCCCGAGGTTGTCGGCTTCAAGCTGACCGGCAAGCTGCGCGAGGGCATGACCGCGACCGATCTGGTGCTCACCATCACCCAGATGCTGCGCGCCAAGGGCGTGGTCGGCAAGTTCGTGGAATTCTTCGGTCCCGGCCTCGGCAATCTGTCGCTGGCGGACCGCGCGACCATCGCCAACATGGCGCCGGAATATGGCGCGACCTGCGGGTTCTTCCCGATCGACAAGGAGACGCTGCGCTATCTCGCCTTCACCGGCCGTGACGACAAGCGCGTGAAGCTGGTCGAGGCCTATGCCAAGGCCCAGGGCATGTGGCACGACGAGACCTCGCCCGATCCGGTCTTCACCGACGCGATGGAGCTTGACCTCGATACGGTGCAGCCCTCGCTGGCCGGCCCGAAGCGCCCGCAGGACCGTGTGCTGCTGTCCGACGCGGCGGCGTCCTTCACCAAGGCGATGGCCGAGATCGGCGCCAGCGGCAAGCAGGTGCCGGTCAAGGGCGCCGATTACAAGCTGGAAGACGGCAAGGTGGTGATCGCGGCGATCACCAGCTGCACCAACACCTCCAACCCCTCCGTGCTGATCGCGGCCGGTCTGGTCGCGCAGAAGGCACTCGCGAAGGGCCTGACCTCGAAGCCGTGGGTGAAGACCTCGCTGGCGCCGGGTTCCCAGGTGGTGACCGATTATCTGGAGGCCGCCGGCCTGCAGAAATCCCTGAACGAAATCGGCTTCAACCTTGTCGGCTATGGCTGCACAACCTGTATCGGCAATTCCGGTCCGTTGCCCGAGCCGATTGCCAATGCGGTGGATGAGGGCGACCTGCTGGTCTGCTCCGTGCTGTCGGGCAACCGCAATTTCGAAGGCCGCGTGCATCCGCAGGTGAAGGCGAACTACCTGGCCTCGCCGCCGCTGGTCGTCGCTTACGCGCTGGCCGGCACGATGAAGCTGGACCTGACGACCGAGCCGCTGGGCACTGGTTCGGACGGCAAGCCGGTCTATCTGAAGGATATCTGGCCGTCGAACCAGGAAATCCGCGAAGCGATGGAGAAGTCGCTGACCGCCGAGATGTTCAAGCGCCGCTACGCCAACGTCTTCGAGGGGCCGGAGCAGTGGCAGGCCATCGACACGCCGGAAAGCCTGACCTACAGCTGGGACGACCGTTCCACCTATGTGAAGAACCCGCCCTATTTCCAGGGCATGTCGAAGACTGTCGAAGGCGGTTTCTCGAACGTCTCCGGCGCCCGCGTGCTGGCGCTGCTGGGCGATTCGATCACCACCGACCACATCTCGCCGGCGGGGTCGATCAAGAAGGACAGCACGGGCGGCAGCTACCTCATGGAGCATGGCGTACCGCCGGCGGAGTTCAACTCCTACGGCGCACGGCGCGGCAATCATGAGGTGATGATGCGCGGCACCTTCGCCAACATCCGCCTGAAGAACGAGGCGGCCGGCAACACCCAGGGCGGCTTCGCCAAATATGTGCCGTCGGGCGAGATCATGTCGATCTACGACGCCTCGATGAAGTACCAGGCCGAGGGCACGCCGCTGGTCATCGTGGCCGGCAAGGAATACGGCACCGGTTCCTCGCGCGACTGGGCGGCGAAGGGCACCAACCTGCTCGGCATCAAGGCCGTGCTGGCGGAAAGCTTCGAGCGTATCCACCGCTCCAACCTGGTCGGCATGGGCGTGCTGCCGCTGCAGTTCAAGGATGGCGATACCCGCAAGACGCTGGAACTGACCGGCGACGAGGTGATCGACATTTCCGGCATCGGCACGGGCATCAGCCCGCGCATGGATGTGCCGGTGACGATCCGCTATGCCGATGGGCGCACGAAGCAGATCACCGCGCTGTGCCGCATCGATACTGCGGACGAGGTCGAGTATTTCCGCAATGGCGGCATCCTGCACTATGTGCTGCGCAACATGGTGAAGGCGGCCTGAACGCCGTTCTCGCATCATTACAGGGTGAAGGGCGCCAGCATGCTGGCGCCCTTTGTTTTTATTTTTAGCTTGTAGTGGCGCCGCCGGATTTACACTTCTTTAAAGTGAAGAGGGTTAGTATCCCCCTGTTCCGCGCGGAAGAGCCGTGCTGGAAGCGTCAGGCTTCGTTTTTCCTTTATGTAGTAGGCCGAATAGGCTAACCCTACAATTAATAGCGGCTGACGCATTTACCTCTGTTTTATCGGCGACGCCCGCATGCAACACCTGACTGTTGAACACAGTACCGTTTATCGCTACGCCCGCCCTGTGCGGTTCGGCGAGCATCGCCTGATGTTCCGCCCGCGCGACAGCCATGATATCCGGCTGATCTCGACCGGCATCAAGATCACGCCACCGGCCGAAATCCGCTGGCTGCACGATGTTTTCAACAATTCCATCGCGATCGCCTCCTTCTCGGAGATGTCGGACCGGCTGGAGTTTGTGAGCACCATCACGCTGGAACATTATGGCGGCGATTATCCCGACCTGACGCTGGCGCCCTATGCCCGGATTTTCCCCTTCACCTATTCCGGGGAAGAGATGGCGGATCTGGGCCGCACGCTGGAACGGCATTACGAGGATCCGGAACATGAAGTTCTGGAATGGGCGCGCCAGTTCCTCAACCGCGAGGGCGAGACCCATACCTACGACATGCTGATCGCGATGAATTCGGCGATCAATGCGCGCTTCTCCTACGCAAGGCGCTACGATCTCGGCACCCAGCCGCCGCTGGAAACGCTGCGCAAGGGCAGCGGCAGCTGCCGCGACTTCGCGCTGCTGATGATGGAAGGCGTGCGCAGCCTGGGGCTGGCCGCCCGTTTCGTCTCCGGCTACCTCTACGACCCGGTCATGGATGGCGGTTCCGAATCCATGGTCGGCGCGGGCGATACCCATGCCTGGGTTCAGGTCTATCTGCCTGGCGCCGGCTGGGTGGAATTCGACCCGACCAACGGGCTGATCGGCGGCGCCAATCTGATCCGTGTCGCGGTGGCCCGCGATCCGTCCCAGGCGGTACCGCTGCAGGGGGCGTTTTTCGGCGCCGCCAGCGACTTCCTCGAAATGGATGTGAAGGTCAAGGTCACCGCCCGCAAAACCGGCCAGGGCAGCGGCCAGCCATCGCGGCCGCTGGTGGCCATGCTCTAAAATCAGCTCTGGGCGGTTGCGGCGAAGGTCCGTTCCGCCGGGAACCGGACGGTGACAATGGTGCCCACTCCGGGCGTGCTGTCCAGAACCATGCTGCCGCCATGCAGTTCGACCATCGATTTGGTCAGCGGCAGGCCCAGCCCGGTGCCGGCATATTTGCGGTGCAGGCCGCTGTCGATCTGGGTGAAGGGCAGCATCGCCTTCTGCAGGTCGCTCTGGCTCATGCCAACGCCGGTGTCGGCGACCTTGATGGCAATACCGCCCGCCTCCAATTCAGCGGACAGCGTGACCGTGCCGCCCGGCCCGGTGAATTTGACCGCATTGGACAGCAGGTTCAGCAATATCTGCCGCAGCCGCTGGCGGTCGCCGCGCAGGCCGGGGATGGTATCGGGCAGGGACTGCACCAGCGTCAGCTCGGCGCTTTGCAGCCGCGGCTGCAGCAGGCGCGTGCTGGAGTCGAACAGCTCCGACAAGGCGATCACCTCGTCGATCATGTCGATCTTGCCGGCCTCGGCCTTGGAGAGGTCGAGGATGTCGTTGATGATGCGCAGCAGATGGTTGCCGCTGTCATTGATGTCGGTCGCGTATTCGCGGTAGCGAGAATCGCCCAGCGGGCCGAACAGCTCGTCGCGCAGGATTTCCGAGAAACCGATCACCGCGTTCAGCGGGGTGCGCAGTTCGTGGCTCATATTGGCCAGGAAGTCGGACTTGGCGCGGCTGGCGGTCTCGGCGCGGTCCTTGGCCTCGTAGAGCTGGATCTCGGTCATCTTGCGCGCGGTGACGTTGGTCAGGGCGCCGACGGTCCGGTATATCCCCTCCGGGCCGCGCAGCCCGGCGCCGCGGTCATAGACCCAGCGGATGACGCCATCATCGCCATGAATCCGGTATTCGCAGGCAAAGCGCTGATTGACGCCGGCCAGATGTGCCTCCCAGGCATGCCGGTAGCGCGGCAGATCTTCCTCATGGACGCGTTCCAGCCAGTGCGCCCTGGGCACCACGGCCTCGTCGCCGAGGATGCCCGCCACCTCCCGGAAGCGCGAGGAGACGAACAGCACGTCGCCCTGGCTCTGAACCCATTCATAGACACCTTCATTCGCGCCGGCGAGCAGCAGCGCGTGCCGTTCCTCGCTGCGCCGCAGGGCCTGTTCGGCCAGCTTGCGCTCGGTGATGTCGGTGGCGCCGCCGATCAGCCGGATCACGCGGCCGCTGTCGGGATCGATATCGGGCCGCGCATAGACGCGCAGCCAGCGCACCGTCCCCATGGGGTCAATGATGCGGAACTCGTCGGTGGCCGGATGGCCTTCCATGATGCGCTGCCGGCGCTGGCGTAGCATGCCGATATCCTCCGGATGGGCATGATGGCCCCACCAGACGTCAGGCACCTTGTTGGCCAGCGGGATGAAGGTCTCGCCGCCCAGCGATCCCGCGTTCCATTCCAGATTGGCGGTGCCATCCGGGTCGATGCGGTAGGAATAGACCATATCGGAGGTGAGTTCCGAGATCACCCGGTAGCGGTGTTCGCTCGCGTCGCGCAAGGCCTCGTCGCGCTTGCGCCCGGTAATGTCGCGGCCAACCCCGCGATAGCCGGTGATGGTGCCGGACTCATCACGGATCGGCACGCCCGAGGCCTGGACCCAATAGCGCTCCCCGTCCGACCCCAGGAAGGAATATTCGAGATCCTGGAACGGCTCCCCGCGGTCCATATGGGCCTGCAACTTCCTGGTGAAGTCGGGGTCGGCATCGATTGAGGCCAGCAGATCGTGGCGATTGCGGCCCAGCAGCGTTTCCTTGGACCAGTCGCGCTCGACGAACGGGCCGGTCAGCCGGCGGAATTCCAGATAGGTATAGGTCTGGGTCATGTCGGTTTCCCAGAACCAGTCGGCGCTGCACTGGGCGAAATCCTGGAAGCGTTCCTCGCTTGTCTTCAGCTCCTGCTGAATCCGGTAGCGCTCCGTGATGTCGGTGTAGATGGTCACGAAGCCGCCGCCGGGCAGGGGCGTGTCCTTGATTTCCAGAACCGTGCCATTCGGCCGCCGTCGGGCGAAGGTACGCGCTTTCACTTGCATGGCGCTGGCCACGCGTGAGGCCACGATCTTCTCGATGTCGCCGGGTCCATGCTCGCCGCGCTCGGCATTCAGGCGAACAAGCTTCTCGAACGGGTCGCCGATGGCGAATCGGTCCGGCGACAGGTCCAGCAGTTCCAGGAACCGCCTGTTGAAGCTGGTGACGCGCATGTCGCCATCGACGATGGCGATGCCTTCGGCCATATGGTCGAAGGTCGCGCGCAGCATCGCGGCATTGCGGTCCGACACGGCCTGCGAGCGTGCGCTGTCGGTTACGTCGGTACAGACGCCGCGATAGCCGGTGAACCGGCCCTGGGCGTCGAAGCGCGGATTGCCGCTGGCCCGGATGAAATGCCGTTCGCCCTGCGGATCGACATACAGGAAATTGAAATCCCGGAACGGCTTGTGCGCATTGGCTGTTGCCAGCTGGCGCTGCCAGAGCGGCAGGTCGAAGGCGGCGTTCAGCACCTCGAAGACGGAACGGCCATAGACCTGCTCCGGCGGCAGGCCCAGCAACTCCAGCCCGCGGCTGGAGATCATCGTGAAGCGATGCGCCGCGTCGGTCTCGTAGATCCAGTCCGCGGCGATATCCAGGAAGTCGCGCAGCCGGTTTTCCACCGCCTGCAACTGGTTGCGCAGCAGTGCGTTCTGGCTCGCCAACTCATCCAGATGTGTCAGCGGGTATATCGACACCGACTCCGTCACACAACGACCCTTTCGCCAAATCTTTGGCACATGCCAGTAGAGCCGAGGCTCTGCCCGGAATCATACATGAAAGAGAGAATAGAGGAGATTTCTTAACAAAGACTTAGCCAATAAGATCGGGGTACCGCGCATTGTGTCGCCCGTGCGGCAGCCGGCCACAAACTTGCCGTGCCACCCCCACATCCCTGCCATGCCAGCGGCCTATCCCGGACAGGTCATGCGCCGCTCGTGCCGTTATATGGGCCGGTATTGTTCCGGATTTCCGGCCGGGGCGGGGGCATGACGTCATCATGCGAGAGAGGGAAGTGACATGCTGGATGCGCTACGCCGTCGCAAGACGGAAGAAAAGAACGATTCCGATGGAAGGCCAGAGGGCCGGCCTGGCAGCCCGCCCCAGAGCCCTACAGGCCCATCCTCCCTGCAACAGAAGGCATCGACCATGGAAAACAGAAAGCCCAGCAGCCCGACAGGCGGCTATATGCCGGTTCCGGACCGCCGTCCGCCGGCCATTCCGATGCCGTTCGGGGGGACGTCTGCGGAGAGCGAGGAGGAAGGCAGCCGGCTGATCGTCGGCCGCAACATCCAGCTGAAGGGGGAGATCACGGCCTGCGATACGCTGGTCGTCGAGGGCCGGGTCGAGGCCTCGATGAACAGCCGGATGATCCAGGTTTCCGAAGCGGGCCTGTTCGACGGCGAGGCGACGGTGGAGACGGCGGAGATTGCCGGCCGTTTCGAGGGTACCCTGACGGCGCGCGGAAGATTGCTGGTGCGCTCCACGGGAAAAATCACCGGCAAGGTCCGGTATGGGCGCGTGGAGATCGAGGATGGCGGGGAAATCGCCGGCGAGATCGGCGTGCTGTCGCTCGACAACAAGGAAAAATCCAGCGCCGACAAGCCCAGTACCAACAAGCCAGGTGCCGGGCCGGCAAAGCCAGCCGATCCGGGAGCCGGACCGTCCAAGCCATCGGAGTCGGCAGCAGAATCTTCCCAGCCTGCTGCCAGGGCGGGTGTCGGCTGAGTTCGATGGCGGGAGGAATGGTGGAGCCGAGGGGAATCGAACCCCTGACCTCTAGAGTGCGATTCTAGCGCTCTCCCAACTGAGCTACGGCCCCGCCGGTTGGAAGCGGCGATATAAGAGAGATCGTCCGCCCCTGTCAAGCGCGGCGGTGCGGCAGATTCCAAAGAACTGCCGCACCGCCGTCTTCACTGCCGTCAGACGGCGGCGACGATACCGATCTCGACCCAGAAATCCGGGGTGGCGAGGTTGGATTCGACGCAAGCGCGCGCCGGGGTGTTGCCCTGTGCAACCCAGGCATCCCAAACCGCGTTCATCTCACTGAAGAAGCGCATGTCGGTCAGCCAGATGGTGGCGGACAGCACCTTCGTCTTGTCGCTGCCGGCTTCGGCCAGCAGCGCGTCGATGCGGTCCAGAATGTTCTTGGTCTGCTCGGTGACCGACTTGCCCGGCGCGTCGATGGCGACCTGGCCGGCGAGATAGACGGTGTTGCCGTGGATCACGGCCTGGCTCATCCGCGGGCCGCCCTGGAGACGCTTGATGCTCATTTCCTGTATTCCTTGCTTGCTGATGGAAAGACGGCCGGCGCCGGAGGCACCAGGCCATAGGATGTGGGGCCGCATGGTGCGTCAGGCGGGCGCGCCATGCAACCGTCGTTGGGAGTATAGAAGCATGCGTCAGGTGAATTCTGCGGTGAAGCCACGGGCGAATGGCGATATGCTTCGCGTGACCCATGTGGCGAGCGGGCGGAAAACGGACCGAAACGAAAAAGGAGCGGCAAAATGACCTTCCGCAATATTCTGGTACCGATCGAGGACAGCGCGCTGCTCCCCTCCATGCTGCAGTGCGCCTTCCTGACGGCGAAGCGGTTTTCCGGCAGCATCGAAGGCATGCCGGTGCGCCGCGCCCTGCTGGAGGTGGTGGCCGTGGGGCCGGATGGTTTCGTCGGTGCTACCGCCCATCTGGTCGAGGATTTCGAGCGTGACGAGGCGACCCGCGCGCAGCGCTGCAAGGACAAGTTCGTCAGCTTCATGGGCGATCATGGCGTCACGCTGGTGGAGCCGCTGACCGCGATGGACAGCGTCGTCGCGAGCTGGAACGAGCAGGGGGCACCCGGCGATGCCGTGGTAGGCAATCGCGGCCGGCTGTTCGACCTGATCGTCGTCGGACGACCGGCGCGCGACACCAGCACGCCGCGCATGAGCACGCTGGAGGCCGGCCTGTTCGACAGCGGACGGCCGCTGCTCATTGCCCCGCCGGAGACGCCGCAGGCGCTGGGCGAGACCGTCGTCATCGCCTGGAACGGCAGCACCGAGACGGCGCGCACCATCGCCTTCGCCGATGCGTTCCTGCGGGCCGCGAAGAAGGTCGTCGTGTTGTCGGTCGAGGGCGCCATGGTGCCCGGCCCGACCGGGGCGGAACTGGCGCAGTACCTCACGCGCAAGGGCATTGCCGCCGAACCCAAGGATATCCTGAACCCCGACAAGCCGGCCGGCGAGGTGATGCTGCGCGAGGCGATGGCGCTGGACGCCGACCTGCTGGTGAAGGGCGGCTATACGCAGAGCCGGGTGCGCCAGATGATCTTTGGCGGCGCCACCAGCCACATTCTGGCGAACGCCGAGATGCCGGTCTTCATGGCCCATTGAGGGCAGGCGTTTTCCCTACCGTCCGCGCTTCGGTGCCTTTTTGCCGCCCTGCCGGCCGCCCTTGCCGCGGGCGGCGGGCGGTTTGCCGCTGCGCTGCATCTTGCGGAAGGATTTCTTGCCGGTCAGCGGCCCGCCGGGCGCACCCTGGGTGCCGCCGCTCAGCAGCTCGAACAGCAGGCCGCCGGTCACCTGATCGGCCTCCGCCAGCCGTATCTCGACCCGGTCGCCCATGGTCAGCGTCAGTCCGCGGGCGCGGCCGACCAGCCGGTGATGCGCCTCGTCATGATCGTAATAATCCGCCGGCAATGTCCGGATCGGAATCAGGCCGTCGGCCCCGGTCTCGTCCAGCGTGACGAACAGGCCGAAGCGGGTGACGCCATTGATGCGGCCCTCGAAGCTGGCGCCCACACGGTCGGCCATGAAGGCGGTGACGAACCGGTCGATGGCGTCGCGCTCGGCATGGGCGGCGCGGCGCTCGGTGACCGAGATATGCTCGCCGATCTCGTTGAAGCGCAGCATTTCCTCGTCGCTCAGCGCACCCAGCCCCAGCTTCAGCCCGCGGATCAGCGCGCGGTGCACCAGCAGGTCGGAATAGCGCCGGATCGGCGAGGTGAAATGCGCATAGCGCTGCAAGGCGAGGCCGAAATGCCCCAGATTGTCCGGGCTATAGACCGCCTGGGCCTGGGAGCGCAGCACCAGCTGGTTCACCATCTGCTCGTTCGGGCCGCCCCGCACCTGCCGCAGGATGCCGTTGAACTGCTTCGGCGTCATCTTCTGGCCCTTGGCCATGTTCAGCTCGATGCCGTGCAGCACCTCGCGCAGCCCCTCCAACTTCTCCGGGTCCGGCTCGTCATGCACGCGGTACATGCAGGGCAGGCGCAGGCTCTCGATGGTCTCCGCCGCGCAGACATTGGCGAGGATCATGAACTCCTCGATCAGCTTGTGGCTGTCGAAGCGGTCGCGCAGGCGGATCGCCGCCACCCTGCCATCCTCGCCCAGCACCACCTGCCGTTCGGCGAGGTCCAGCTCCAGCGTGCCGCGTGCGCGCCGTGATTCGTCCAGTGCCTTGTAGGCGCTGAACAGCGGCTTCAGCACGGTTTCCACCAGTGGCCCGCTGGTATCGTCCGGCCGGCCATCGATGGCGGCCTGGGCCTGCTCATAGGTCAGCCGCGCGGCCGAGCGCATCAGCCCGCGCACGAAATTATGCTTCAGCTTCCGGCCCTTGGCATCGACCCACATATGGACCGCCATGCAGGCGCGGTCCTCATGCGGGCGCAGCGAGCACAGATCGTTCGACAGCGCCTCCGGCAGCATCGGCACCACGCGGTCGGGGAAATAGACCGAATTGCCGCGCTCATGGGCGCTCTTGTCCAGCGCGTCGCCCGGGCGGACGTAATGCGCCACGTCGGCGATGGCGACCATCAGGTGCCAGCCGCCGGGATTGTTCGGGTCGGGGTCGGGCTCGGCGAACACCGCATCGTCGAAATCGCGGGCGTCGGCCCCGTCAATGGTGACCAGGGGAATCCCGCGCAGATCCTTGCGCTTGCCCAGCGCCACCGGCTTCGCTTTTTCTGCCTGTTCCAGCGCGGCGGCCGGGAATTCTGTCGGAATGTCGTTGGTGTAGATCGCGATCAGGCTGATCGAGCGCGGATTGCCGGTCGAGCCCAGCAACTCGATCACCCGGGCGCTATGCAGCCCCAGGCGCGGCGCGCGGAGGATTTCCGCCAGCACCAGATCGCCGGGTTTCGCCCCGCCGGCATCGTGCTTTTCGATGCGGTATTCCTGGCGGTGCTTGCGATCGGTCGGGCGCAGCACGCCACCATCGCCGGAAAGATCATAGACGCCCAGCACCCGGTTGGCCGGCCCGCCCAGCTTGCGGATGACACGGCCTTCGTAAAGGTTCGGGCCGACACGGCGCAGCTTTGCCAGCACCCGTTCCCCGGTCGTGACGGACGGGCTGCCCGGCCGGTCCGGCGCCAGCAGGATGCGCGGCGGCTTGCCGGGCTCTTTCCAGACGGCCGGGACACCGACCGGCTCGCCATCGGAATCAATTTCCGTCACCTCGACCACGGCGATTTCCGGCAGGCTGCCCGGCTTCGCCACCTTGCGCTTGCGGCCGCGATCGACGGTGCCGTCCGATTCCAGCTCGCGCAGGACCTTTTTCAGCTGCATCCGGTCATTACCGGTGATGTTGAAGGCGCGCGCCACCTCGCGCTTGCCGACCGGCACCGGGCTCTCGCGGATGAAGGTGGCGATCTGCTCGCGCGTCGGGAAGGGCGCTTGCGGTTTCTTCGCCACCTAGTCGGCCTTCCAGGGCGGGGACTGTCCGTCGTCGGCTGCTGCTGTCTTTTTCGGGGCGGCCTTCTTGGCCGCCGGCTTTTTGGCCGGGGCCTTTTTCGCCGCCGCTTTCTTAGCGGCGGGTTTCTTGGCTACAGCCGTCTTTTTCTCACCATTGGCGGCGGCTTTCTTCGCCGGTGCCTTTTTGGCAGCCGTCTTCTTGCCCTTGGCTGGCCCTTTGGCATCCAACAATTCGACTGCCTGCTCGATGCTGACCGAGTCGGCATCCATGTCCTTCTTCAGGTTGGCGCGGACGCCGTCATGCTGCACATAGGGGCCGAAGCGGCCCTTGTGCAGGGTGATCGGCTTGCCGGATTTCGGATGCGCCCCGACCGCCTTGGCGGCGCTGCCCTTCTTGGTGGCCAGCAGATCCATCGCCCGGTTCATGCCGATGCTCAGCACATCCTCATCCTTCGGGATGTTCACATAGGTCGCGCCGCGCTTCACATAAGGACCGAAACGGCCAATCCCGGCGGTGACCGGCTCGCCCGATTCCGGATCGCTGCCGATCTCGCGCGGCAGCGACAGCAGCGCCAGCGCGCGCTCCAGCTCGATATCGCCGGGCGAGACGCCCTTGGGCAGGGAGACGCGCTTGGGCTTCTCTTCCTTGCTCACCGCCTCGCCAAGCTGGATATAATAGCCGTAGGGGCCCTTGCGCACGGTGACCGGCAGGCCGGTGCCGGGATCGCGCCCCAGTTCCCGCGTGCCGCCATCGGGCAGGCCGCCCTCGGCGCCGTCGCCATCGGTCGGGACTGCCAGCGGTCGCGTATAGCGGCATTCGGGATAGTTCGAGCAGCCGATGAAGCCGCCATTGCGGCCCAGCTTCAGCCCCAGCCGGCCGGTGCCGCAGGTCGGGCAGGCGCGCGGGTTGCGGCCGTCTTCCGTCTCGGGGAAGAAATGCGGCCCCAGATCGGCGTCCAGCGCATCCAGCACCTGGGTGATGGTCAGATCCTTGGTGCCATCGATGGCGCTGTGGAAATGGTTCCAGAAATCGCGCAGCACCTGCTTGTAGTCGATCCGCCCGCCGGAGATATCGTCGAGCTGGTTTTCCAGCTCGGCGGTGAAATTGTACTGGACGTAGCGCTCGAAGAAGTTCGACAGGAAGGCGGTGACCATCCGGCCGCGATCCTCCGGCACGAAACGCCGCTTGTCGAGGCGGACATAGTCCCGGTCCTGCAGCACCTGCAGGATGCTGGCATAGGTCGAGGGCCGGCCGATGCCCAGCTCCTCCAGCTTCTTCACCAGGCTGGCCTCGGAATAGCGCGGCGGCGGCTGGGTGAAATGCTGGTTCGGCGTGACCGTGCCGAGACCCATCGCGTCGCCCTTGGCCATCGGCGGCAGCAGGCGGCTTTCATCATCCTCGGCCGGTTCGTCACGGCTTTCCTGGTACAGCGTCAGGAAGCCATCGAAGGCGACGATGGAGCCGGTGGCGCGCAGCGTGACCGTGCGGTCGGGCGTCGTGATGTCGGCTGCCGTCTGGTCCAGCAGGGCGCTTTCCATCTGGCTGGCGACGGTGCGCTTCCAGATCAGCTCGTATAGTTTCAGCTGGTCGGGTTCGAGCGTCCGGGCGACATCCTTAGGCCTGCGGAACAGATCGGTCGGGCGCACGGCCTCATGCGCTTCCTGGGCGTTCTTCGCCTTGGTCGAATAGGCGCGCGGCACCTCGGGGACGTATTTGTCGCCATAATCGCGGCCAATCAGCCCGCGCGCGGCGCCCACCGCCTCGCGGCTGATCTGCACGCCGTCGGTCCGCATATAGGTAATCAGGCCCTGCGTCTCGCCGCCGATATCCACGCCTTCATACAGCCGCTGGGCGACCTGCATGGTACGGCTGGCGGAGAAGCCCAGCTTGCGCGAGGCTTCCTGCTGCAGGGTAGAGGTGGTGAAGGGCGGCTGCGGGTGCCGCTTGACCGTCTTCTTCTCCAGCTCGGCGACGGCATAGCGGCCTTGCCCGGCTTCGATGGCGGCCACGGCGCGCGCGGCGGCGGCCTGGTCCTTCAAATCCATCTTGCCGAGCTTCTTGCCGTCCAGCTGGGTCAGGCTGGCATTGAACTTGTCGCCGGCCTTCGTCGTCATCTCGGCGACCACCGACCAGTATTCCTGCGCCCGGAAGACTTCGATCTCGGCTTCGCGCTCGCAGACCAGCCGCAACGCCACCGACTGCACGCGTCCTGCCGAGCGGCTGCCCGGCAGCTTGCGCCACAGCACCGGCGACAGGGTGAAGCCCACCAGATAATCCAGCGCCCGGCGCGCCAGATAGGCATCCACCATCTCGCGGTTCAGTTCGCGCGGGTTGGCCATCGCCTCCAGCACGGCATTCTTGGTGATCTCGTTGAAGGTGACGCGCTTTACCTCGACGCCTTTAAGCGCCTTGCGCTGCTCCAGCACCTCGCGCACATGCCAGGAAATCGCCTCGCCTTCGCGATCCGGGTCGGTGGCGAGGAACACGCGCTCGGCGCCCTTCACCTCCTTCATGATTTCCTTCACATGCTTCTCGGAGCGCCCATCCACCTCCCAGATCATCAGGAAATCCTGGTCGGGATCGACCGACCCATCCTTCGGCGGCAGGTCGCGGATATGGCCGAAGCTGGCCACGACCTTGTAGTCGCTGCCGAGATACTTGTTGATCGTCTTGGCTTTCGCGGGGGATTCGACAATGACAAGATTCATGACAGGGCCGCGTAGCCTCTTTGGTTTGCGGGTCAGGCCGGCATTGGCTCAAATCCCGTTTTCAGTCGGTCGTGAACCGCAACGAGACCTGATTGCCCGGGTGGCGTTCCAACCGTCCCGCGAGGTCAAGTTCCAGCAGGATCGTCAGGACGATCGATGCTGACAATTGGCACTGGCGGATCAGTTCGTCAACAGCGACGGCGGAAGGCCCTAATAGTTCAAGGACTTGTTTGCGGGCGTCGGTGAGGTTCTCATCGCCTGTGCTGGCGTTTGGCGACCGGTCGAACAGATCGGGCTCGCGTTCGCCCAGCGGCTGGCGCAGCATCGGGGCCAGCGCCTCGATCACGTCGGCGGCGCCCTCCACCAGCGTGGCCCCCTGGCGGATCAGCCGGTTCGCCCCCCGGCAGCGCGGGTCGAGCGGCGAGCCGGGCACGGCCATCACCTCGCGCCCCTGTTCGCCGGCGAAGCGCGCGGTGATGAGGGAGCCGGACTTTTCCGCCGCCTCGACCACGACGATACCATAGGACAGGCCAGAGATGATGCGGTTGCGGCGCGGGAAGTGCCGCGCCGTCGGCTGCGTGCCGGGCGGGGATTCGGCGACCAGCAGCCCCTGTTGCCAGATTTCCTCGTAAAGGCCGGCATTCTCCTCCGGGTAGATCACGTCGATGCCGCCGGCCACGACCGCCGCCGTGGCCTGGGGCAGGGCGCCGCGATGCGCCGCCGCGTCGATGCCGCGCGCCAGCCCCGAGACGACGAGATAACCGGCCTCGCCCAGATCGCGCGCCAGCCGTTCGGCCAGCGTGCGGCCATTGGCCGAGGCGTTGCGTGCCCCGACGATAGCGATGCCGGGGCGTTCCAGCAGATGCACATGGCCGCGTACGGACAGCACCGGCGGGGCGTCCGGTGTCGCCGCCAGCGTCTGCGGATAGTCCGGGTCGGCCAGGGTCAGCAGGCGCGCGCCCAGCTTTTGCAGCGCCGCCATCTCGCGCTCCGCCGCCGCCCGGCTGCCGACGGCCAGCGGCTTGGTTCGCCCGCCTTGCCGCGCCAGCTCCGGCAGGGCCGCCAGCGCCGCCGTCGGATCGCCGAACCGGCCGATGAGCTGACGGAAGGTGACCGGGCCGACATTCTCGGTGCGGATCAGGCGCAGCCAGTCCAGCCTTTGCTCGGCGGTGGGTGGCTGAGGCAGGGCGCTGCGGGTCATACGCCAGCATGAGCGGTGCTTCGTCGCGGCGTCAAGCAAAGGTTGTGTTGGTTTGTTTTGCACATCCAATAAATACGCGCATTGAGGGTGTATGGCATATCTTCTTCAATTTATCATTGCTGTTGTGGTATTCTCCTTCCATGGCGCAAGATATGGTGGTTGCCTCCGGCTGGCGGATCGACAAGGCCATCGACGCGGAGTTCGTCGAACTGGTCGGCGATGTCCGCGATTTCGCCGATAATCTGGAGACACGCTGCCCGGTCGTGCTGGTGCTGGACTGCTCGGCCTCGATGGATGGCGCCCCGATCGCGGAGCTGAATGCCGGCATCGCCGCCTTCCTGTCCGACATCTCGGCCGATCCGCTGACAAGGCTGCGGCTCGATCTCGCCATCGTCACCTGTGGCGGCGGCATTGGCGTCGCCAAGGGTTTCGCGCGCACCGAGGCATTCGCCGTGCCGGCGCTGAATGCTGCGGGCGACACGCCGCTGGGCGGGGCGCTGCTGGTGGCGCTGGACATGATCGAGGCGCGGAAGCGGCTCTATCGGGAGGCCGGCGTGCCCTATCACCGGCCCTGGCTGTTCGCGCTGAGCGACGGCGCGCCGACCGATGGCGAGGTGTGGCGCGAGGCGGCGGCGGCGATCCGCCACGGCGAGCGGGAGAAGAAGCTAGCCTTCTTCGCGGTCGGCGTCGAGGGCGCCGATTTCGCGCTGCTGGCCGAATTGTCGCCGTCCGACCGGCCGCCGCTGAAGCTGAAGGGCGTGCGCTTCGGCGCGCTGTTCCGCTGGCTGTCCAGCTCAATGCGGCGGCTCTCGACCGCGCGGGTCGATCCTGACGATATCGACCTGCCGCCGGTCGAGGGCTGGGCTGTCTGATGCTGGTTGACTCGGCCACCGGCCAGCCGGTCGCGCTGGGGGCGGTGCTGGCCGAAGGCGGGGAGGGGCGGCTGTGTGCCACTGACCGGCCGGGGCTGGTGGCGAAGCTCTATCACCGGCCCGTGCCGGAACGTGCGGTGAAGCTGGCGGCGCTGCTGCTTCACCCGGCGCGCTCGGTCGCGGGCGTGGCCTGGCCGGTTTCGGCACTGCGGGACGAGGCAGGGCGCACCATCGGCTTCCTGATGCCCCGGATCGAGGATGCGCAGCCGCTCACCGTGCTGGCCAATGCGCGGCTGCGGCTGGCGCAGGCGCCCGGCTTCACCTGGTATCACCTGCATGTCGCCGCGCGCCGGCTGGCCGATCTGGTGGGGCGGCTGCACGCGGCGGAGATCACCGTCGGCGATTTGAAGCCGGAAAACCTGCTGGTCGATGCGAAGGCCCGGATCACCCTGATCGACGCCGATTCGGTGCAGTTCACGCTGGCCGGCCAGATGCATCGCTGTGCGGTGGGGGCGGAGGGGTTCGTTGCGCCGGAACTGGTCGGCAAGGATCTTGCCGCCATCGACCGCGACCAGAGCCATGACCGCTTTGCGCTGGGCGTGCTGATCCACATGCTGCTGCTGGGGCACCATCCTTTCGCCGGACTTTGGCAGGGGCCGGGCGACCCGCCGGCGCTGGATGGGCTGGTGCGGGCCGGGCATTATCCCGGCCTTGCCGTCAGCCCGCAACGGCCCGGGCCGTTCGCGGTGACGCCAAACGCCTTGCACCCGGCGCTTCGCGGGTTGGTGCGGCGCTGCTTCGTCGATGGGCACCGCCAGCCGGCGGCGCGGCCGGCCCCGTCGGAATGGGTGGCGGCGCTGGATACGGCGCTGGAGGATCTGGTGCTGTGCGCGAAAGAGCCCGGCCATTTCCGGGCGGCGTCATCCGGCCCGTGCCCGTGGTGCGCGCGCCGGGCGGATCTCGGCATCGACAGCTTTGCCGATTCAGAGGCCGCCGGGGAATTGATGGCCGCTGGTCTGCGCAAGGCGCTGGAAGCGGGTGACCTGATGCGCCAGGCCTTTTTATGGACGCACCATCCGCTGCTGTGGCAGCGCGCCGAATTCGCGGGCGAGGCGGACAGGCTGGGCCGGATGGCGGCGGCCCTGCCGGCGGTCACGCGGCTGAAGACCGTGCTGGAGCGCACCCCCGACGATGCCGAGGCGCTGGTCGCGGCCTGGCATCGGATGCCGGATCTTGGCGATAATCCGCTGGCCAATCCGCTGGTTGGGGCACTGATCCTGCCGGATGGGCGGCCCATTGCGCAGGCCGTCGCCGAGGCCGAAGGGCGGCTGGACCGCTTGCGGCAGTTGCGGGCAAGCTTCGCCGCCGGTCCACCAACGCCGGAAAGCGCCCCTGCTCTGGTCGCTGCCTACCGGCTGGCGGCGGATGCTTTCGGGGCTGACAGCCGGTTCCTGCGCCCCTATGCGCGGCGTGCCGAGGCTGCCGCGTCGCTGCTTGCGGAAACGGCCTTTAGCGGCAAAGCGTGACTTCCCGCCAAAGCGCGGTAAAATCGGACCAACCATTCAAGAACGGTCCCCAGAGGCCGCTAACGGCTGCCTTCGCTTCGGCGGAGGGTTTGACAGGAACCGATCATGTCCAGTGCCGGCGACTTGAAGAGCGATGGCGCCATGTCGCGGCAACGCTATACGCAGGACGAGCTGGTGCCGATTCTCCAACGGCACAGGAATTTCCTGGAGCGCAAGCGGGGCGGCATCCGCGCCAATCTGAAGATGGCCGATCTGTCCTATCTGGATTTTACCGATGCCGACCTGTCCGATGCCGACCTGACCGGTGCGAAGCTGATCGGCGCCACGCTGAAGAACACGAAGCTGCATGGATCGGTGCTGTTCGCTGCCGACCTGTCGGAGGCCGACCTCACCGGCGCCGACATCAAGAAGTCGGATTTGCGCGGCATCCGGATGCGCAAGGCCAAGCTGATCGGCGCCAGGGTGATCGAATCCGATCTGCGGGACGGGATGCTGTTCCAGTCCAGCAAGGGCGAGTTGACGCCGATGGAAAAGGATACCGGCACCGCGTCTGATGCCCGCTCGATCAATGCGCGCAATTCGGACCTCAGCGGATCGAAGCTGTCCAACGCCTTCATCATGCAGAGCGATCTGACGGACGCCGTCATGCGGGGCGCCAAATTCATCCGCGCCGACATGTCGAAGGCGAACATGACCGGCTGTAACCTGCTGGGCGCCGACCTGTCGCACGCCAATCTGGAAGGGGCCATCCTGCATGGCGCGATCCTGAGCCAGGCGACGCTGCTGTCCACCAATCTCAAGGATTCCGACCTGATGGGCGCGATCCTGGATGCTGTCGATCTCTCTGTCGCCAAGACCGATAATGCCCGTATGGCGCGCCGGCTGGAAAATGCTTCGGTCAGCCTGAAGAATGCGGTCGAGGAGCATGTGCTCTGGATCGACAGCGGCGGGTCGGAGGGCAAGCGGGCCGATTTCTCGGAGCTCGACATGACCGGCGAGAACATCAGCGACCTCAATCTCGCCGGCGGGAAGTTCACCTTCGTCGTGCTGAAGAAGGGCAATCTGATGAAGGTCGGTCTGATGATGGCCGACCTGTCCTTCGCCGATCTGCGCGAAACCGACCTGTCGCATGCCGATCTGCGTGGTGTGAACCTGTCCCGCGCCACCCTGTCGGGGGCCAATCTGACGGGCGCGCGTCTGGGGCCGGTGCCGATCGAGGGGGCGACCATCGCCTACTGGCCGTCCAAGCTGAACAATGCGCGGCTGGATAATTGCGATTTCTCCGGTGCCGATCTGTTCGCCGCCGATCTGGAAGGCGCCGACCTGACCGGTGCCAATCTGCGCGGCGCCAATCTCAGCGATGCCGTACTGCTGGATGCCAACATGACCAATGCCGATATCCGCGGGGCCAAGCTGAATGGCGCCGATGTGCGGGGCGTGGTCGGCCTGCCGCGCGGCTGAGAACGGCCCGGCAATATTTGCCCAACGCCACCGTCAGGCGAGCAGAAAATGCCGGGGGAAACCGGCCCAGCTTGCGTCGCGGCAACGATTTATTCCAACTAATGGTTTGAAAAACGGGCAGTTTTAGAACTGGCCCGTACCTTGCTGCTGAAAGCCCGACTTTCATGCACGAGGTGCGATCCGATGGACCTGCAGACGACCGACCGGCTTTACAGCAATACGGCTTCCTCCCTGTTCGACCGGCGCGATACGATGGCGCGCGACGATGCAGGGCGAAGCGAGGCCTTTCGGAATTTCCTGAAGGATGCCGAAACGCGCCGCGCCGATGAGCGCCAGGGCGAGCGTCGGGCTGACCGGCAGTCCGCAGGCCGGGGGGACGATACGGCGCCGGCAGACCGCCGGGATGAGCGTGCCGCCAGGCGCGCCGAAAGCCGGGCCGACACACGGGCTGATAACCGGGCCGAAGCGAAAACCGGAACCACCGAATTTGTGAATGAAACGCAGCCTGCGGAGCAGGCGGCAACCGGTAAGGCGGCAGCCCCGGCCCAGGAACGACCTCAGGCCCCAGTGGAGACTGCCGATAATCCGGCCGAGAGCGCTCCGGCCGAGAGCGTTAAGGATGGTGCGGCTGACACCAAGCTTGCCACCGACACCGCGGATGCGGCGCCGGCGCCGCAGCAGGATGCAGGCGCGCCGGATGCAACAAAGGCCGCCGATCAGCCCGATCTGCCGGAAACCGTACCCGCCCCTGTTGCCGTGAGCGACGCGCCCGCAGAGGCCGCGACCGAAACTACTGTGCCGGCCGTTGCGGCGCAGCCGGTTGCCGCCGATATGGCAGGGCAGAAAAAGACCAAGGCAGCAGGTGCGGACGCACAGGCTGGCGCGGCTTCAGGAAAGACAGTGCAGTCCAATGCCGCGGCCAAGGCCGCTCAGGCGGCTGCCAATGCCGGCAATCCGGCGATTGTGGATGCT
Organism: Oceanibaculum nanhaiense; assembly: GCF_002148795.1. Lineage (NCBI taxonomy): Bacteria > Pseudomonadati > Pseudomonadota > Alphaproteobacteria > Rhodospirillales > Oceanibaculaceae > Oceanibaculum > Oceanibaculum nanhaiense. Next base: position 129,087 of record NZ_MPOB01000006.1, on the reverse strand, counting down.
GCCGCATCTGGCGATGGAGCGGCGCAGACAAGTGAAAAGACGGTGCAGAATGCAGCCGTGCCGACGACGGTGGAGGGCGAGGCAAAAGCGCAGCCGGCAGAGGGGCAGTCAGTTGATGCGCGCCCTGCCGGAACGCCGCCGGTGCCATCCCAGCCCTCGGAGCAGGGGGTGCCGGCCCTGGCGCAGAATGGCGCCGCCACCGCCGCTTCTGCCAACGCTGGGGCGTCCGCCTCTGCGCTGACGGGTGGCCAGATGGGCGGCCAGATGGACAGTACGCAGGAACCGGGGCTCGAATCCCTGGCGGCCGATGCCGGCCGTGGCGCCCGCGGTGCGGCTGAACCCGCCGCGCCCGCCGCTTCCGGCCAGGGTGCCGCTTCGGCTGGTGCCGCGTCATCCGGCGGTGCGCAGGCCAATGCCGGCGGCGACGGCAATGGCCAGAACGCAGGCCAGAACGCCGCCGCCAAGCAGCCGCAGCAGGCCGCCGCTGGCGCGGATCAGCCGGGCACGGCCAAGCCTGCGGCAAATGACAGCTTCACCTCCCTGCTGGCCAGGGCACAGGGCGATGCACGCGGCGCCGCCCCGATGGCTGCCGGCACCGCCCGTCCGGGTGAGGGTAGCGTCGTCACGCCGGGGGCTTCCAGCGCGCCGGGGGCACAGGCCGCAGCATCTGCCGCCGCCGCACAGTCATCGGCGCCATCGGTGCCGCGCCCGCCCATGCCGGTCAGCAATCAGGTTGCCATCCAGCTGCACAACGCCGCCAAGGACGATGTGCGCAAGGTGACGATCCACCTGCGCCCGGAAGCGATGGGCAAGGTCGAGGTGAGCATGGAGGTCGATCAGGCCGGGCGCCTGCAGGCGGTGATCTCCGCCGACAAGGCCGAAGCACTGGATTGGCTGCGGCGTGATGCGCACCACCTGGAGCGCGCGTTGCAGGATGCCGGCATGAAAATGGATCAGCAGTCGCTGAGCTTCAACCTGAGGGGCGAAGGCCAATCGGGCGGTGAAGGCGGCGGCAAGGGCTCTGGCGGGCGCGGTGGCGTCCTCGGCCAGGGCGATGAAATGGTCGAGGCTCCGGCGGACGGCATTGTTCGCCGCCTGGATGCCCTTATCGACGTCAGCGTCTAGGAGGAGAGTGAGATGGCTGTAGATGGTGTGAGCGGCACGAGCGGTACCAGTGCGACCCGCGACAGTTCGGTTTCGCAGGCGGGGCTGGCGGCGAATTTCGACACTTTCCTGACGCTGCTGACGACGCAGTTGAAGAATCAGGATCCGCTGAACCCGATGGATACGCATGAATTCACCAATCAGCTGGTGATGTTCAGCGGCGTCGAACAGCAGATCAAGCAGAACCAGAATCTGGAATCGCTGATCGCGCTCCAGGTGATCGGCGAGCAGGCCTCGGCGATGTCCTATATCGGCAAGTATGTCACCGCGGAAGGCGGCACGACCGCCCTGCAGGAAGGCGAGGCGAACTGGGCCTACGTCCTGCCGGAAGGGGCGATCAGCAACACGCTGCGGATCGTCGATACCGAGGGCAATGTGGTGCGCACGATGGAAGGCGAGTTCAAGGCCGGCCGACATGATCTGGTCTGGGATGGCACGGACGATGCCGGCAACCAGCTGGAAGACGGTGTCTATACCCTGCGTGTCAGCGCCCTGGATCGCGACGGCAAGGCAGTCAGCGCCGCCATCGGCATGACCGCCCGGGTCACCGGCATCGCGAAGGACCCGGATGGTCTGGGCCCTGTCCTGTCGCTTGGCGAGAGCCTGAACATGCTGCTGGACAAGGTACTTACGGTCAAGGAAACGGCCGTCTGAGGCGGCCGCAGCAAGAATTTTTCGAGCAGAGCATGAGCATGGACGGCCGAAAACCGTCCCTTGAGAGAAGGAGCAGAAGCAAATGAGCGTTCTTGGTGGTCTCTATTCGGGTATCTCGGCGCTGAGCGCCCAGTCCCGTAATTTCGGCATCATTTCCGACAACATCGCTAACGTGAACACGATTGGCTACAAGGAGGTCGAGGGCCGTTTCTCGAACTTCGTTACCTCGAAAAGCGTGTCGCGCAATTTCTCGCCGGGTGGCGTGACGCTGCGGCCGTTCTATGACCCGCAGAAGCAGGGCCTGCTGCAGACCTCGGACAGCAAGACCGACATCTCGATCACCGGCAACGGCTTCTTCGTGGTGAACAAGGCGGCGAGCGCTGCGAACAATTCCGACAGCTTCCTGTTCACCCGCGCTGGCGATTTTACCGCGGATAAGGACGGCAACCTCGTCAATTCCGGCGGTTATTATCTGCAGGGCTGGCTGCTGAATTCCGATGGCAGTGTCGTCAACGCCAACAGCCAGGACCAGCTGACCAGCCTGCAGACGGTGAACGTCGCCGGCTTCTCCTCGGTCGGCCAGCCGACACAGAACGTGGCGATCACTGCCAACCTGCCGGCAGGCCAGGATGATGGCGCAGTTACGCCGCATCAATCGACCAACCTGTCGATCTTCGATTCGCTGGGCGCCCGGCAGACCCTGACTTTCCAGTGGGACAAGACCGCCAACGCCAACGAATGGAACATGACGGCCGGTATCATTGACGACACAGGCACGTTCAATGCCATCGCCGGTGCCACCGCGACCGTGCAGTTCGACGGTAATGGCGGTCTGGCTGGCCCGGCTGCGGCCAATGCCTTCACGGCGGTGGGTGCGGCATTTGGTGCGCCGAATGCCGATGGCACGTTGGACTTTACGATCCCTGCGGCTGACCTGAATGTCTCTGGTGCGGAGCTGCCGAACGCCCTGCCGCTGAATCTGAACTTCGGCACGCCGGGGCAGGCGAACGGCCTGACCCAATTCGCTGGCGGGTATGAGCTGAAGCTGGCCAACCAGGACGGCAGCGCGCCGTCCGGCCTGGATCAGGTCATCATCGACGAGAACGGCCTGGTGACCGGCGTGTTCGCCAACGGCCAGACCCGTGCGATCTACCAGATTCCGACCGCAACCTTCCCGGCGCAGGCACGTCTGGACCGCGACAACGGCAACGCCTTCACCATCACCTCGAACTCCGGCGATGTCGTGCTGAACCGGCCGGGCGTGGGCGCGCATGGCGCCCTGCGGCCGGAAACGCTGGAAAGCTCCACCGCCGACACGGCGGAGGAGTTCGCCGATCTGATCGTCGCCCAGCGTGCCTACTCGGCCGCGACCCGCATCGTCACCACCGGCGACGAAATGCTGGACGAGGCGATCCGCATGAAGCGGTAACCGCCTCTAGGAACGCTCTGCTTCTCGGGAACCCCCGGCCGCCTGGCCGGGGGTTTTCCCGTTTGCGCTCAGCCAGCTGCGGAACTCGGATTCCGGTATCGGCCGGGAGATCAGATAGCCCTGGCCCTCATCGCAGCCAAGGGCGCGCATCTCCGCCAGCGATTCTGCGGTCTCGATGCCTTCCGCCAGAACCTTCAGCCCCAGCTCGTGCGCCATGCCGATGGTGGAGCGCACGATCTGCCGCTGCCGGACATCGGCGGACAAATCGATGCAGAAGCTGCCATCCAGCTTCAGGACCGTCGCCGGCAAATGGCGCAGCGAGGCGAGGGAGGAGTAACCGGTGCCGAAATCGTCGATGGCGATGGTGCAGCCGATCTCCGCCATATGCTCAAGCAAGGGCACGGCGGTCTTATAGGACTGCATGATGGCGCTTTCCGTTACCTCCAGCGTCAGCTTGCCGGGGGGCACCTTGTGGCTGTCCAGCAGCCCCTCGATCTCGCGCAGGATGGTCTTGCTGTCGAGGTCGCGGGCGGACAGGTTGATGGCGATGGAGAGGTCGATACCCGCTTCTCCCCAGAGTTTCAGCTGCCGGATGGCGGTGCGGGCCACCCACAGGGTCAGCGGCGAGATCAGCCCCGTGGCTTCCGCCAGTGGAATGAACTGGTTGGGCGGGATCATGCCGCGTGTCGGATGGCACCAGCGCAACAGCGCTTCCACGCCGATGCAGTGTCCGTCGCCAAGCCGGGTTTGCGGCTGGTAGTGCAGCATGAGCTGGCCGGTACGCGGGGCGGCGCGTATGTCGGACAGCAATAGCAGCTTTTGCCGGTATTGTTCGCCCGCCTCCGGATCGAAGATGACGCAATCGGCATTGCGCTCGACGGCCATTTCGGTGGCCTGCGAGACAGCGCGCAGCAATTGCGACGCTGTGCCGCCATGTTCCGGATGGAGGGCAATGCCGGCATGCGCGCCGACGGTGACAGGGATACCGTCCAGCAAGATTGGCTTGTGTACGCTGTCGAGCATACGGCGGGCGATCTTCACGGCTTCTTCCGGGGTGCCGATCTCGGCGATGACCGCGAAGCGGCCGTGATTGATGTTGTGCACCGGCTCGTCTTCCGTCTGACTTTCCCGCAGCCGGTCGCCAAGCAGCCTCATCAGCTTTTCGCCCTGCTCGTAGCCGAGGGTGGAGACGACTTCCTCGAACCGGGTGATGCGTATTTTCACGAGGGCAATCATCCTGCCATCGTCGGGGGGCTTGTCGAGGCGCGGTGCCAGCCTGTCCTCCAGGGCGGCACGGTTCGGCAGGCCGGTTACCGGATTGTGCAGCGCGAAGTCGCGGAACTTGTCGATTCGCCCGTCAAGGTTACGGCGGAACAGGGCGGCCACGATGCCGATAAGCAGGAAGCTGCCGCTGCGGGCGATCCAGTTGACGAGAATCTGGGCGGTGCCGGACTCGACATCGAGCGGCATCCAGGGGCCGCACAGCAGGCTCGCGGCGAGGGCGGTTGCGATTCCGCTGCCAGGACCGATCAGGAAGGCGGCAGAAATGATCGGGATATAATAAAGATGGGGGGCTGCGTTTTGGGTGCCGCCCGTCAGATAGACAGCCAGAGTCGCCATCGCCAGCAGAAGCACGATGGCGGTCGCGGAGAGCAGGGAACTGTTGTTCAGCCTTTCCACCGGCGCTCCTGACGTTCTTCTCTCCGTAGTCCGTGCCGACAGTGTGTCCACCATGAGCCGTACCCGCAGTTGGAAAAACTATACTACTGCAATCACAGATATAGTCCTCCAGCAGGGCGCAACCAGCAAGCGCTCTCATTTTTCGGGATCGGCGGTTGCAGTGCAAGGGCGGTTGCATTGCCGGGGCGGTTGCATTGCTGGCGCCGCTGCGCTTGGATGCCGGGACCTTAAACGACCCTGCCCCCGCCGTGTCCCTGTTCGATTTTCGCCCCGACTGGCATAGCGCCGCGCTTTTGGCGATTGCGGCGCTGCTGGTGCTGCTGCGTTTCAGCGTGTTGAAAAGCGCCTATTTTCGCGACCGTCCGTTGATCGGCTATGCGCTGGCCGGCGGGCTTGCGGTGCTGGCCGTCATCCTGATGATGCATCAGGGCGCCTAAGATATTTCGGAATCGAAACGGAATGAACGACTGAAACGACAATTGCCGTTACGTGAAGGCGGCTAAGTGGGGGTCAGCTCTTCTTGCTGAAGCTGATCCGGCTTTCCTGGCCGCGCAACAGGCGGACGATGTTGGTCTTGTGGCGCAGCCAGACCAGGAAGGCGATGAACAGCGCCAGCTGCATGCGCTGCGGATCGGCCAGATACCAGGCATAGACCGGCGCCAGCGCCAGCGCGGCCAGCGCGGCCAGCGAGGAGTAGCGGAACAGCGCCGCCACCGCCAGCCAGGTGGCGCAGGCCAGCAGCCCGACCGGCCAGGCGATGGCGATCAGGATGCCCAGCGCCGTTGCCACGCCCTTGCCGCCATTGAATTTCAGCCAGACCGGGAAGCAGTGCCCCAGCATTGCGCCGGCGGCGGCAAGCACCGCCATGTCCGGGCCCCACAGACCGGCGATCAGCAATGCCACGGCGCCCTTCGCCCCATCCAGCAGCAGGGTCACGGCGGCCAGCTTCTTGCTGCCGGTGCGCAGCACGTTGGTGGCGCCGATATTGCCGGAACCGACCTTGCGGATGTCACCCAGCCCGGCAAGCTTCGTCAGCACCAGCCCGAACGGGATCGAGCCCAGCAGATAGCCGAACAGCGCCGCCGCATAGAACGGCCAGGTGTAGGTGAGATCGCCCATCGGGTCCGGCATGGCGTCCCTCTCAGGAATCCAGCTCGAAGATCGTCTTGCCGTTCACCATTGTGCGCAGGGCGCGGCCCTGCACCGGCAGCGTGTCGAACGGGCTGTTCTTCGATTTCGACTTGAACTTGCTGGCCTCGATGCGCCAGGGCCGGTCGATATCGACCAGCGCCAGATCGGCCGGCCAGCCTTCCTTCAGCTGCCCCAGCTTCAGCCCGAGGATATTGGCAGGTCCGCAGGTCAGCGCCGCCAGCGCGGTCAACAAGTCCAGCTTGTTCTGGTGCACCGGGGCGAGCGTCAGCGCCAGCAGCGTCTCCAGCCCGACCGCGCCGGATTCCGCCTGGGCGAAGGGCAGGCGCTTGGAATCCTGGTCATGCGGGCTGTGGTCGCTGGCAATGGCATCGATGGTGCCATCGGCGATGCCGTTCAGCACCGCCAGCCGGTCAGCCTCGCCGCGCAGGGGCGGCGACAGCTTGGCGAAAGTGCGGTAGTCGCCGACGGCGGTCTCGTTCAGCGTGAAATAGGGTGGGGCGGTATCGCAGGTGACGCGCAGGCCGCGTGCCTTGGCCTTGCGGATCGCATCGATCGACTCGGCGGTCGAAACATGGGCGAAATGCAGCCGGCTGCCGCTCAGTTCCAGCAGGCGCAGATCGCGCTCCACCATGATGACCTCGGCGGCGGCCGGAATGCCGGGCAGGCCCAGCCGCGTTGCCCACTCGCATTCATTCATGCCGGCCTCATTGGCGAGGCTGGGTTCTTCCGCATGCTGGACGATCAGCTGATCGAAGGTACGGGCATAGGACAGCGCCAGGCGCATGACCTGCGCGTTCGCGATCGCCTTCACCCCGTCGGTGAAGCCGACCGCGCCAACGCCGGCCAGCAGCCCCATTTCGGTCAGTTCCTTGCCCTGCAGCCCGCGCGTGGCGGCGGCGTAGGGGAAGATTTTCACCAGCCCGATCTTGCGCGCCTCGCGGGCGATGAACTCGACCAGCGACTGGTCGTCGATCACCGGCTGGGTGTTCGGCAGGGTGGCCAGGCTGGTGATGCCGCCGGCGGCCGCGGCGTGCGCGGCACTGACCAGATTTTCCTTATGCTCCTCGCCGGGCTCGCGGATCTGCACCCGCATATCGACCAGTCCCGGCATCAGCGCCTTGCCGCCGCACTCGATCACCTGGTCGGCGGTGGCGTCCTCCAGCGTGCCGAAGCCCGCGATGGCCTCGCCCTCGACCAGCAGGTCGCCGGGCCGGTCCATCCGGCTGGCCGGGTCGAGCAGCCGGGCGTGCTTGAACAGGATGCGCTTGCTCATTTCAGGCCCGTTCCGGCTTTCGGGTCGTTCGGTTTCGCGTCCAGGAAGGCGGCGTGGTTCTGCGCCAGCACGTCCAGACAGGCCATGCGCACCGCCACGCCCATCTCCACCTGCTGGTGGATCAGCGAGCGGTCGATATCGTCGGCCACGTCGGTGTCGATCTCCACACCGCGGTTCATTGGCCCCGGATGCATGATCAGCGCGTCCGGCTTGGCCAGCGCCAGCTTCTCGTAATCCAGCCCGAAGAAGTGGAAATATTCGCGCTGAGAGGGGACATAGGCGCTCTTCATCCGCTCGGTCTGCAGGCGCAGCATCATCACGATGTCGCAGCCGGCCAGCCCCTCGCGCATGTCATGGAACACCTCGACACCCAGCCGGTCGATGGAATTGGGCAGCAGCGTCGGCGGCGCGATGACGCGGACCCGCGCGCCCATCGTGGTCAGCAGATAGATGTTGGATCGCGCCACGCGGCTGTGCGCGACATCGCCGCAGATCGCCACCTGCAGCCCGTCGATCCGGCCCTTGCGGCGGCGGATGGTCAGCGCGTCGAGCAGCGCCTGGGTCGGGTGCTCATGGCTGCCGTCGCCGGCATTGATGACGGCGCAGTTCACCTTCTCCGACAGCAGCTTCACCGCGCCGGATTCGCCGTGCCGGATGACCAGCACGTCGCAATGCATGGCGTTCAGCGTCATCGCCGTGTCGATCAGCGTCTCGCCCTTCTTCACCGAGGAGGAGGCGACCGACATGTTGATGACGTCGCCGCCCAGCCGCTTGCCGGCCAGCTCGAAGCTGGTGCGGGTGCGCGTCGAATTCTCGAAGAACAGATTGATCAGCGTACGGCCGCGCAGGATGGCGGATTTCTTTTCCGGCCGGCGGCTCTGCTCGACATAGGAATCGGCGAGATCGAGGAGGCCCGCGATCTCCGGCGGATGGAGCCCTTCGATTCCGAGCAAATGGCGATAGCGGTAGAAGGCGCAGGGCTCGGCGGGGGCGTCTGTGTCGGCGGTCATGAGCCGGGACTATAGGCAGAGCACAGGCCCGCCGCAAGCGGCGCTTTCAATGCCGCAGCGGGAAAAAATCACGGCGCCCGCAACCCTCGTAAAACGGTAACCGTTCTGTTGTATCAGCCCGATTCCGAGGGTTATGCATCAGGTACCACCATGCTGCTGAACACCATCATCATCGACGATTTCTACACCAACCCGCTGGTGGTCCGCGAGCAGGCGCTTTCCATGACCTACCCGAAGCCGGAGGCGGGCGTGTTCTACCCCGGCAAGAACTCCCGGGAATCGATGCTGCCGCCGGAAACCGACCGGATGTTCAGCCAGATCCTGCACGAGCCGGTCGTCGGCAACCGCCGCATGGCGCATGGCCGCTGCCGTATCGCGCTGGCCGGCGACCCCCGCCCGGCGGAAATTCATGTCGATCCGAACTGCGTGTGGGCCGGCATCGTCTATCTCTCCCTGCCGGACCATTGCCAGGGCGGGACGGAATTCTACCGGCACAAGGAATTCGGCACCGAGCGCGCGCCGGTCAGAGACGAGGAGGCACAGCGCCTCTATGGCATGCCAACGCCCCAGACCGTGGTGGACACGATCATTGAACGGGACGGCAAAGATCTGTCGAAATGGGAAAAAATCCTGACGCTGCCGATGCGCTTCAACCGCTGCGTCCTGTTCCGGCCCTTCCTGTGGCACACCAGCGGCATCGAGTTCGGCACCACGCCGGAGAATGGCCGGCTGATCCAGCTGCTGTTCTTCCAGGCGCCGCCCGCGCGTTAGGTCACACCCCGGCGGCGATGCCCTCGATCTCGATCAGGAAATCGGGACTGACGAGGCCGGCCACGATCATCAGGGTGGAGGCGATCTCGGCGTCGCCCAGCACGCGCTTGCGCACGGTGCGATAGACCGGCACATCTTCCTGCCGTGTCATCAGGATGGTGACTTTCACCAGATCGTCCAGGCTCATGCCGGCGGCCTCCAGGCAGGCGACGAGGTTCTTCAGCGCCTGCTCGCACTGTGCCTCGAAGCCTTCCAGCAGGGTGCCGTCCGGCGTCATGCCGACCTGGCCGGAAATATGCAGCCAGCGCGGACGGTCGCGCACCTCCACCATCTGCACATAATTGCCGACCGGTGCCGGAACGCTCTTCGGATTGTGCTTCACCAGCATGACTTGTCTCCCTAGCTCTGTCGGTTACACCACGCCCTTGTCGCGCAGGGCGGCAATGTCCTCCGGCGTCATCTCCAGCATCCCGGTCAGAATGTCGTCGGTATGCTGGCCCAGCAGTGGCGGCGGCAGCCGGTAGGTCGCCGGCGTGCCCGACAGCTTCAGCGGATAGGCCAGCATGGTCACCGGATCGGGCGACAGCGGATGGTCCATCTGCACGGTCAGGTCGCGCGCCTTCACCTGCGGGTCCTCGAACACCTGGTCGATGCGGTTCACCGGGCTGCATGGCACGTTACAGCGCTCCAGCCCGTCCACCCAATAGGCCAGGGGGTGGGTGACCGTCACCGCCTGGATCAGCGGGATCAGCTCCTCGCGGTTACGGATGCGGTCCGGGTTGGTCAGGAAACGCGGGTCGGTCGCCAGATGCCCGACATTGGCGAAGTCGCAGAAGCGCTGATACTGCCCGTCATTGCCGCAGGCCAGGATGATGTAGCCGTCGGCCGCCTTGAACACCTGGTAGGGCACGATGTTCGGATGCGCGTTGCCGCGCCGCACCGGCACCTGGCCGGAGACCAGATAATTGGTCGCCTCATTCACCAGCCAGGAGACCTGGGTGTCGAGCAGGCAGGCGTCGATATGCTGACCCTCGCCGGTGGCGTCGCGGTGGCGCAGCGCGGCCAGGATGGCGACGGCGGAGTGCATGCCGCACATCAGATCGGCGATGCCGACGCCGACCTTCACCGGCTCGCCCTCGACCTCGCCGGTGATCGACATGATGCCGCCCAGCCCTTGCGCCACGAAATCATAGCCGGCGCGCTCCGCATAGGGGCCGGTCTGGCCGAAGCCGGTGACCGAGCAATAGACCAGGCGCGGGAATTCCTGTTTCAGGCTGGCATAGTCGAGGCCGTATTTGGCGAGGCCGCCGGTCTTGTAATTCTCCACCAGCACGTCGCACTGGGCGATCAGCTTTTTCGCCAGCGCCTGCCCCTCGGGCTGGGAGATATCCAGCGTGACCGAGCGCTTGTTGCGGTTGGCGCACAGGTAATAGGCACTCTCCGTCGTGTCGTTGCCCTCGGCATCCTTGATGTAGGGCGGGCCCCATTTGCGGGTGTCGTCACCCTGGCCCGGCCGCTCGATCTTGATGATGTCCGCGCCGAGGTCGCCCAGCAGCTGCATGGCGCTGGGACCGGCCAGGATACGGGTCAGGTCGAAGACGCGAATGCCGGCCAAAGGACCAGGGATCGGGCCGGGAGTGGGATTGCTCATGAAATGCCGCCGGATGTTCGGATCAATTACAGGTCCGCGACGGTGGCCGAAGCCGCCGGGGGCGTCAAGCCTACAGCAGCGTCGTGACGATGAGGGGCAGGGTTGCGGCGGCGGCGATCACCTGCACGGTCAGGATGCCGGCCATCAGCTGGTGGTCGCCGCCGAGCTGGCGGGCGAGGATGTAGGAGGAGGCCGCCGCCGGCGCCGCGCTGAACAGGATCGTCACCTGCGCCGTCACCCCCTCGACCCCGAAGGAGAGGCAGGCCAGCGACGCCAGCAGCGGCAGGCCCAGCAGCTTCAGCACCGAGGCCAGCACGATGCCGGTGCGGCCAGCCTTCAGCGCACCGAAATGCAGGCCGGCCCCGACGCACAGCAGGCCAAGCGGCAGGGCGGCGCGGCCGATGATATCCAGCGTCGGGCCGATCACCGGCGGCAGCCCCAGACCCAGCGCGTTCAGCGCCAGCCCGGCGCAGACCGACAGGATGATCGGGTTGCTGGCCAGGGCCTTCGCCAGTGTCCGCCAGCCCGGATCGGCGATGCCGATCAGCCGGGTCAGCAGCACCACGCACAGCACGTTCACGAACGGCACGACAACGCCGATGGCGATGGCGACCAGCGTGTTGCCGGCAGCACCGTACAGCCCGCCGGCGGCGGCCAGTGCGACATAGATGTTCGGGCGGATCGTGCCCTGCAGGACGGAGGTGAAGCCCGGCGTGTCGATCGGGATGCGCTCGCGGACCACCAGCAGCCCGCCGATCATCAGCAGGATCGGCGCGGTCAGCGCCGCCGCCATCGGCACCACCTGCAGCTCGCCGATGCTGGCGGTCGCGGTGCGGGTCAGCAGCATCGCCGGAAACAGCACGAAATAAGTCAGCCGCTCCGCCGCGTCCCAGAAGCCGTTGGCGAGGCCGAGATGCGGCATCAGCCCGCGCTTCAGCAGCGCGCCGAGCAGGATAATCAGGAAGATGGGGCCAAGGGCCGGCAGGACGGCAGACATGGATGACGGCTTAACGCGCCAGCCGCGCCGCGTCCAGTGCCCCTTGCAGGATGTAGGCGGCGGCCATCTTGTCCACCAGCTCGCTGCGTCGCTTGCGGGTCATGTCGGCATCGATCATCAGCCGCGTCACGGCGGCGGTGGACAGCCGTTCGTCCCAGAAGCCGCAAGGCAGGCCCAGCGGCTCGATATTGCGGGCGAACTGCCGGGTCGATTGACAGCGCGTCCCCTCGGTGCCGTCCATGCTGACCGGCAGGCCGATCACCAGCGCGCCGACCTCGCGTTCCTTGACGATCTTGCGCAGCGCCTCGATATCCTTGGTGAGCTTGGTGCGGGCGATGGTTTCCAGCGGTGTGGCGATGGCCTGGCTGAAGTCGGAAATCGCCAGGCCGATGGTGGTGGAGCCGACATCCAGCCCCAGCAGCCGCTGGCGCGGTTTCAGCCCGGCGATCAGCCGTGCGATGGCCGCGCCCGGCGTTTCCGTATCGGGGGGGCTGGCGTGGGTGTCGGGGTTGCGGTGCGTCATGCCCGGTGCTACTTTCCGCCGCGTTTCATTAAACCCTGAATCCTGCGGCTTTCCGCCGTTTCCGCGAGGAAGATTTACAGCATGTCGATGGACAAGGCCACCGTCGCGAATGTCGCCCGCCTGGCGCGCATTAAACTCAACGAAGAAGAGCTGGACCTCTATACCAACGAGCTGTCCGGCATTCTGGACTGGATCGAGCAATTGCAGGCCGTGAATACCGACGGCGTCGAGCCGATGAGCAGCGTCGTCGAACGGCTGCTGCCCGAGCGTGAGGACGTGGTGACGGACGGCAACATCCAGGAGGATGTGCTGGCGAACGCGCCGGAAGCGGCGCATGGCTATTACGTGGTGCCGAAGGTGGTCGAATAATGGCGTCTCTTACCGGACTGACGATGGCGGCGGCCCTGGATGGCCTCGCCAAGAAGGAATTTTCCAGCACCGAGCTGACCGGCGCCTATGTGGCTGCGGTGGAGCAGGCCCGGCATCTGAATGCCTATATCGTGGAGACGCCGGAGCAGGCGCTCGACATGGCCAAGGCGTCCGATGCGCGGCGTGCCAAGGGCACTGCCGGCGCGATGGACGGGCTGCCGCTGGGCATCAAGGATCTGTACTGCACCAAGGGCGTGCAGACCACGGCGGGCAGCCACATCCTGGAAGGCTTCACGCCGACCTATGAATCGACCGTCACCCAGAAACTGTGGGATGCCGGCGCGGTCATGCTGGGCAAGCTGAACCTGGACGAATTCGCCATGGGCTCGGCCAACATCACCAGTCATTTCGGCAATGTGGAAAGCCCCTGGCGCAAGCCGGGCGACAACCGGCCGCTGGTGCCGGGCGGTTCCTCGGGCGGGTCGGCGGCGGCGGTTTCCGCCCATGCCGCCATCGCCGCGACCGGGACGGATACCGGCGGCTCGATCCGCCAGCCGGCCTCCTTCACCGGCATCGTCGGCATGAAGCCGACCTATGGCCGCTGCTCGCGCTGGGGCATCGTCGCCTTCGCCTCCTCGCTGGATCAGGCCGGGCCGATGACCCGCAGCGTCACCGACGCGGCGATCATGCTGGGCGTTATGGCCGGGTTCGATCCGAAGGATTCCACCTCGGTCGATATCGCCGTGCCGGATTACCGCGCCGCGCTGGAAGGCTCGGTGAAGGGGCTGCGCGTCGGTATCCCGAAGGAATACCGCGTCGAGGGCATGCCGGCCGAGATCGAGCAGCAGTGGCAGCAGGGCATCGACTGGCTGAAGGCGGCCGGCATGGTGCCGGTCGAGGTCAGCCTGCCGCACACCAAGCATGCGCTGCCGACCTACTACATCATCGCGCCGGCGGAGGCATCGTCCAACCTGGCGCGCTATGACGGTGTGCGCTACGGGCTGCGCGTCGAGGGCGACACGCTGGACGGGCTGTACGAGAACAGCCGTGCCGCCGGCTTCGGGGCGGAAGTGAAGCGCCGCGTGCTGATCGGCACCTATGTGCTGTCGGCGGGCTATTATGACGCCTATTACCTGAAGGCGCAGAAGATCCGCACGCTGATCGCCGAGGATTTCCGCAAGGCCTATGAGCAGTGCGACGTCATCCTGACCCCGACCTCGCCGTCCGCGGCCTTCGCCATCGGCGAGAAGATGGACGATCCGGTCGCCATGTATATGCAGGACGTCTTCACCGTGCCGGCGAATCTGGCCGGTATTCCGGGCCTTTCCGTGCCCTCGGGCGTTTCCGCCGACGGGTTGCCGCTGGGGTTGCAGGTGCTGGGTAAGGCGTTCGATGAGGAGACGGTCCTGAAAGTCGGCCGGGTGATCGAGAAGGCGGCGGCTTTCAGCGCCCGTCCGTCCTTCCTGGCGGGAGAATAAGAGCATGAGCGGATTGCTGATCGAGGGACGCACCGGCACCTGGGAGGTCGTGATCGGCCTGGAAGTGCATGCGCAGGTCACCTCCAACGCCAAGCTGTTCTCCGGCGCCTCGGCGGAATTCGGCGCGGAGCCGAACAGCCAGGTCAGCCTCGTCGATGCGGCGATGCCCGGCATGCTGCCGGTCATCAACAAAGTCTGCGTCGATCAGGCGATCAAGACCGGCCTGGGCCTGAACGCGGCGATCAACCGGACCAGCGTGTTCGCCCGCAAGAACTACTTCTATGCCGATCTGCCGCAGGGCTATCAGATCTCGCAGTACGAGAAGCCGATCGTCGGCGAGGGTATCGTGCTGGTCGATCTGCCGGACGGCACGACCAAGGAAGTCGGCATCGAGCGGCTGCATCTGGAGCAGGATGCCGGCAAGAGCCTGCATGACCAGCACCCGACCCGCAGCTATATCGATCTGAACCGCTCCGGCGTGGCGCTGATGGAGATCGTCTCGCGCCCCGATCTGCGTTCCGGCGACGAGGCGGCGGCGTATCTGACCAAGCTGCGCGCCATCCTGCGCTATCTCGGCACCTGCGACGGCAACATGGAAGAAGGCTCCATGCGCTGCGACGCGAACGTGTCGGTGCGCAAGGCCGGCGATCCTCTGGGCACGCGCTGCGAGATCAAGAATGTGAATTCGATCCGCTTCGTGAAGCAGGCCATCGAATATGAAGCGCGCCGCCAGGTCGAACTGATCGAGGAGGGCGGCACGATCAACCAGGAAACCCGCCTGTTCGATTCGCGCCAGGGTGTCACCCGTTCCATGCGCTCCAAGGAGCATGCGCATGATTATCGCTACTTCCCCGATCCCGACCTGCTGCCGCTGGTCCTGACCGAGGAGCGTATCGCGACGATCAAGGCCAGCCTGCCGGAACTGCCGGACGCCAAGAAGCAGCGCTTCATGCAGGATTATGGCCTGTCGGCCTACGATGCCGGCGTGCTGGTGGCGGAGCAGGAGACGTCGGGCTTCTACGAGAAGGTGGTGACGGCTAGCGGCGATGCCAAGCTGGCGGCGAACTGGGTCATCACCGAGCTGTTCGGCCAGCTGAACAATGCCGGCAAGGATATCGCCGACAGCCCGGTTTCGGCCGCGGCGCTGGGCAAGATGATCGCCCGCATCAAGGACGGCACGATCTCCGGCCGCATCGCCAAGGATGTGTTCGCCGAGATGTTCGAGACCGGCAAGGACGCCGATGCGATCATCGAGGAGAAGGGGCTGAAGCAGGTCTCCGACACCGGCGCCATCGAGAAGGTGATCGACGAGGTGATCGCCGCCAACCAGGACAAGGTGGCGGAATACAAGTCGGGCAAGGACAAGCTGTTCGGCTTCTTCGTCGGCCAGGTGATGAAGGCCAGCCAGGGCAAGGCCAATCCGGGGATGGTGAACGAGCTGCTGAAAAGCAAGCTGGCCTGACGGCGATGACCGCTTCCGGCCTGAAGCTCGCGGTCTTCGACTGCGACGGCACGCTGGTCGACAGCCAGCATCACATCGTGGCGGCGGTGGTGGAGACCTGGCGGCGCCACGATCTGCCGCCGCCGGCCGCCGCGCTGGTGCGCACCGGAATCGGCCTGCCGCTGCACCAGACATTGTCCCGGCTGGCGCCGGATGGCGACGCTGCGCTGCATGACAGCCTGACCGATACCTACAAGGCGGTCTATACCGCCATGCGCCAGCAGCCCGATCATTGGGAACCGCTCTATCCCGGAGTCGTTGAAACACTGGACCGACTGTCGGCGGCCGGCTGGCTGCTCGGCATCGCCACCGGCAAGGCGAAGCGCGGGCTGCTGGCGGTTCTGGACATGCACGCGCTGAAAGACCGGTTCGTGGTGTTGCGGACCGCCGATGACGGGCCGGGCAAGCCGCACCCCTTCATGCTGACCTCCGCCATGTCGGAGATCGGCGTGGAGCCGGCCGATACGGTGATGATCGGCGATACCAGTTTCGATATCGAAATGGCGCGCGCCGCCGGGACGCTGGCTGTCGGCGTATCCTGGGGGTACCATCCGATAGAGATGTTGCAGGCCGCCGGGGCGCACCATCTGGTGCATGATTATCCCACGCTGGCCGCCACCTTGCTGACCCGGACACCCTGCTGACCGGGCACCCGTCTAACCCGGCCACCCGTTTTGCCCGGGAGGAGGATTGACCATGCGTCTGAAAACCCTCGCCAAGATCGTCGGCGTTCTGCTCATCGCGATCGTCGTCGCGGTGGTGGTCGTCGTCAAATCCATCGATTCCGAGGATGTGAAGCGGCAGATCGCCGAACAGGTTTCCGCATCCACCGGACGGACCCTGACCATCGCCGGCGATCTCGATGTCGGCATCTCGCTGACGCCGGTGCTGAGCGCGAAATCTGTGACCTTCTCGAACGCCGACTGGGGTAGCCGCCCGGACATGGCGCGCATCGGCGAATTGCAGGTTTCCGTGGCGCTGCTGCCGCTGATCAGCGGCCAGGTCGATATCCGCGAGCTGACGGTGCGGGACGCCGACATCCTCCTGGAAACCAACCGCCAAGGGCGTGGCAACTGGGAATTCGGCGCGGCGAAGCCGGCGGGGCAGGCCGGTGAGTCTGCGTCTGGCAGCGGCGGGGCGGCCATCGCCTTTCGCGACCTGACCATCGAACGCAGCGTGCTGGTGCTGAAGGATGCCGCCGCCGGCACCGAACAGAAGCTGACGGTGAACCGGCTGGCGCTGGAGCCGGCCGGCAATCTCAACAAGCTTGCCCTCGACATCCAGTATCAGGATATGGCGGCGGTGTTGTCCGGCACGGTTGGCAGCATCGACGCGCTGACCACGGGGCGTCCCGTGCCGGTCGATCTGGAAGGCAGCGCGCTGGGCATCGATCTGGTGCTCTCGGGCACGGCGGCGGCGAGCCCGAACGGGCCGTTCAACCTGTCGCTTTCCGCCAGCGGCAAGGATTTCGCAGGGCTGAAGCCGGTAGCGGGCGACCTGCCCGATCTTGGCGCGTTCGATATGAAGGCGCAGGTCTCAGGCAACGGCAAGGCGCTGAAGCTGGAACCGCTGTCGCTTAAGCTGGGCCGCACCGACCTGGCCGGCAACCTGTCGGTGACGCTGGACGGTGTCCGCCCCGCGATTACCGGGTCGCTCGCCAGCGATGCGCTGGACCTTGCCCCCTTCATGGGCGACACGGGGGGCGGCGGGGGCGGTACGCCTGTCGCCGGCAGCGCGGACGGCCGTGTCATCCCGAACGATCCGCTGCCGCTGGATGCGCTGAAATCCTTCGACGCCACTCTGGATTACAAGGCGGCCAAGGTGCTGCTTCAGAATGGCGAGATGACCGACCTGTCGGCGAAGCTGACGCTCGCTAACGGCGATCTCAACCTGAAGCCGCTGGTGCTGACTGCCTTCGGTGGGAAGATCGAACAGAATCTGCGGCTGAACGCGTCCGGCCAGACGCCGCAATTCTCCACCGAGGGCAAGGTGGAGAAGCTGGATATGGGCGCATTGCTGAAAGCCGCCGCCGACAGCGACATGCTGTCAGCCAACACCGATGCCAGCTGGCAGCTTGCCGGCCGCGGGGCAAGCCCGCGCGCCATCGCCGCCAGCCTGGACGGGCAGGTCCGCACCATCCTGCAGGGCGGTACGGTCAATAATAAGTATTTCGAGCTGATCGCCGCCGACCTTGTGCCTAAGCTGCTGCCCGGCAACACCGCGCAGGAAGCGAACCTGAACTGCATCGTCACCCGCATCGACATCGCCAGGGGCGTGGCAACCAATCGTGTCATGCTGCTGGATACCAGCCGCATCACCATCCTCGGCACCGGGACGGCCAATCTGGGCACCGAACAGCTGGACATGAAGCTGACCCCCTCGCCGAAGGACCAGAGCCTGCTCAGCCTGGCGACGCCGATTCTGATCCGCGGCAGCTTCGCCCAGCCCAGCTTCGCGCCGGACCCGGTGGCGCTGGCGACCGGCGTGGCCGGCGCGGTGGCGGGGACGATCGTGAACCCGCTGGGGCTGCTGGTGCCGTTCCTGTCGGCCGGCAGCAAAGAGAACCCCTGCGCACAGGCCATCGCTAGCCTGGACAATCCAGATGCCAAGGCGCCCCAGGGGACGCCTGAGGGGCAACAGCAAGAGCAACAGCCGGGCAGCATTCCCGGACTGTTCAAGAATTTGCTCGGCCGATAAGGAGACGGTCTCGTGAAGCGTTTCTACAAGCAGGCCGGCATTGCCTCGGCAACGGACGGCCATCGCGTCACGCTGGATGGCAAGCCGATCCGCACGCCGGGCAAGGCGGAGATGCTGTTGCCGGCGGCTGCGCTGGCCGAAGCGGTTGCCGCCGAATGGCAGGCGCAGGGTGAGGAGATCAAGCCCGACGACATGCCGCTGACGCAGCTCGCCGCGACCGCGATCGATCGTGTTGCCAAGGCACGCGAGGCGGTGATCGAGGAGCTGATCGGCTATGCCGAGACCGACCTGCTCTGCTACCATGCCGAAGAGCCCGAGGATCTGATCGTCCGCCAGATGGCCGCCTGGCAGCCGCTGCTGGACTGGGCGGCTGAGACCTTCGAGGCGCCGTTCCAGGTCACCGCCGGCATCATGCCGACGCGCCAGCCCGAACCGGCGCTGCGTGGCGTGCGCCGGGCGCTGGAAACGCTGTCCGACCTGGAACTGACGGCACTGGCCAGCCTCAGCGCGTGCTGCGGCTCGCTGATCGTGGCGCTGGCGGTGCGGCATGGGCGGATTTCAGCCGATGAGGCCTTCTTGGTCTCCCAGCTCGACGAAAGCTTCCAGATCGAGAAATGGGGCGAGGACGAGGAGGCGAGGAAACGGCGCGCGCTGCTGATGCGTGATATCGAAGCGGCGTCGGGTTTCCTGTCCCTGTGCCGGTTGAGCTGACCCAGGACAGTCGGAATATTCGGAACAGGTCATGAGTGAGCAGGCAGTCCGCTTATCCATTCTAGGCCGGGTCCAGGGCGTCTGGTATCGCGCCTGGACAGTCCGCGAGGCCGAGGCGCGGGGGTTGCGCGGCTGGGTGCGTAACCGCCGGGATGGCTCGGTCGAGGCGGTGCTGGTCGGCCCGGCACCCGCCGTCGAGGCGATGATCGAGGCCTGCCGGAAAGGCCCGCCGGCCGCGCGGGTCGATGAGGTGCTGATCAGCGATACGGCGCCGACCGGTGTCGGTGCCGGGTTCGAGCAATTACCGACTGCATAGGTGCCCGCATGCCTGTCCAGACCCGGCCTGTCCAGACCCTGCCTGCCCAGTCCTTGCTTGCGGCCCCGTCGCAACGCCTCTGGATGGAACGCCAGGGCTGGTTCCAGCGCCGGCTGGACGATATGCGCGGCGAGACGCCCACTGCCATCGGCGAACAGGCGGAGGCGTTGCTGGTCGATCTGCAGCTTTCCTTCTGCGCCGGCGCCTGGGTGGCGGTGGTCATCCTGGCCCAGACCGCGCTGGACGCGGATCTGGCTGACCGCGAGCTTGCGGGGGAAGAGACGGGAATTGCCCTGAACGACATCCGCTTCGGGCGCGACTATGTCTGGCTGCGCAACCGGCGCAATGATCTGGTGCATGAGGAGGGGCGGACGGCCCTTACCGTCCGCGACCAGACGCAGGACCGCGCGCGCCTCGAAGCCGAGGCGCGGCGGGCCGTGGAGTTGTTATTTAAAGCCCTGAAGGGGTAACCGGGAAGAATTAGGCGAGTTCGAAGATCGCCTCGACCTCGGTCGCCACATTGCGCGGCAGCACATTGGCACCGACCGCGAAGCGGGCATGCCGCCCGGCATCGCCGAACACCTGGACCATCAGGTCGGACGCGCCATTGATGACCTCCGGCTGGTCGGTGAAGGAGGCTTCGCAGGCGACGAAGCCGCCGAGCTTCACCACGCGGACGATGCGGTCGAGATCGCCGCCGGCGGCCTGGCGGGCCTGGGCGATCAGGTTCAGCGCACACAGCCGGGCCGATTTCTGGCCTTCTTCGACGGTGATGTCGGTGCCGACCTTGCCCTTGAACTTGATCTCGCCGTTCAGGATCGGAATCTGGCCGGAGACGAAGATGGTCTTGCCGCTGACCACGAAAGGCACGTAGTTGGCGGCGGGCGCCGCGGCGGCAGGCAGTTCGATGCCGAGTTCCTTCAGGCGGGCGTCGATACGTCCGGACATGGCAAATCCTCGTTCGTTTCTGTCGTTGTTATGTTGGTTCGTTAATGGCGTTCAGGGACAGTCGCGGCGTCTGCCGTTACTGCTCGTTATGGACGGGACCATAATCCCTCTTGCCGCGCGCTTCCAGTGTGCTGGCGACGGTATCCTTCACCGCCTCCAGCCGGCGCTTGCGGCGCTGCGCCTGGCGTTCCTTCTTGGCGGTGCGGTGGCGCACGACGAAGATCAGCGACAGCTTGTAGCCGACAAATCCAAAGAAGATGGCGTAGGGGATACAGCCAACCAGCATCGACTGGCCCCAGCTGGTCATCATGTCGGCGAAGCCCAGCACCGAATCCCACCAGCTTGTGGCGGTCGCGGCGGCCTCGGTTTCATATTGCCGGGCGAAGCTGTGGTAGCCGGTGGTGTGCCCGTCGCGGCCGAGCAGAAATTCGCCGGTCACATAGAACAGGTAATAGGAGGGCACCAGCGTCGCCACATTGGTGATCCAGGTCCAGGCGGCGGAGACGATCAGGCTGAAGTCCCACTTGAAGCGCCTGGCGATCAGCCATGTCAGGAAGACCGTCACCATCTGTGCGCCGACCAGCGGGGTGAACGCCCAGGCAAGACCCACGCCGACAGCCCGCGCCGTATATTCGGGCGGATGCTGGGAGCCGACACGTTTCATAGGCACGACCAGTTTCATCCGCGCAGTGCGCAGAAAACCAGCAAACCATCCCTGTTTGCGCCTGACTTTCAGGACACGACTCCCCTGCGAGATACCAGATTTTCCGGCAGTGCTCTTTCGATAGCTCTCTTCAAGATAGGGAAACCGCAGCCTTGCGCAATGGCGGATTCGAGGGCGCGCGCGCAAGATAATTCCGTCATGCGGAAACTGGCTTGAGAATCAAGTGCCTGCGGCTAAGGCGCGGGATAAAAAGAAAAACTGCCGATAACGCGGCCCCATACCCGGCAAACGAAAAAGGGGGCCGCCATTCTGGCGGCCCCCATCCAGTGACGACAGAGGAGGCAATAAAGGGGCTGCTGCGTCGCCGGAAAACTCTTCGGCCTTACGAGCAGCCGGTGGTGCCGCCGCAGGTGTCGCACTTCAGGCAGGTGCCGTTCCGCACCAGCGTGAAGTTGCCGCATTCCGGGCAGCTGTCGCCTTCATAGCCCTTCATGCGTGCCTCGCGGATCCTGTCGAACTTGGCGTCCACCGCCTCGACCACCTGCTGGCTGACGGCAACCGCCGTGGTGCGGGTGGTCGTGGTGGCGAGGCCATGATCGTGCCCGCCATGATTGTGGCCATGGGCATCGGCATGCGCGTGATAGCCGGTGGTGCCGTTGGCCTTGGCGGTTTCCGTCAGGCCGCCGGTGAACACCACGAGGTTGTTGCGCACGAAGCCGCGGCTGGTCACCCGCTCGACGGCGGCCAGCGCCTCGTCATTGGTGCGGGTGGCGTCGCCGGTGCCGCGTCCCACCGTATCGGGGGCGAGGTCGGCGGGTTCCGCATGGGCGAGGTCGGTGCGGCCGAGATAGCTGATCGCCAGTTCCCGGAAGATATAGTCCAGGATGGAGGTCGCCATCTTGATCGCGTCATTGCCCTCGACCATGCCCGACGGCTCGAACCGGGTGAAGGTGAAGGCATCGACATACTCGTCCAGCGGCACGCCGTACTGCAGGCCAATGGAAATCGCGATGGCGAAATTATTCATCAGCGAGCGGAAGGCGGCGCCTTCCTTGTGCATGTCGATGAATACCTCGCCCAGACGGCCATCCTCGTACTCGCCGGTGCGCAGATAGACCTTGTGGCCGCCGACGACTGCCTTCTGGGTATAGCCCTTGCGGCGGCCCGGCAGCTTCTCGCGGTTGATGACGCGCTCGATGATGCGCTCCACGATCTTCTCGGCGATGGCCGGTGCGCGCGCGGCGGCCGGCTGCTCGACGATTTCCTCGAACTCCTCCAGATCCTCGGCGTCCAGCAGGGCGGCCGAGAGCGGCTGGGAGAGCTTGGAACCGTCGCGGTACAGCGCGTTTGCCTTGATGCCCAGCTTCCAGGACA
This sequence comes from Oceanibaculum nanhaiense, assembly GCF_002148795.1. Taxonomy (NCBI): domain Bacteria; kingdom Pseudomonadati; phylum Pseudomonadota; class Alphaproteobacteria; order Rhodospirillales; family Oceanibaculaceae; genus Oceanibaculum; species Oceanibaculum nanhaiense. The sequence goes on along the minus strand of NZ_MPOB01000006.1, from coordinate 106,725 downwards.
GGACATAGGCGTTGGCGCAATCCTCGACCGTCGCGTTGTTCGGCATGTTGATGGTCTTGGAGATGGCGCCGGAGATGAAGGGCTGCGCCGCCGCCATCATGCGGATGTGGCTCTCCACCGACAGGAAGCGCTTGCCGATGCGGCCGCACGGGTTGGCGCAGTCGAACACCGACAGATGCTCGTCCTTCAGGCCCGGCGCGCCTTCCAGCGTCATGGCGCCGCTGCAGTAGGTGTTGGCCGCCTCGATATCGGCCCTGGAGAAGCCCAGCGCCGCCAGCATGTCGAAATTCATGTCGTCGAGCTGTGCCTGGTCGAGGCCCAGCATGTCGCGGCAGAATTCTTCGCCGAAGGTCCATTTGTTGAATACGAACTTGATGTCGAAGGCGCTGGCGAGGCTTCCCTCCAGCTTTTCCAGCGCTTCGTCGGTAAAGCCCTTTTCCTTCAGCTTCGCATGGTCGATGCCCGGCGCGTTCTTCAGGCTCTGATGGCCGACCGCATAGCGCACGATGTTCTCGACCGTGGCCTCGTCATAGCCCAGCACCTTCAGGGCCTGCGGCACCATGCGGTTGATGATCTTGAAATAGCCGCCGCCGGCCAGCTTCTTGAACTTCACCAGGGCGAAGTCCGGTTCGATGCCGGTGGTGTCGCAATCCATGACCAGCCCGATGGTGCCGGTCGGCGCGATGACGGAGGTCTGTGCGTTGCGGAAACCATAGGCTTCGCCCAGCGCCAGCGCATCGTCCCAGGCCAGCCTGGCCGCCCGGACCAGCGCCTGTTCCGGGCAGTTGGCGGCATCCAGCGGCACCGGCGCCACTTCCAGCGCCTCATAGCCTTCGGTCGCGCTATGCGCGGCCAGCCGGTGGTTGCGGATAACGCGCAGCATGTGCGCGCCATTCTTCTTGTAGCCGGGGAAGGCGCCCAGCTCCTGCGCCATCTCGGCGGAGGTGGCATAGGCGCGGCCAGTCATCACCGCGGTCAGCGCGGCGCACAGCGCGCGGCCCTTGTCGCTGTCATAGCCGAGGCCCATGGACATCAGCAGGCCGCCAATATTGGCGTAACCCAGGCCCAGCGTGCGGTATTCGTACGAGAGTTTGGCGATTTCCTTGGACGGGAACTGCGCCATCAGCACGGAGATTTCCAGCGTCACCGTCCACAGCCGCACCGCATGCTCGTAGCCGGCGATGTCGAAGCTGCCATCTTCCTTGCGGAAGGTCATCAGGTTCAGCGACGCCAGATTGCAGGCCGTATCGTCGAGGAACATATATTCCGAGCACGGGTTGGAGGCGTTGATCCGCCCGCCTTCCGGGCAGGTGTGCCACTCGTTGATCGTGCTGTCGTACTGGATGCCGGGATCGGCGCAGGCCCAGGCGGCGTAGCTGATGCGGTCCATCAGCTCCTTCGCCTTCAGGCGCTTGTGCAGCTTGCCGTCGGTGCGGCGGATGAGATCCCAGTCGGCATCGGTCTCGACCGCGCGCAGGAATTCATTGGTCAGGCGCACGGAATTGTTCGAATTCTGGCCGGAAACCGTCAGGTAGGCCTCGGAATCCCAGTCCGTGTCGTAGGTGCGGAACTCGATGGCGCTGAAACCCTGGCGCGCGAACTGGATGGTACGCTGGATCAGGTTCTCGGCGACCATCGCGGTGCGTGCCTCGAAGATCGCCTTCTTCAGCGCACGGTTCTGCTTCGGATCGAAGCGCGCTTCGCCCTCACCGTCCTGGCAGGCGGCCATGACGGTGGCCAGATGCTTCTGGTTGATCTTGGAGCCGGTCACCAGCGAGGCGACCTTCTGCTCCTCATTCACCTTCCAGTCGATATAAGCCTCGATGTCGGGATGGTCGATATCGACCGTCACCATCTTGGCGGCGCGCCGGGTGGTGCCGCCCGACTTGATGGCGCCCGCCGCGCGGTCGCCGATCTTCAGGAAGCTCATCAGGCCAGAGGATTTGCCGCCGCCGGACAGGCGCTCGCCCTCGCCGCGCAGCTTCGAGAAGTTGGTGCCGGTGCCCGAGCCATACTTGAACAGCCGCGCCTCGCGGACCCACAGATCCATGATGCCGCCATCATTCACCAGATCGTCGCCGACCGACTGGATGAAGCAGGCATGCGGCTGCGGGTGCTCGTAGGCGGAATTCGACTTCACCAGCTTGCCGGACTTGAAGTCCACATAGTGATGGCCCTGCGCCGGGCCGTCGATGCCATAGGCCCAGTGCAGGCCGGTGTTGAACCATTGCGGGGAATTCGGCGCCGCCATCTGCGCGGCCAGCATGAAGCGCATCTCGTCGAAATAGGTGCGGGCGTCTTCTTCCGCGTCGAAATAGCCACCCTTCCAGCCCCAATAGGTCCAGGTGCCGGCCAGCCGGTCGAACACCTGCTTGGCGCTCTCCTCATGCGTGGTGCGGTCGGCGGGGGCGAGGGTGTCCAGCCGCTTGGCGTCGGGGGCGTTGCGCCACAGCCAGGACGGAACATTCTCTTCCTTGACCGGCTTCAGCGCCACCGGCACGCCGGCCTTGCGGAAATATTTCTGCGCCAGGATATCGCAGGCGACCTGCGACCAGCTGGCCGGCACCTCAATGTCCTTCAGCTGAAAGACGACGGAGCCATCCGGATTGCGGATCTCGCTGGTCGTCTTGCGGAAGGAAAGCGCGGCATAGGCATCCTTGCCGGCCTCGGTGAAGCGACGCTCGATTTTCATTCTGTCCCCCTCGGTCCCCTCGGCGCCCGCACCGCTTCTCCGTGCCTGGAATCGCTGCAAGGCCGTATGATCTGTCGTCCTGAGTGGCGACCGACGGTTTCGATCGCCTCGTCGCCGGATGCGAGGCACCCTATATCTAGCGGCGGAGAGCAAGTGTGCCACAAGTGGTGGCGTGTTCAACTGCATTTTGTGGGTTGACAGAATTTAGCCACATCACGTGGTTTTCCTGCACTGGGGAAGGGCGGATAATCACCCTGTGCGGCGCCCGCCGGGCTGGACGAATGGCCGCGAGGGTGCAATATTCCGGGCACTTCGTTGCCTGCAACCCAGGCACTACGTTGCCTTGCATCAAGGACGGACCCAGATCATGGCGGATATCGGCACCCGCTTGTACACGTGGCTGAACGGCGAGAAGGTCGGCGAGGACCAGTTCGGCAACATCTATTATCGCGGCAAGAAGGCGGCCAAGGGCCCGCGCGAGAAGCGCTGGGTGGTCTATAAGGGCGAGCCGGAGGCATCCAAGGTGCCCTCGTCCTGGCACGCCTGGCTGCATTATACGGTCAACACCCTGCCGACAGGGGCGGAGCAGATGGCGAAGCCCTGGCAGAAGGAGCATCTGCCGAACCTGAGCGGCACCGACCTCGCCTACCGTCCGCCCGGCCATGTGCTGCAGGGCGGCCAACGCGACAAGGCGACTGGCGATTACGAGGCCTGGCGCCCGGAATGAGGGCGACAACCGATAAAGCGGGAGCGCGCCGATGCATCGCAGCCTGATCGAGACCGTGATGGGCGCCGTCGTGCTGGTGGTTGCCGGCCTGTTCGTCGTCTTCGCCTTTTCCGCGGCCGACCTGCGGGCGGTTGGCGGCTATCCGGTGACCGCCTCCTTCGAGCAGACGACCGGCCTCAACAGCGGGGCGGATGTGCGCATCAGCGGCATCAAGGTTGGCTCTGTGATCAACCAGCAGCTGGATCCCGAGACCTATCTGGCGCGGATCACGCTGAGCATCGATCCGGCGGTGAAGCTGCCGCGCGACACCATCGCCAAGGTGGCGTCGGAAGGGCTGCTGGGCGGCACCTACATGCAGCTGATCCCCGGCGGTGACGACCAGATGATCGAACCGGGCGGCCGCATCACCTACACGCAATCCTCCGTCGATCTGATGGATCTGCTGGGCCGCTTCGTCTTCACCGCCGCCGAGAGCGGGGGCGGCGGGAGCAATCAGTCCGGGGGTAACCAGTCCGGCGGAAACAAGCCCGAAACCACCGCGCCGCTGAAATAGCGGAACCGGTGGGGCACCGCATCGTTATCCAGCGCATGTCGAACCATTCTCTCCCCGCCGTCTGTCGCCACTTGCTTCCTGCCATGCTGATCATGGCGGGCATCGCCCTTGTCATGGCGCGGCCGGCAGGCGCGCAGGACCGGCCGACCTTCACTCCCTATCCGGTGGCGGTGCTGCAGGGGCTGGACAAGATCACCGCGCGGATATCGACCTTCGAGGTGCCGGTCGAACAGGAAGTCACCTTCGGTTCACTGCACATCCTGGTGCGGACCTGCCAGAAGCGCCCGCCGGAGGAGCCGCCGGAGAGTGCGGCTTTCCTGGAGATCACCGAACAGAAACCTGGCGAGGCGGCCAGCCAGCAGTTCACCGGCTGGATGTTCGCCTCAAGCCCGGCGCTGAACGGGCTGCAACACCCGGTCTATGACGTCTGGCTGCTGGACTGCAAGACCTCCGAATAGGCGTGCCGCACATCGCCGGTGGGAAACCGTGCGGCCACGGTCAGCGCCTCGGCCAGCTTGATCTTGTACTCTTCGCGCGGGATTTCCAGGGCGCCGAAGCGCGTCAGATGGCTGGTGACGAACTGGGTGTCCAGCAGCACGAAACCGCCCAGCCGCAGCCGCGCGATCAGATCGACCAGCGCTACCTTGGAGGCGTCGGTTTCCCGGCTGAACATGCTTTCGCCGAAAAAGGCGCCGCCGAGCGCCAGGCCGTACAGCCCGCCGACCAGCCTGCCGTCGCGCCAGCTTTCCACCGAATGCGCGACGCCCATCTGGCGGAATTCCAGGAACAGCCGGACGATCTCGTCATTGATCCAGGTGTCGGGGCGGCCTTCCGCCGGTTCTGCACAGCCCTGCAGAACGCCTTCGAAATCGCTGTTGCAGCGCATCTCGAAAACGCCCCTGCGCACGGTCTTGGCGAGGCTGCGCGGGATATGGAAATGATCGAGCGGCAAGACGCCGCGCTTGCTGGGGTCGACGAAGAAAAGCTCCGGATCGTCCCGCGTCTCCGCCATCGGAAACACGCCGATGGCATAGGCCTGCAGGACAAGTTCCGGCGTTAGAGCCACTCTCTCTTTCATGGAAACGCTGCGTTGCCGTGCGCGGTGGTGTCCGGGCAGGCGCGCCGGGAAGGGCGATGCGGGGCCATCGGCCGAGCGGCGCAACGAACCCGGTGCCCCGCGCCCGGTAACCCGGAGGGCCGAACGGGGAGATGTGCCCTGTCGGCGTCGAAGGGCTTGTCCGTAGCCCCGCTACGCGCTGCACCCTTCTCCTGGTCAAGCCACATCCCCGTCCGGCGCAGACGCTTCCATGAAAGAGAGAATGGCTCTTGTGGGACCACGGGGTTACTCCCGCTTGCCGCCGTCCATCCAGCGTTCGAGCCAGTGAATGTCGTAATCACCGTCGATGAACGACTTTTCCGTCAACAATTTGCGATGCAGCGGAATCGTCGTCTTGATGCCGCCGATCACATACTCCTCCAGCGCCCGCCGCAGCCGCATCATGCATTCCGCGCGGTTGCGGCCATGCACCACCAGCTTGGACACCAGCGAGTCATAATAGGGCGGGATGGAGTAGCCGGCATAGAGGGCTGAATCGACGCGCACGCCGAGGCCGCCCGGCGCATGATAGTCGGTGACCTTGCCCGGCGAGGGCTGGAAGGTCACCGGGTCTTCCGCGTTCACCCGGCATTCGATGGCATGGCCGAAGAACTTGATGTCCTTCTGCTCGAATCCCAGCGCCGCGCCCGACGCCACCCGGATCTGCTCGCGCACCAGGTCGATGTCGGTGATCATCTCGGTGATCGGATGCTCAACCTGCAGGCGGGTATTCATCTCGATGAAATAGAATTCCCCGTTCTCGTAGAGGAATTCCAGCGTGCCGACACTGCGGTAGCCCAGCTTCTCGATCGCCTTCACGACGATTATGCCGAGCTGCTCGCGCGCTTCCGCGTTCAGCGCCGGGGAGGGGGCTTCTTCCAGCACCTTCTGGTGGCGGCGCTGCAACGAGCAGTCGCGCTCGCCCAGATGCACCACATTGCCGTGGCTGTCGGCCAGAACCTGCACCTCGATATGCCGCGGCTTATCGAGGAATTTCTCCATATAGACTTCGTCATTGCCGAAGGCGGATTTGGCCTCCGACTTGGCGAGCTGCAGCGCCTGGGCGAGCTGGCTTTCGTCGCGTGCCACCTTCATGCCGCGCCCGCCGCCGCCGCCGGTTGCCTTGATCAGCACCGGATAGCCAATGCTGGCGGCCATCTTCCGGGCCTCGTCAGGGCCGCTGATCGCGCCATCGGTGCCGGGCACGCAGGGCACGCCGGCCTCGATCATCGCCCGCTTGGCGGTGATCTTGTCGCCCATCATGCGGATATGGTCGGGCGAGGGGCCGATGAAGGTGAAGCCGTGCGCTTCCACGATCTCCGCGAAGCCCGCATTCTCCGACAGGAAGCCCACGCCCGGATGGATCGCGTCGGCGCCGGTTATGGTGGCGGCCGAGATGATCGCCGGGATGTTCAGGTAGCTCTGGTTCGGCGGGGGCGGGCCGATGCACACGCTCTCGTCGGCAAGCCGCACATGCATGGCGTTGGCGTCAGCCGTCGAATGGATGGCGACGGTATGAATGCCCATCTCGCGGCAGGCGCGGTGGATGCGAAGGGCGATCTCGCCGCGATTGGCAATCAGGATTTTTTCGAACATCTCTGCCCAGCTATCCGCCGTGCTTATTCAAGGACCATCAGCGGCTCGCCGAACTCAACCGGCTGGCCGTTGCTGATCATGATCTTGGTCACTGTGCCGTCGCGCGGGGCGGGAATCGGGTTCATCACCTTCATCGCCTCCACGATCGCGATGGTCTGCCCCTTGCGCACCACGTCGCCCTGGCGCACGAAGGGCTCGGCCCCCGGCTCCGGCGTCAGGTAGGCCGTGCCGACCATCGGCGAGGGCACGGTGCCCGGCAGGTCGCCGGCCGGGGCCGCTGGCGCGGGACTGGCTGCGACCGGAGCGCTGGCGGCCAGCGCCGGTGCCGCCATGACCGAGGTCATGGGCGCGCCCGGCTTGGCGACGCGGATGCGCACCTCGTCGGTTTCGTACTCGATCTCGCCCAGCCCGGTCTCGTCCAGCAGGGCGGCCATTTCGCGGATCATGGCCGCGTCGATCTTCTCTTTTTCCTTAGACATTTACTCGTCCGTTTGGCCGATGATGCGTGCCATCGCCTGCATTGCCAGAACATAGCCCTGGCCGCCGAACCCGCACAGGACACCGCGGGCGACAGGCGAAATGTAGGAGTGATGGCGAAAGCTCTCGCGCTTGTAGATATTGGAAAGATGCACTTCGATGACCGGCAGTTCGGCCAGGGTCAGCGCATCCAGGATGGCAACCGAAGTATGGGTATAGGCACCGGCATTGATGATGATGCCGTCCGCGCTGTCCCGCGCCTCGTGAATCCAGGAGACCAGCTCGCCCTCGTGGTTGGACTGCCGGAAATCGATGCCGAGATCGATATCTTCGGCCATGGCCCGGCAGGCATCCTCGATATCGCCGAGCGTCTCGCGGCCATAGATCGCCGGTTCGCGAACCCCCAACATGTTGAGGTTCGGCCCGTTCAGGATCATGATCTCGGGGCGGTCGGTCACGCGCGCGGCTACTCTCGTCTGTTTCTGAATTGACGCGTTTATAGCATGCCCGTCGCCAGAGGCAACGGAGGTGCGCGAGCCGCGCTACAGCTTTGCCCGCATTTCGGCGATCAGCTTGCGCATCCCTTCCTCGTTCACCGCGCCGGGAACCAGCGTCTCGCCGACGATGAAGGTGGGGGTGCCGCTGATCTCCAGCCGCTCCGCCAGCATGTGGTTGCGCTTCAGCACCGCCTCCACCGACGGGGCCTGCATGTCCGCCTTCAGGCGCTCGACATCGAGGCTAACCTCCTGGGCGGCGGCGAAGATCGCCTCCTCGCTCAGCCGGCCGCGATGCCCCATCAGCCGGTCGTGGAATACCGCGTACTTGCCTTGCGCCTGGGCGGCCAGCGCGGCGCGGGCGGCGATTGTGGAGACCTCGCTGAGGATCGGGAATTCCTTCATCACCACGCGGACATCCTTCTCGCTGGCCAGGATATTCTGCATGGCCGGCTTCATCGCCTTGCAGTAGCCGCACTGATAATCGAAGAACTCGACAATGGTGATCCGGCCGTCTGGATTGCCCAGCACCGGATCGTCAGGCTGGTGCTCCAGCTCGGCGCGCAGGGCCTCTATGCGCTGCTTGCGCTGGCCCTCGGCGGCGGCCTTCTCGCGGCTGCCAAGGACGATCAGGGCGTCGCGCAGCACTTCCGGGTTGGCCAGCAGATAGTCGCGGACGATCTGTTCGATCGCCTGTTTCTGGGGCTCGTCGAAGCCGGCCGGCGCCTGAGCCGCCGGGGGTGTCGCCGCGGGCGCGGTTTCCGTCTTCGGCGTATCGGCCAGGGCGGGAAGCCCTGCCAGGAAGATCATCGTACCGGCCAGCGCCAGCGCGGAAAGAGGGTTCGCCGTATATCGACCCACCGGGCTTTCTCCTTTTTGCCTTTGGTGATGGCGTGCAGACTATGCGGGGCAGGGACCGGCCTGTCCACGGTGTGGTGTCCACGGCCGGAATGGCGGCGCGCGCTCAGCGCTCGGCGTCGCGCCGTGTCGTGGTCTCGATATCCTCGGCGCGCAGCCAGCCCGGCGATCCGGTGGGGAGTTGCGCCTGGGCGCGGCGCGCCTGCTGGCGGGCGGTCTGCCGCTGGCCGGTCAGCAGTGCCTCCTCGGCCAGCGCCAGGGCGGCGAGGCCGGTATCGCCCAGCCGGCCATGGGCGATGGCAAGCTGGCGCCAGGCCCGGCTGTTTTCCGGCTGCTGGCGCACCGATTCCTGCAGCTCCGCCAGGGCCCAACGGGTGTCGTCCTCCTTGTTCAGGGCCAGCAGCGTCTCGGCATGGGCGGCGCGGACCAGCGGCGCGTCGGGCAGGCGCTTGATGGCTTCGGCATAGGCTTTCTGCGCCTCGGCGACGCGGCCATTCTCATAGAGCATCTGCCCCTTCAGCTCGCGGAAATAGGGATCGTCGGGATGATCGGCGATCAGCGCGTCGATGGCGGGCACGGCGCGGTTCATGTCCGGGATGCGGTAATAGGCGATGGCCCTTGCATAGCGCGCCGGAAGGCTGGTGTCGCTTGCGGGATAATCCATCAGCGTCTTGCCGGGCTGCTGCATGAAGCCGTGCAGCTTTGCCACCATGCGCTTGTGGCGCATCGGGAAGCCCTCGGGCGGCGGCGCGTCGGCATAGGGCGAGTTGGCCAAGTGGTTGCGCACGAAATTCATGCGCTCGCTGGTCAGCGGATGGCTGCGCACATAGGGCGACTGGCGGCTCGCCAGCAGCATTTCCTGGCCGCTCAGCTTTTCCAGGATTTCCACCATGCCGCGGCTGGACTGGCCGATCTCATCGAGGTATTTCACGCCGGCCTGATCGGCCGCCTGTTCCTGGTTGCGGTTATATTGCAGCAGCACGCGGCGCGCCATTTCCGACCCGCCCACCATGACGCCCATACCGGCCTCGCCCTGGCCGGACGCGGCGACGGCGACGGCGCCCAACACCATCGACAGGATCTGCGCGATGCTTGCACGGCGCAGCTCGTCCTGCAGGCGCGCCAGATGGCCGCCGGCGATATGGCCGGTTTCGTGCGCGATCACCCCCATGATCTGGTTGGGGTTGTCGGAGCGCACCAGCAGCCCGGAATTCAGGAACAGGTTCTGCCCGCCGGCGACGAAGGCGTTGATATCGTCGCCATTGACGATGAAGATGCGGATATTGTCCGGTTGCAGCCCTGCCGCCGCGAACAGTGGCGTCGCATAGTCGCGGATGGTATTTTCGATTTCCGTATCGCGAATCAGGCTCATGCCCGCTGCCATCGCCGGCAGCGGCGAGCCTGCAATGACGACCGACAGGATTATGGCGACCAGAACGCGAAATTTCTGAAGCACTATAGCGTCTCTCCTCGCCCCGCTTTGGTAAGTAAGTGGGGCAGTCTCTCCCGTCAATGAAAGGTTTTCGAGATTATGCAGTCACTGACCGCCTGGCGTCATCCGATAGCGGCGGCGATGGGCATTGCATGCTCGCTTGGCGTTCTCGCCGGTTGCGGCAGCACGGAGTCCACGCAATTCATCGCGCCGGACTTCGTCGGTGGCGCCGTGTCCGGGGAGCCGAGGGCGGCACTGGTCGCGCGCGACGTGCTGGCGGCGGGCGGCACGGCTGCCGATGCGGCGGTTGCAGGCTATTTCGCGCTGTCGGTGACGCTGCCCTCTTCAGTCGGGCTTGGCGGCGGCGGTGCCTGCGCGGTCTATGACCGGCGGAGCAATGTCGGCGAGATTCTCGAATTCCCGGCGGTCGCGTCCGGCACCGAATCGAACGCCGTGGCGATCCCCGCCGCGCCGCGTGGCGTGTTCGCGCTGCATGCGCGCTATGGCCGTATGCCCATCGACCAGCTGATCCTGCCGGCCGAGCGGCTGGCGCGTTTCGGCGAGCCAGTTTCGCGCGCGCTGGCCGAGGATGTGGCCTTCGCCGGCCGCGCCATCGCGCAGATTCCCGATATGCGGCAAAGCTTCGTCACCCAGGGGCGGCTGGTGCGCGAAGGCGACCCGATGACCCATCTCGATCTGGGTGCCACGCTGGGCCGGCTGCGGCAGGCCGGAATCGGCGATCTCTACACCGGACGGCTGGCGCGTGAGCTGTCCGCCGCCATCGAACAGAGCGGCGGCAGCCTGCCTCAGGCGGCGCTGCAGGCCTATGTGCCGCGCTGGCGGCCGCATGACGGGCTGGAACTGGGCGTGCACAAGGTGGCGCTGGCCAGCACCGATGCGGTGAATGGCGCGATTGCCGGCAGCCTGTGGCGGCTGCTGACCGACGGGCGGTCCTATGCCGCTGCAAGCCCTGCCGACCGGCCGCATCTACTGGCGGATGCCAGCCTGCGCGCACACCAGGCCGTCGCCGACCAGATTCGCGCGGACGGCAAGGTCCGGCCGCTTGGCAAGGAAGAGGCGGAAGCCGCGATGCGTGGGCACGACCGGGCGAAGGCTTCCGGCGATTCGGCGGCGCTGCCGCTGTCCGCGCCGGCGCATGGCGGGCCGGGGGCGGCCGGCATTGCCACCTATGACGGCACCGGCCAGATGGTGGCCTGCAGCTTCACCATGAACACGCCCTTCGGCACCTTGCGCAAGGTGCCGGGCCTCGGCTTCATCGTGGCGCCGCCGCCCGCACCCGCCGGCCAGCTGGGACCGGTCGGCCATGCGCTGATCGTGTTCAACGAGAACAGCAAGAATGTCTATTTCACCGGCACCGGCAGCGGCGGTTTTTCCGCCACCAGCGCGCTGGTCCGCGTGGCGCTTGACGCGGCGGCGGCGGAAGTGCCGCTGGATCAGGCCATCGCCGCGCCGCGCCTGCATCTGGGGGGTACCGCCGATACGCTATGGTACGAAAAGTCCATGCCGGAGGCGGTGCGTACCGATCTTGCGGCACGCGGCTACCGGCTGGAGGAGGGACGGCATTTCGGCCGGGTGCAGGCGGCGCACTGCCCGCAAGGCTTGCCGGGCAATCCGCTCTGCGTCCGCGCCACCGATCCGCGTGGCTATGGGCTTGCCGCCAGCGGCGACTGACAGACCGATACATTGAGGAAGAGAGTATGAAGATCGCAAAGCGCGGGCGAATTCCCGGCTTTATCGTCATGGATGTGATGCGTGCCGCCAACGAACGCGCGGCCACCGGCGCCGATGTATTGCATCTGGAGATCGGTCAGCCTTCGACCGGCGCGCCGTCCAGGGTTCTGGAAGCCGCGAAGCGCGCCATCGACAGCGAATTGCTGGGCTATACCGAGGCCTTCGGCATCCTGCCCCTGCGGGAAAGGCTGGCCGGGCATTACCGCGCGCGGTATGGCGTGTCGGTCGATCCGGCGCGCATCGTGGTGACGCCCGGCTCGTCGGGCGGCTTCATCCTGTCCTTCCTGGCGGCGTTCGAGCCGGGCGACCGCGTGGCGCTGGCCGCCCCCGGCTATCCCGCCTATCGCAATATCCTGGTGGCGCTGGGGCTGGAGCCGGTGGAGATTCCGACCGGGCCGGACAGCGCCTATCAGCCGACCGTACCGCTGCTGCGCGAGATGCAGCGTGCCGGCCGCATCGACGGGCTGATCCTGGCCAGCCCGGCCAACCCGACCGGCAGCATCGTCTCCGCCGAGGGGCTGGCGGAGATATCCCGCTATTGCGACGAAGAAGGCATCCGGCTCATCTCCGACGAGATCTATCATGGTATCGAGTTCGAGGCGCAGGCGGCAACGGCGCTGGCCAGCTCCAGCAGTGCCGTTGTGGTGAACAGCTTTTCGAAATATTTCTCGATGACCGGCTGGCGGCTGGGCTGGCTGGTGCTGCCGGAGGATATGATCCGACCGGTCGAATGCCTGGGGCAGAATCTGTTCATTTCCGCCTCCGCCCTGTCGCAGCACGCCGCGGTTGCCGCCTTTGATTGTACGGAGGAGCTGGACGCGCTGGTCGCGACATACCGGCGCAACCGCGACATTCTGCTGGCGGCGCTGCCGAAAGCCGGTATCACGGAGTTCTCGCGGGCCGATGGCGCGTTCTACATCTACGCCGATGTCGGGCGTTTCACCAATGACAGCGCGGAATTCTGCCGCCGCCTGCTGGCCGAAACCGGGGTGGCGCTGACACCCGGCATGGATTTTGACCCGGATCGGGGCAATCGCTTCGTCCGCCTGTCCTATGCCGGTGCGACGGAGGATGTGGCGAAGGCGGCCGAACGGATCGGGAATTTCCTGAGCTGATACGAAAAAAGGCGCCGTCACCGGCGCCTTTTTCTTTTTATGGGGCATCCCTATCAGGCGGCGCGCACGCCTTTCAGGAAGTTTTCCACCGCAAGGCGCAGCTCTTCCGACTGGTTGGCGACATTGCCGGCGGAGTGGGTCACCTGATCGGCGGCCTGACCGGTCTCGGCGGCGGCCTGGGTCACGCCGACGATGTTGGTCGAGACTTCCTGCGTGCCCTTCGCCGCTTCCTGCACATTGCGGGAAATTTCCTGCGTCGCCGCTCCCTGTTCTTCCACCGCGGCGGCGATGTTGGCAGCGATGTCGTTGATCTCGGAGATGGTATCGCCGATCTCGCGGATGGCGGCGACGGCCGATGTCGTCTCGGTCTGGATGCTGCCGATCTGCTGGCCGATCTGCTCGGTCGCCTGCGCGGTCTGGGTGGCGAGCGATTTGACCTCCGACGCGACCACGGCGAAGCCCTTGCCGGCTTCCCCGGCACGGGCCGCCTCGATGGTGGCGTTCAGCGCCAGCAGGTTGGTCTGCTCGGCGATGTCCTGGATCAGCCGGACCACCTCGCCGATCTTCTGCGCGGCCAGGGCCAGCGCCTCGACCTGCTCGTTGGTCTTGCGCGCGTCCTTGCTGGCCTTGTCGGCGATGGTCGACGACTGGCTGACCTGACGGCCGATCTCCTGGATCGAGCTGTACAGCTCTTCCGAGGCGGCGGCGACCGTCTGGACATTGGCGGCGGCCTGTTCGGACGCGGCGGCGACGGCGCCGGCCTGATGGTTGGTCTCCTCGGCGGTGGCGGACATGGAGGACGCGGTCGATTGCAGCTGGGCCGTGGCGGCGCCGACCTGGGCCAGCACACCTGCAACAGCGGCGTCGAAATCCTGGGTCATCCGCTCGATGGCCTGGGCGCGCTTTTCGCGGGCCTGCTGTTCCACCGCCTGCTGGGTGGCGAGCTCATCGGCGCGGATCATGTTCTCCTTGAACACCTGGACGGCGCCGGCCATCTGGCCGACCTCATCCTTGCGGTCCTGTGCGGGAATCTCGGTTTCCTTGTCGCCGCCGGCCAGGGCCGTCATCGCCTGCGTCATGCCGATGATCGGCCTGGCGATGCCGCGTCCGATCAGGACCGACAGCGCGATGCCGGCGAGCAGGGCGAAGGCCGAAACCCCGGCGCCGATGATGAAGGAGCGGTCGATGGCGATAAAAGCGGCCTCGCCGATCTCCCGCATCTGTGCTGCATTGTCGCCCTTGATCTGATCGAGATCGTTGGCGATCTGCGGGCCCATCCGGTCCAGCCGGTGCGAGACGGTGGCGTTGCGCCGCAGGATGATGCCGACGACCTCGCTGAAGAGTGTCTCATATTGCGGGATGGCGGTGGTCAGCGTATCGACATGCTGCCGCCCCTCGGTGCTGGATACGATCACGTCCAGCCCCACCATCATCTCCTTCAACTGGCTGATATGGTCGGCGAAGGCATCGACCTGCTTGCTGCCGTTCTCCGACAGGAACAGGGTGGCCTGGATTTCCGCCAGCATGAGCTGGCGCATCGCCTGGCCGGCCATGAACACACCGTCCGTGTTGAATTCCTGCTGCATGCCGGTCATCAGCCCGTTCAGGGCGGCGCTTGAGTCCTCACCCAGGGCGATCATCTTGCCCATCAGCTCTTCCCGGCGCTCCTGCATGGGAAGCAACGACTGGAAGGTCTGGTTATAGGCGCGGATCTGACTGGCAGCGCCCTCCATCCGGGCGGTGATGGCGGGATCTTCGATCTGGTCGAGGATCCGCTGGATGTTCTCCTGCGCCAGGGTCACGTTCTCGACCACGATTCCGGCGGCCTGCCGGTTGCCGTTCAGGATGAAGCCGGTAACGCCGATGCGCGCGCTCTGCATGTTCGTCTGCACCTCGGCGGCGCTTACCGTCTGCACGGTCAGGCTGCGGTAATCGGCGAAATACTGCTTCGCCGTCTCCAGCCCGTAGATTGTCACGCCACTGCAAACGAGAAGCAGGAGCAAGATAAGGCCGGAATTCGTGGAAATCTTGGTCGAAACCTTCAGGTTGTCGAGGAATTTCATGGTTCTGGCTCTTCGGTCGATGACGGCGGAGGGGGAGGGGCCGGCTGGTGGGACGACAGGACAGATTGCTGGAGGGGCAGATTACTGGAGGGGCAGGTTATTGGTTGGTGCGCCTTCTATCTGGCGTGCCCTCATGTTTCAGCGAAATGATTGATGAATTATTAATGGGCGGCTTATTTTGAAGCAATGGTCATATATTTCTTGTTATATCGAAGGTCTATTTTCCGAAAATTTGAAATAAACAATAAAAAGACCCCCGAGTTTTGTCTCGGGGGTCTTTGTCTTAAACTTGTATCTATTTCAGGTCAGCGGCCGACTGCACGGCTCCACCAACCGCGCTTTGCCGGCTTGTCCGGCTCGCCCTCTGGCTGCTTGGCCGCTGCCGGCTCCGCCTTGACGATGATTGTCTCCACGACCGGGCTGGCTGCGGTTTCCGCTGCTGCCATATCAACCGTCTCTGCTGCCATATCAACCGTCTCTGCTGCCGCATCAACGGTTTCTGCTGCCGCAGGTGCCTTCGGCTTGCGGGGCGCGCGGGCGCGCTTCGGCTTTTCGGCCTCCACGGTTTCCGTGCTCGCCGCTGCCTTGCGGGGCGCCCGCTTGCGTGGGGCCGGCTTCGGCTTTTCCTCGCCAGCCTCGGGAGCGGCAACGGATTCCGGCGTGATCACTTCGACCGTTACGCCTTCTGGGGTTACCGCTTCCGCCGTCACCGCCTCGTCTGTCACGGCAGCTGCAGCTTCGGCCTTGGGCTTGCGGCGGCTGGGGCGTTTCGGCTTGGCCGGCGCCTCGGTCTCCATAACGCCTTCCGGCGCGGCTTCAACTACCGCTGCAGGCGCCTCGGCGGTCACTTCCACAGCTTCCTGGTTGGCGGCACGGCCACGGCCACGGCGGGAGCGTTTGGGCTTCTCTGCATCCGTTGGTTCAGCAGCGGGCTGCGCCTCGGTGGCTGCATCCGTACCGGTATCCCTGTCGGCATAGGTATCGGCATCGGACTCAGTCGCTTCGCCGGAGGCGGCAAGGCTGTCCTGCTCCTCCTGCGTGCGCCGCCGCCGCCGCCCGCCACGCCGGCCGCGCCGACGCCGCTTGCGCTGCCGCTCTTCTTCTTCGGCGCTCAGGGTTTCACCGGCATGGGACTCGCCAGTGCTTTCCGATTCGGCATCGGCAGGCGCGTCATCGTCGCTGTCGGCGGAGTCGGCTTGATCGTCCGACGCCACCGGACGCGGCTCGCCATCGCGGCCACCACGGCCCGGGCGCCGCCGACGCCGACGGCGGCCCTCGCGGGCTTCGCCATCCTGGGTATCGTCGCCACCCCGGGGGGCGTCCTCGGCATCGCCCGCGTCGCCCTGCACGACGCTTTCCTCGATCTCGTCCTCGTCCTCGTCGATCTCGACCGGGGCTTCGATCCGGGCCGGTGCTGCGGCTTCAAGGGCTGCCTGCTCCTCGGCGCTGCGCTGCCGCAGCCGTTCCAGCCGGAAGGCCGGCGGGATCAGCGTATCGTCGCTGCCGATGATAACCTCGAAGCTGTAACGCGCCTCGATCAGCGCCAGCGCGGCGCGCTTCTGGTTCAGGATATAGAGGGCGATCTGCGTCGGCACATAGACGGCGATCTCCGACGCGCGCTGGCGGATACCCTCTTCCTCGATGGCGCGCAGCACATGCAGCGCCGTGGTGTCGGTGGACCGGATATAGCCGGTGCCGGCGCAATGCGGGCAGGGCTGGTTGGCGGTCTCGAACACGCTGGGGCGCAGCCGCTGGCGCGACAGTTCCAGCAGGCCGAAATGGCTGATCCGGCCGATCTGGATGCGCGCCCGGTCGTTCTTCATCGACTCCTTCAGCTTGCGCTCGACCGCCTGCTGATTGCGATTCTCCTCCATATCGATGAAGTCGATCACGATCAGGCCCGACAGGTCGCGCAGGCGAAGCTGGCGCGCCACTTCCTCGGCGGCTTCCAGATTGGTGCGGTAGGCCGTCTCCTCGATATTGCGCTCGCGCGTGGAGCGGCCCGAATTCACGTCGATGGCGACCAGCGCCTCGGTCTGGTTCATCACGATATAGCCGCCGGACTTCAGCTGCACGGTCGGGCTGTGAATCGCGTCCAGCTGGCTTTCCACCTGATAGCGCTGGAACAGCGGGATCACCGGATCCTTGTACTGCTGAACCTTCTTGGCGTGGCTGGGGATGAGGTCCTTCATGAAGGTCTTGGCGCTCTTGTAGCCTTCATCACCCTCGAGCAGCACTTCCTCGATCTCGCTGTCATAGATGTCGCGCAGCGCGCGCTTGATGAGGTTGCCCTCTTCATAGATCAGCGACGGCGCATTGGACTGCAGCGTCAGTTCGCGGATGTCGTCCCACAGCTTGATCAGATAGTCGAAGTCGCGCTTGATCTCGGCCTTGGTGCGCTCCGACCCGGCGGTGCGGACGATGACCGCCATGCCCGTGGGAAGCTCCAGCTCCTCGACGATCTTCTTCAGGCGCTTGCGGTCGTTGACGTTGGTGATCTTGCGCGAAACACCGCCGCCACGCGCGGTGTTCGGCATCAGCACGCAATAGCGGCCGGGCAGCGACAGGAAGGTGGTCAGGGCAGCACCCTTGGTGCCGCGCTCTTCCTTCGTGACCTGCACCAGCATGATCTGGCGGCGTTTCACGACCTCCTGGATCTTGTACTGGCGCGACAGGTTGGGCCGCCGGCGCTGGACTTCCTCGACATCGTCACCGCCCAGCACCTCGACCGAATCGCCATTGCCATTGGCGCCTTCGTCACGCTCGGCTTCCATCTCGCTGACCAGCGCTTCGCGGTCGGCGATGGGGATGCGGTAATAGTCGGGGTGGATTTCGTTGAAGGCGAGGAAACCGTGGCGGTTGCCGCCATATTCAACGAACGCCGCTTGCAGCGAGGGTTCGACCCGGGTGACCCGGGCGAGGTAGATATTGCCCTTCAGGGGGCGCTTGGCGGCAGTTTCGAAATCGAACTCTTCAAGACGATTGCCGTTTAGCACGACCATCCGCGTTTCTTCGGAATGGGTCGCGTCGATAAGCATACGCTTCGTCATATATCCTTCTCCGGGCGCGCCTAGGCTAACCGTAACCGTTTCAAGGTCAGCGGCGCCGGCGCGGCAATAAAGTCTGACCCTTGCGGGTCAATCAGCGGGGCCAGCCTGGGCCATCCCTATCCCGAACGGCGCTGTGAAGCGGCCAGTATGAAGGATAGCCGGTCGGCCAACCCGTCCTGCCTGCGCTTGGCAGGGCAAGGGCGGGGGCCCCAGGGTTCCACATTTTCTCCGCTTTTTTGTCCTGAGCGCCTCGCATCGGAGCCGATGGAGCAAGAAACTCTACCTGACCACTCAATCGCGACGCCGTCGCGCCCAAGATAATTTTAGAAGGGGTGCGACAGACAGCGGGAATTTGCGTGTACACCATAATCCGGGGGCGGGTCCGCCACAACGTAATTGTCGCTACTGTAAGAAAATCCCGCAAGCGACGAAAAAATAACGAAATTTGGCGTTTTGAATTGATCTTTCGGATAGAGTTGATGTAGATTTTGTGGCGAATTGACGCTGAGGCGCTAGATGTTCGCCAAGCTGGCAGGACCCCTTCGACCGATCTCCCTTGCCGCCGCCGGAAGCCGCCGCGCGGTGCAATCCGCGTTTCCTAAATTATTGTCCCTGCTAGTTTTTCTTCTCCTTTTGGGGCTGACGAACGCGGCCGTGGCCGAACCGTCCGTGACCGGCATGCGGGTCGGCCAGCACCCGGACAAGACCCGGATCGTCTTCGATATCAGCCAGTCGGTCGAGTTCCAGATCATCCTGCTGCCCGATCCCTATCGGCTGGTCATCGACCTGCCGGAGATCGAATGGCGGCTGGATGAGGAGATGGCCGCGGGCAGGGACGGGCAGGTCCAGGGCCTGCGCTACGGCCTGTTCCAGCCCGGCGTGTCGCGCGTGGTGATGGACATGGCGCGTCCGTTCGAGGTGCAGGAGGCTTTCCTGCTGCCGCCGGGCGAGACGCCGCATTACCGGCTGGTGATCGATGTTGCCGCAAGTTCGCCGGCGAAGTTCATGGCCGCCTCGCGTACCAGCATGGCGGTGCGGCGCAGCCTGGCACCGGCACCGCCGCGGGGGCAGCCGCTGGTTCCGTTCGCCGAAACGCCACGCCGCGCCGACGGCAAGCGCGTGGTGGCGATCGATCCGGGGCATGGCGGCGTCGATCCGGGCGCTATCGGCACCAGTGGAGTCTATGAGAAGGACATCACGCTGGCGATGGCCAAGCAGCTGAAGCAGGTGCTGGAGCGTACCGGCAAGTACCATGTGTTGCTGACTCGCGAGCGCGACATCTTCGTGCGGTTGCGCGAACGCTTCGCCATCGCCCGGCGCGAGGGGGCTGAACTGTTCATCTCGCTGCATGCCGATGCGATCAAGAACAAGAATTTGCGTGGTCTGTCGGTCTATTCGCTGTCGGAAACCGCCTCTGACGCCGAGGCCGAGGCGCTGGCGCAGAAGGAAAACAAGGCCGACCTTATCGGCGGTATCGACCTGTCCACGGAAAGTCCCGAGGTCACCAACATCCTCATCAACCTGGCGCAGCGCGAAACCATGAACGACAGCGCCCGGTTCGCCGCCATGCTGCTGAAGGAACTGGACCCGGTGACGCCGCTGCTGCGCCGCAGCCATCGTTTTGCCGGATTCGCCGTGTTAAAAGCGCCGGACGTACCCTCGGTGCTGGTGGAACTCGGCTTCCTGTCGAACGCGACCGACGAACGCCATCTGCGCGATGCCCGCCATCGCGACAAGCTGGCCCGCGGGATCGCCAGCGGCATTGACGCTTTTTTCGCTTTCAAGGATAGCGTCAGCCGTTCCTGACCAGGGGCCTGATCTGGGGGCCTGATCTGGGGCCTGATCTGGGGCGGACGGACCATCGGCAGGCATCCCCTTCTTTGGGAACGGCTGCCATGGTGGTGACGTTGTGACAGGATGGTGATGCTGCTCAAGGGATTGAGCACGGGGTTGGAAACGGGGCTGGCCATCGCATTGCGGGCTTCCCGGCGGATCAGACGGGTTTCGGAGGAAAATGACTCGGTTTCTTGGATATCTGGCGGGACTCTTGCTGCTTCTGACGATTGTCGGGGTCGCCGGTGTGGCTTTCGTGCTGCATCATTACAGCCAGGATTTGCCGGATTATAAGCAGCTTGCGGACTACCGTCCGCCGATGGTGACCCGCGTGCATGCCGGTGACGGTCGGCTGCTGGCCGAATATGCCACCGAACGCCGCGTCTTCGTGCCCTATGAGGCGATGCCGAAGCGGCTGGTGAATGCCTTCCTGTCGGCCGAGGACAAGAATTTCTTCGAGCATCCCGGTATCGACGTCCAGGGCATCCTGCGCGCCGTGGTGCAGAACCTGCAGCAATTCGGCTCCGACCGGCGCCCGGTGGGGGCGTCCACCATCACCCAGCAGGTCGCGAAGAATTTCCTGCTGACCAACGAGGTCTCCATCGACCGCAAGATCAAGGAGGCGATGCTCGCCTTCCGCATGGAGAAGGCGTTCAGCAAGGAACGCATCCTCGAACTTTATCTGAACGAGATTTTCCTCGGCAACCGCGCCTATGGCGTGGCGGCGGCGGCGCTGAATTATTTCAACAAGTCGCTGGTCGATCTGACGATCGCCGAGGCGGCCTATCTGGCGGCGCTGCCGAAAGCGCCCAGCAATTACCATCCGGTACGGCATCGCGACGCCGCCAAGGCGCGGCGCGACTGGGTTATCATGCGCATGCTGGAAAACGGCCATATCTCGGCCGCCGAGGCCGATATGGCGATGGCCGAGCCGCTGATGATGCGACGCCGCGATTCGGAGCAGTTCACCGTCGCCGATTATTTCGCCGAGGAAGTGCGCCGCGAACTGGTTGACCGCTTCGGCGAGGATGGCGCCTATGGCGGCGGCCTGTCGGTTCGGACATCGATCTCGCCAGAACTTCAGGCTATTGCCGACCGCGCGTTGCGCGACGGCCTGGTCGCCTATGACCGGCGGCATGGCTGGCGCGGCCCCATCGACCGGATCGATGTGGGCGGCGACTGGCGGGTGGCGCTGGCGCAGGTGAAGACGCCGGCCGGGCTGGCGCCGTGGCGGCTGGCCGTGGTGCTGGAGGTCGCCAATGATCAGGTCCGTGTCGGGCTGACCGATGGCGCGCGCGGTACCGTGCCCTTCGCTGAGCTGCGCTGGGCGCGGCCCTGGCAGGAGGATCAGAAGCTGGGGGCGGAGGTGCGCCGCGCCGGCGATGTGTTGGCGGTCGGTGACGTGATTGCTGTCGAGGCGCTGTCGTCGGAGGGGAATTTCGCTCTGCGTCAGGTGCCTGATGTGGAAGGTGCGCTGGTAGCGATGGACCCGCATACCGGCCGCGTGCTGGCGATGACCGGTGGCTGGAGCTTCGACGAAAGCCAGTTCAACCGGGTCACCCAGGCGAACCGGCAGCCCGGTTCCTCCTTCAAGCCCTTCGTCTATATGGCGGCGCTGGATAATGGCTTCACGCCGGCCACCGTCATCATCGACGGCCCCATCGTTCTCGACCAGGGGCCGGGGCTGCCGAAATGGAAGCCTTCCAACTATTCCAACGAATTCTATGGCCCGCAGCCGATGCGCGTCGGCATCGAGAAGTCGCGCAACCTGATGACGGTGCGGCTGGCGGCGATGGTCGGCATGCCGAAGGTGGTGGAGTATGCCCGCCGTTTCGGGGTGATGGACGATCTGCAGCCGCTGCTGTCGATGTCGCTGGGCGCCGGGGAAACCACGCTGATGCGGATGACCGCCGGCTACGCCATGATGGTGAATGGCGGCAAGCGGATATCCCCGCATCTGATCGACCGCATCCAGGACCGCAACGGCCGGACGCTGTACCGTCACGATGTGCGGCCCTGCGAGGACTGCCTCGTCGATGTCTGGGACGGGCAGAGCGTCCCCCGGGTGCCGGATTTGCGCGAGGAGGTGGTCGCGCCGGTGACGGCCTATCAGATGACCTCCATGCTGCAGGGGGTGGTCCTGCGTGGCACCGGCCGCCGGATCGCCGAGCTGAACCGCCCGCTGGCCGGCAAGACCGGCACCACCAACGACAGTCTGGACACTTGGTTCGTCGGCTTTTCGCCGGATCTGGCGGTTGGCGTGTTCGTCGGTTTCGACCAGCCCCGCACCCTGGGGGGGCGCGAGTCGGGTTCCACCGTCGCGGCGCCGATCTTCAAGGCCTTCATGGCCGAGGCGCTGGAAGGCGAGCCCTCGGTCCCGTTCCGTGTGCCGCCCGGCGTGCAGTTCGTGCGCATCGACGCCTCCACGGGCCAGCTGGCGCGGTCCGGCGATGGCGGTGCGGTGATCCTGGAAGCGTTCCGGCCCGGCACGGCGCCGGAACCGGGGCAGGCGGACATGCCGCCTTCCATCGGCGATACCACGACCGGAGATGAAAGGGCGCCGGTTGCGACCGGGCTCGGCGGCCTGTATTAAGGGCGCTTCCTGCCGGCATGCCGCCGGCAACCTGACTGGATTTGGAGAGACGCGATGCGCGCGGAAATTCAAGCGGTCGCCGACGAGATCAGAGACTCGTTGGCGCTGCTGAGGAGGCATCTTTGACTGGGATCGTGCGGTTTCCCGGTTCGACGAGCTGAATGCCCTCACGGCCGATCCCAATTTGTGGAACGACAGCGACAAGGCGCAGAAGCTGCTGCGCGAGCGCACCCAGCTGGAAAAGGGCATCGAGGGCTATCGCGCCATCGAGCGCGAGCTGAACGATACGCTGGAACTGATCGAACTCGGCGAGATGGAGGGCGACCAGGATGTCGTCACCGAGGCCGAGAAGGTACTGGCTCGGCTGCGCGAGATCGCGGCCAAGAAGCAGCTGGAAAGCCTGCTGTCGGGCGAGGCGGACAGCAATGACTGCTATCTTGAAGTGCATGCCGGCGCTGGCGGCACCGAGGCGCAGGACTGGGCCTTGATGCTGTCGCGCATGTACACACGCTGGGCCGAGCAGCATGACTACAAGGTCGAATGGCTGGAAGAAAGCGCCGGCGAAGAAGCCGGGCTGAAATCGGCCACGCTGAAGATCACTGGCCCGAATGCCTATGGCTGGCTGAAGCATGAAAGCGGCGTGCACCGGCTGGTGCGCATCTCGCCGTTCGATTCGCAGGCCAGGCGCCACACCAGCTTTTCCTCGGTGTGGGTCTATCCCGTGGTCGATGACGAGATCGAGGTGGAATACGAGGAAAAGGACCTGCGCATCGACACCTACCGGGCCTCGGGGGCCGGCGGCCAGCACGTCAACAAGACCGACAGTGCCATCCGCATCACCCATATCCCGACCGGCATCGTGGTGCAGTGCCAGAGCGACCGCTCGCAGCACAAGAACCGCGCTACCGCCTTCTCGATGCTGAAGGCGCGTCTGTATGAGCGGGAATTGCAGCTGCGCGAGGAGGCGGCGCAGGCGCAGGAAGACGCCAAGACCGACATCGGCTGGGGGCACCAGATCCGCTCCTATGTGCTGCAGCCCTATCAGATGGTGAAGGACCTGCGCACCGGGGTTGAGACCGGCAATTCCGGCGCCGTGCTGGATGGCGATATCGACCGCTTCCTGGAAGCCTCGCTGGCCTCCAAGCTGGGCGACGGGGCCGGGCAGACCGCCTAGGCCAGACCGCCTGATCTTCTTGCCGCACGACACGAAAAAGGCCGCCACCCGCGAGGGTGACGGCCTTTTTTCTTGTCGGCAGGACCGGCTTACAGGCCAGCCCCTTACAGGCCGGCTTGTGTGACGAACTTGGTGTTCAGATAGGCCTCAATGGCTTCCGAACCGCCCTCGCTGCCATAACCGCTGTCCTTGATGCCGCCGAACGGCACTTCCGGCAGGGCCAGGCCGTGATGGTTGATCGATACCATGCCGCTCTCGACGGCGGCGCCGATGGCGTTCGCAGTCTTGGCGGAGTTGGTGTAGGCATAAGCCGCCAGGCCGTAGGGCAGGCGGTTGGCCTCCTTCACCACCTCGTCGAAGCTGCTGAACGGCATGATCGGGGCGACCGGGCCGAACGGCTCCTCATGCAGGATGCGGGCATCGTCCGACACGTCGGTCAGCACCGTCGGCTCGAAGAAATAGCCCTTGTTGCCAATGCGCTTGCCGCCGGTCTTCACCGTGGCACCCTTGGACACGGCGTCGGCGACCAGCGCCTCCATGGCGGTGACGCGGCGGCCATTGGCCAGCGGCCCCATCTCCACGCCGTCTTCCAGGCCGTTGCCGACCTTGGTGTTCTTCGCGATGTCGGTGAAGGCATCGACGAACTTGCCGTACAGTGATTCATGCACCAGGAAGCGGGTCGGCGAGACGCAGACCTGCCCGCCATTGCGGAACTTGTTCACGCCCAGAATCTTCACGGCGGTGTCGAGGTCGGCATCCTCGAACACGATGGCCGGGGCGTGTCCGCCCAGCTCCATCGTCACGCGCTTCATGTGCAGGCCGGCCAGACCGGCGAGCTGCTTGCCCACGGCGGTGGAGCCGGTGAAGGTGACCTTCTTCACGATCGGGTGCGGGATCAGATATTCCGACACCTCGGACGGCACGCCATAGACCAGGTTGATGACGCCCGCCGGCACGCCGGCGTCGATATAGGCCTTGACCAGTTCCATGCAGGCAGCCGGGGTTTCCTCCGGGCCCTTGATGATGATCGAGCAGCCGGCGGCCAGGGCGGCGGAAATCTTGCGCACCGCCTGGTTGATCGGGAAGTTCCACGGCGTGAAGGCGGCGACGACGCCGACCGGCTCCTTGATGACCAGCTGGTAGATGCCGTCGGCGCGGGCCGGGATGACGCGGCCATAGGTGCGGCGCGCTTCCTCGGCGAACCAGTCGATGATGTCGGCGCCGGCCATCGTCTCGCCCTTGGCCTGGGCGACGGGCTTGCCCTGCTCCAGCGTCATCACCTTGGCAATGGCGTCGGCGCGGCTGCGCAGCAGGTCGGCGGCCTTGCGCATGATCTTCGAGCGGTCATAGGC
Source organism: Oceanibaculum nanhaiense (assembly GCF_002148795.1). Lineage (NCBI taxonomy): Bacteria > Pseudomonadati > Pseudomonadota > Alphaproteobacteria > Rhodospirillales > Oceanibaculaceae > Oceanibaculum > Oceanibaculum nanhaiense. The sequence continues at coordinate 81,868 of NZ_MPOB01000006.1, read as the reverse complement.
GGAGACGTGCTTCCACTGCGCGAAGCCCTTCTCGGCGGCGGCCAGCGCGCGGTTGAGGTCCGCCTTGTCGGCATGCGGGACGGTGCCGATTTCCTCTTCGGTGGCCGGGTTCAGGATCGGCTCGCTGCGGCCCGTGGCGCCCTTGCACCATTTGCCGTCAATATAGAGGGAAACCTCGGGATACATTGGCGTTTCTCCTGTGATTCGGATCGGTCGCAACTGTTATGTCGGACTTCGGCGCGGATGTTAGTAGCCCTGACAGGCGAAGCCAAGGGTCAAGGCTGACGCATGGCTGGGGACAAATCGTCCATCACGCTTTTGTCATCTAAAAATTGTCGGCAGCGCCGCACGGCCATGGCATTATTTTACCGCTGTAGAGAAAAGCCGGAGGTGTGAGATGCGGCGGTCTGTACGGAATGTCTTCTTTGCGATTTTGGCGCTGCTCCTGCCGGCGGGGCCGGCCTTGGCCGAGGCGCCGCCCTTCCTGCATGCCAGCGGGCTGAAGGGGTGGGAAGCCTATCTCGACAAGGTGCGGGACGAACCGGGGCGCGATTACGTGTTCGCCCTGTCGCCCGATGGCGGCTGGGGCTGGGGGCGCGGCGGCAGCGCCTACGAGGCGGAGCAGTATGCACTCTCCTATTGCAACAAGCGGGCGCGCACGCCCTGCCGCATCTATGCCCGCGACCGTAACGTGGTGTTCGAACCGCAGCCGGACGATGCCGCACTGGCCGAGAAATATGCCGCCGCCGGCAGCGCGGCGCTGGCCCTGCGCACATCAAGCCCGCCCTCGGACGGGGTGAAGCGCGGCATCGCTGTCGGCGAGCCGATTCCCGACCTCGACCTCACCGACGAAGCCGGCAACAAGCTGACGCTGGAAGGGATGCGCGGCAAGGCCGTGCTGTTCCAACAGTTCGGCACCTGGTGCCCCTATTGCCAGGGTGAGATTTCCCGCGTGCACGCGGCCTACAGGCAGGTGAAGGACGATCCCGCCATCGCCTTCTTCCTGATCCCGATCCGCGAGGATGCCTCGGTCACGCGCGACTGGCTGAAGTCGAAGAAGATCGATATCCCGGTCTATGATGCCAACGCCTATCACGGCATCACCTTCGCTGACGGCCAGAGCTTGCGCGCCCGCACCCCCACCACCTTCATTATCGACCGCAACGGCGTGGTCGCCTTCTTCAAGGACGGCACCTATGACGGCTGGGACGATATCCCCGACGCGCTGAAGCAGCTGGCACGGGGGGAGTGAAGTTTAAAAATTGTTACCTTATACTGAACGCTATCGCGGGTTGGTATTGTAGGGGTGGTAATGTACGGCCCATTTCATCGAAAGGAATCCCCAACGCAAACCTTCGAAATAGCTCAGATACAGAAGCGGTCAGGCGAGATATGGGGGAGGCCCGGGAGACTTAACGGGCTATTCCCGACGGTGAGGGCCTATAAGAAGCCGCTTTGCCTGGGCGAGCCAGCTGGAGCGGATTGCGACGATTCCGATGGCATCGAGTTCATGGCGGTCGCTCGCCCTAGTATAAGTCCAGGTGGAATAGCGCATTGGCGTATGGAAGATTTACCCGTGGAAGGTCTCCGGCGCGAGGATGACGAGACAATCGCGCTGGCAGTTACCATATATAAGATCGTGCATCAGGGTTATTTAACGTAGTACATTTGCCTTTAGCCTTTGGAAGGCGGGTGCGACATGAGCGTCAAGGAAACGAACGTCTTCGTTCACAGGCCGCTAGCCGGATTCGAGCGGTATATCCCCTCCCTTGGGCTGGCAAGAAAGCTTGAGGCCGGGGGCGACATTGCCTTGCTGTTTGGCGGTGCCGATATCGATAAGGCAACATGCGGCCTTCTTGCCGCTTCCGAAGACGAAGAATGGGTTCAGGTTCTACACGCTTATCCTGAAGATGTGCAGGCACTGGCGGTTTTCTTGGTGAATCTCGGAATACGCCCGGATGAACTTGGCGTCATGCGGGATTGGGACGGCAGGCAGCTTTTCGATGTCGACAGCCTGGCTGCTACCATTACGGCCCTTGCCGCCGGGGCGGAGGCTCCCGGGCTGAAATCAGGAATGGAATTCTAAAAGGCTGCTAATACGTCGCCCGGCCGCCCGACAGGTCGAACACCGCGCCGGTGGTGAAGGAATTCTCCGCCGAGGCCAGCCAGGCGACCATGGCGGCGATCTCCTCCACCTGCACGAAGCGGCCGCGCGGGATCTTCTGCAGCATGTAGTCGATATGGGTCTGGGTCATCTGGTCGAAGATGCGCGTCTTCGCGGCGGCCGGGGTGATGCAGTTCACCGCGATGTCGTGGCCGGCCAGCTCCTTGCCCAGCGACTTGGTCAGCGCAATGACGCCGGCCTTCGCCGCCGAATAGGCGCCGGCATTGGGGTTGCCTTCCTTGCCGGCGATGGAGGCTGTGTTGATGATGCGGCCATAGCCGCGGGCGACCATGCCGGGCACCACGGCCTTGCAGCAATGGAACACGCCGTTGAGGTCGATATCGAGAACCCGCTTCCATTCCTCGATGGGATACTCGGCGATGGTCGTGTTCATGCCGGCGATGCCGGCGTTGCACACCAATATGTCGATGCCGCCCAGCGCCGCGACGGTCTGTTTCTCGGCTTCGGCCACCGCGTCGTAATCGGTCACATCCACGGGCACGCCGATGGTGTGGCCGGAAAGCTGCTCCAGCGCCTTCTTCGTCACCCCCGCATCGGCGTCCCAGACCGCCACCGAAGCGCCGGAGAGCAGCAGGCGCTTCGTGATCGCAAGGCCGATGCCCTGCGCGCCGCCGGTGACTACCGCCCGGCGGCCCTTCAGGTCGATCTGGTTCATGGGATGGCGTCCTCCGTTGTCGCTGTTCTTATTCCTTCACCGCACCCGTCATCGAGGAGACGTAATGCTCGACGAAGAAGGAATACAGAATGGCGACAGGAAGCGATCCGAGCAAGGCGCCCGCCATCAGCGAGCCCCAGTGATAGACATCGCCCTCCACCAGCTCCGTCACCACGCCGACTGGCACGGTCTTGTTCTCCGAGGACGAGATGAAGGTCAGCGCGTAGATGAACTCGTTCCAGGACAGGGTGAAGGCGAAGATACCCGCCGAGATCAGCCCCGGCACGGAGAGCGGCAGGATGATCCGCACCAGGATCTGCAGGCGCGACGCGCCGTCGATCAGCGCGCATTCCTCCAGCTCGTAGGGGATGGAGCGGAAATAGCCCATCAGGAGCCAGGTGCAGAACGGGATCAGGAAGGTCGGGTAGGTCAGGATCAGCGCCCAGCTGGTGTCGAACAGCCCGTAGGAGAACACCATGGTCGCCAGCGGGATGAACAGGATCGAGGGCGGCACCAGATAGGCCAGGAAGATCGCCAGCCCGACCGCGCGCGCACCGGTGAAGCGCAACCGCTCGATGGCGTAGGCGGCCCCCACCGCGCAGAACAGCGACAGGAAGGTCGCCACGGTGGAGACCAGCATGGTGTTCCACAGCCAGGTCGGATAGCTGGTCTCGAAGAACAGCTTCTCGACATTGGCCAGCGTCGCGTTCACCACCCAGAACGGGCTGAAATCGCGGAAATTATACAGTTCCTCGTTCGATTTGAAGGTGGTGATCGCCATCCAGTAGAACGGGAACAGCAGCACGAACAGGAAGATCGCCAGCGGGATATAGACCGTCACCACCCGGCGCGGGATGGAGGAGAGGTAGCGCATCCCGTCATCGGGGGCCGGCCCACGGGAGCGGCCACCCTCGCGGGCCTCGATATCGGTGCCGGCGCTGTCGGCGTGGCGGTTCGTTACGGTGCTCATGATGTCGCCCTCAATCCTTGCCGCCCTAATCCTTGCCGCCCTGTTGCCAGCGCCGGCGCTGCAGGCCGAAATAGCTGAACAGGATGGCCGCCAGCAGGAACGGGATCATGGCGACCGCGATGGCCGCACCCTCGCCCAGCTGGCCGCCGGGGATCGCGCGCTGGAACCCCAGCGTGGCCATCAGATGCGTCGCGTTCAGCGGACCGCCACGGGTCAGCACATAGATCAGCTGGAAGTCGGTGAAGGTGAACAGCACCGAAAAGGTCATCACCACCGCGATGATCGGCGTGAGCATCGGGAAGGTGACGAAGCGGAAGCGCTGCCAGGCGCTGGCGCCGTCGATGGTCGCGGCTTCGTACAGCGATTGCGGGATGGTCTGCAGCCCGGCCAGCAGGGTGATGGCGACGAACGGGATGCCGCGCCAGGTGTTGGCGGCAATCACGCTGGCCCGCGCATTGTTCGGGTCGCCCAGGAAATTGATGTATTCGTCGATCAGCCCCATGCGCTGCAGGGACCAGGAGATCACCGAGAACTGCGCGTCATAGATCCACCAGAAGGCGATGGCCGACAGCACGGTCGGCACGATCCAGGGCAGCAGCACAATGGCGCGGATGAAGGCCTTGAAGGGCAGGTGCTCGTTGATGATGAGCGCCAGCCACAGCCCCAGCACGAATTTCAGGATGCTGGCGACCAGCGTGTAGAGGAAGGTGTTATAGACCGACAGCCAGAACACCGGGTCGTCGGCCAGCAGCTCGAAATTCTCCAGCCCGATGAAGACACCGCGCCGCCCGATGGTGGTATCGGTCATCGACAGGTAGATGCCGAGAATCAGCGGCCAGGCCAGGAACAGCAGCAGGATCGCGGCGGCCGGCAGCATGAACCAGATCGCCAGGAAGTTGCGGTTGTTCATCAGCCGCGCCGTCAGCGGCACCACATAGGCTTCGGTTTTTGCGGACCGGGCCGGGCGCGCCTTGGTCGGCGTTTCGGCGGGCGTTTCGGCGACCATGCGGACTCCGTTCGTCGGGGCTGGGACTGGTCGTCAGGGTTTATCGCGGGAGACCGGCGCCACCCCGAAGGATGGCGCCGTCCCCGTCACGAATCAGACGCGGTAATAGCGTTCGGCGCGCTTGGCCGCGCGCTCGGCCGCCTGTTTCGGCGTCTGGTTGCCGCCGCACACCTCGGCGAACATGTTGACGATGATGTAGTCCGCCATCGCCGCCGCCGAGGCATAGCCCAGATCGCCGGAATGGCCGTTCGACAGCATGTTCTTCACGCAGTCGCGGTAGGGCGTGTGCTTCGGATCGACCGTCCAGATCGGGTTCGATTCGTAGGCCGCCAGCGGGTGCGTGATGTAGCCGATGGCTGCCTGCTGCCAAGGCTCGTACTGCTCCTTCTCCCACATAAAGCGGAGATATTCCTTCGCCGCATTAGGGTATTTGGTGTGCTTGAACAGCATCGCCTGGGTGAACAGGTGCAGTTCGGTCGGCTTGCCGACCGGGCCGATCGGCATGTTCACATGTTCGATGTCGGCGGTTATCGCCTTCATCGCCTCATCCTTGGAGGTCTTGGCGGCGTAATAGACCGAGATGCCGTTGTTGGTGGCGCCGATCTCGCCGGCCAGGAAGGCCTTGTTGTTGTTGGAATCCAGCCAGGACAGCGTGCCGGGGATGAAGCTCTCGTACAGTTCCTTCACATATTCCAGCGCGGCGACCGTTTCCGGGCTGTTCAGGACGACCTCATTATTGTCGTTCACCATCTTGCCGCCGAAGCCCCAGAGGATGGTGTGCACCCAGCCATTGCCGTCACCGACCGCATTGCCCAGCGCCATGCCCATCGGATGGCCCTTGGCCTTCAGCGCCTTGGCGCATTTCAGCACTTCGCGGTAATCCTGCGGGAACTTCTCGAATCCAGCCTCCTGCACCCAGCTCCGACGATAGACCATGCAGGCGCCGGCGGCCCCCAGCGGCAGGCCGATCCAGCGCCCGTCCTTCTTGCCGTATTGTTCGGCCACCGGATACCAGCCGCCATATTTCTTGCCGAGATAGTTGGCGACATCGCTGACATCGACCAGCTTGTCGGGATACTGGTGCGGATCGTCGAACCAGCCGATGATGATGTCCGGGCCGGAGCCGACATTGGCCGCGACCGCCGCCTTCGGGCGCACATCCTCCCAGCTTTCATTGTCGATGCGCACCTCGACGCCGGTCTTCTCGGTGAATTTCTTGGTGTTGGCCACCCACTGTTCCTCGTCGCCGGCGACGAAGCGGCGCCAACGCAGCACGCGCAGGGTGGCGCCGGCTTCCGGCTTGAAGCTTCATATCCTGGGCGGCAGCCCCACCGGGGCGGATCAGCCCGGCACCCGCCGCACCCCCGGCCACACCGGCAACGACGCCGGCGCTGCTCTTCAACAGATCGCGTCTGGTAAAACTCATTGCCCATTCCTCCCTTGCTTGCTTGTCGGTCCGGCTTGTTTGCCGGCCGTTTTCGGCCCTTTTCCGGGCCAGTGGCAAACCGTCCGTCAGAGGCGGTTGCCGGTCTCCGCGTCGAACAGGTGTATGTAGCCCGGCGTCGGCGCCACCTTGATGCGCTCGCCCGGCCGGAAGGCATGGCGTTCGCGGAACACCACGATGATCTCGGTGCCGCCCATATCCGCCACCACCTGGATTTCGGAGCCTGTCGGCTCGACCACGGTCACCGTCGCCTCGGCGCCGTCATCGGCCAGCACCATATGTTCCGGGCGGATTCCGTAGACCACCGCCTTGCCATGCGATGCCGAAGGCGCGTCGTACAGCGGCAGGCGCACACCGCCATCGCTGACGAAGGAAAGCTGGCCGTTCGCTTCGATCCGGCCCTTCAGCATGTTCATGGCGGGCGAGCCGATGAAGCCGGCGACGAACAGATTGTCCGGCCGGTCGTACAGGCCCAGCGGATCGCCGATCTGCTCGACGATACCGTCATGCATGACGACGATCTTGTCGGCCATGGTCATGGCCTCGATCTGGTCATGCGTCACATAGACGGTGGTGGAGGCCAGCCGCTGGTGCAGCGCCTTGATTTCGGTGCGCATGGCAACGCGCAGCTTGGCGTCGAGGTTGGACAGCGGCTCGTCGAACAGGAAGACCTGCGGGTCGCGCACGATGGCGCGGCCCATGGCGACGCGTTGGCGCTGGCCGCCGGAGAGCTGGCGCGGATAGCGGTCCAGCAGCTGGGTCAGCCCCAATATCTCAGCAGCGACCTGGACCCGGCTGTCGAACTCTTCCTTCGACGCGCCGCGCAGCTTCATCGAGAAGCCCATATTCTCGCCGACCGTCATGTGCGGGTAGAGCGCGTAATTCTGGAACACCATGGCGATGTCCCGTTCCTTGGGCGGCACATGGTTCACCACGCGCTCGCCGATCAGGATATCGCCGCCGGAAATGCCTTCCAGCCCGGCGATCATCCGCAGCAATGTGGATTTTCCGCAACCCGACGGACCGACGAGGATGACGAATTCTCCATCGTCTATGTCGATCGACACACCATGAAGAACCTCGACCGGGCCGAAGGCCTTGCGCACGTCCCGAATTTGCACGGACGCCATGCTTTCCCTCCCAACACCCGCATCGAGGCGGGCTTTGTTTTATTAGGAAAAAACATAGAAGGGGTTTCTAATTAGCGCAAGGGGATAGGTGTGACGGCCTCTTAGATTCCTTTTTAGGTTGAATAAGATAGTCTGAATTTACAAAGCGCGCCCTGTATCAGAGACGGCCGCCCAGCTCGTCCTCGATATGGATGCGAATGATCTCCTCGAAGCTGCTTTCGGCCTTGAAGCCCAGTGCGGTGGCGCGTTTTGCCTCGAAATTGCGCGGCCAGCCGGCGACGATGGTCTCGATGATCGGGTCGCGCTCGCGGCGGATCAGCTTTACCGCCTTGTCGCCAGCGATATTGCGCAACGCCTCGATCTGTTCGCCGACCGTGGTGGAGAGGCCCGGCATGGCCAGGTTGCGGCGCGGGCCGACCTTGTCGCCATCGATGGTTGCGGCATGCAGCAGGAAGCCGACGGCCGCGCGCGGGCTGGCGTGCCAGTGCCGCACATCCTCGGAGACCGGGAGCACCGCCTCCTTGCCCACCAACGGCTCGCGGATGATGTTGGAGAAGAAGCCCGACGCCGCCTTGTTCGGCGTGCCCGGCCGCACGCAGATGGTGGGCAGGCGGATGCCGATGCCATCGACGAAACCCTTGCGGGTGTAATCCGCCAGCAGCAGCTCGCCGATGGCCTTCTGCGTGCCGTAGCTGGTCAGCGGCGCCGACAGGAACTCGTCGCCGATGGCCTCGGGGAAGGGGGCGCCGAACACGGCTATGGAGGAGGTGAAGACAAGGCGCGGGCAATAATCCTGCCCGCCGGTGCGGCGGATCGATTCCAGCAGGTAGCGCGTGCCGTCCAGATTGATGCGGTAGCCCTTCTCAAAATCCGCCTCCGCCTCGCCGGAGACAATGGCCGCCAGATGGAAGATCACATCCGGTCGGCTGGCGGTCAGGCGGGCAGCGGCGGTTGGCTGCGACAGGTCGGCCGGCTCCACCTCCACCGCGAAGGGGGCGTCCGGCTTTTCGGGTGTCGTCACATCGACCAGATGCAGGTGCCCGATGGGCGTGCCGCCCAGCGTTCCATCTGCGACCAGACGCTGCGTCAGCTTGCGGCCGATCATGCCGGCCGCCCCGATAATCAGTATCCGCATGAAGCTTCTCTCCCTGTTTTTGTTTCAGTCGCCGTCTCTTCGTGGAGCGGCTCTTTTCTCTCTTCCCTCTCCCCATCCGGGGCGAGGGATGTGTCCTCTTCCGTCCTCAGTGATTGTCCCGGGCCACGCCTTTGGTCTGGGCAACGCGCTGGTATTTCACGGCCGGCTTCAGCACCATGCCCTCGTCGAATTGCGAGACCATGCCGCGCTGGATTTCCTGCCAGGGCGTCTGGTGATCGGGATAGGGGAAACCGCCCTTGGCGATGAGGTCGGCCTTGCGCTTCTCATATTCCTCAGCCGGGATCAGGATATCGGCGGTGCGCTTGTTCAGGTCGATGCGCACTCGGTCGCCGGTCTGCAGGATGGCGAGGCCGCCATTCAATGCCGCCTCGGGGGCGGCGTTCAGGATCGAGGGCGAGCCCGAGGTGCCGGACTGCCGCCCGTCGCCGATGCAGGGCAGGGCGAGGATGCCTTGCTTGATGAGCGCTGCCGGCGGCTGCATGTTCACCACCTCCGCGCCGCCGGGATAGCCGATGGGGCCGGTACCGCGCACGAACAGCATGCAGGAATCGTCGATCTTCAGCGACGCATCGTCGATGCGGTGGTGGTAATCCTCCGGCCCCTCGAAGACGATGGCGCGGCCCTCGAAGGCGTTGGGGTCCTGCGGGTCGGAGAGGTAGCGCTTGCGGAAATCCGGCGAGATCACGCTGGTCTTCATGATCGCCGAATCGAACAGATTGCCGCGCAGATGCAGGAAGCCTGACTTGTCCACCATCGGCTTTTCATAGGGCAGGATGACATCGTCGCCCTCCGCCTCGCGGCCCCGGCAGTTTTCGCCGATGGGCTTGCCGTTGGCAGTGATGGCATTCTCGCGGATCTTACCGTGCTTCATCAGCTCGTTGACCACGGCCGGGATGCCGCCGGCGCGGTGGAATTCCTCGCCGAGATATTTGCCGGCGGGCTGCAGGTTCACGATCAGCGGAATGTCGTAGCCGATCTTCTCCCAATCATCGTTGTTCAGCTCGACGCCGATATGCCGGGCAATCGCGTTGATATGGATCGGCGCGTTGGTCGATCCGCCGATGGCGGAGTTCACCACGATGGCGTTCTCGAAGGCCTCGCGCGTCAGGATGTCCGACGGCTTCAGGTCTTCCCATACCATCTCCACCGCGCGCAGGCCGGTCTCGTAGGCGATCTGCCCGCGCTCGCGGTAGGGGGCGGGAATCGCGGCGCAGCCCGGCAGCGACATGCCCAGCGCTTCGGCCAGCCCGTTCATCGTCGAGGCCGTGCCCATCGTGTTGCAATGGCCGACCGAGGGCGCGGAGGAAGAGACGATATCCATGAACTCGTCATAGTTTATGTCGCCGGCCGCATGGCGCTCGCGCGCCTTCCAGACGATGGTGCCGCTGCCGGTGCGCTCGCCTTTCCACCAGCCATTCAGCATCGGCCCGCCGGACAGCACGATGGCCGGGATGTTCACCGTGGCCGCGGCCATGATGCAGGCCGGCGTGGTCTTGTCGCAGCCGGTGGTCAGCACCACGCCGTCCAGCGGATAGCCGTACAGCAGCTCGACAAGCCCCAGATAGGCCAGGTTACGGTCCAGGGCCGCGGTCGGGCGCTTGCCGGTTTCCTGGATCGGGTGGACGGGAAATTCGAAGGCCACGCCGCCGGCGGCATTGATGCCCTCGCGCACGCGCTTGGCGAGGTCGAGATGGTGCCGGTTGCAGGGTGACAGATCGGAGCCGGTCTGGGCGATGCCGATGATCGGCTTGCCGGATTGCAGTTCCGCCCGAGTCAGGCCGAAATTCAGGTAGCGCTCCAGATAGAGCGCGGTCATGGCGGGGTTGTCGGGATTGTCGAACCAGAGTTGCGAACGAAGCCGGCGCGTGCCGGCTGAAGGCTGGCTGCCATGACTCATAGAACCCTCCCAAGCGTTTGCATTTGCTGATTTTCTCAGCCTTGCCGCGCAGTATGAGGCTTCGCTGTTGGGAAAGCAAACGCCGCTGGATCAGGTCTGACCGGCAGTTGGGGAAGGCAGGCGTCAGACGGTGAGTGAAGGCAGCCCGGCGCCGATATCGATGAAGCGGCGTTCGCGCAAACGGCGGTGCTGCGCCACCACATCCCTGCGCTGATAAGGTTCCAGCTTGCCCTCGATATCGTTGCTTTGGAAGATCAGCTGGTCGGCGCGCCCGTCGCTGCCCCGCATCGGATAGCCAATGGCCTCGTTTATCACGATGCGGCCGGAGGAGGTGACGGTCTCGATCAGGTTCCGCGAGCCGCAGGGGTGCCGCAGCATGGTTTCGAAGGTCTGCAGGGCTTCTGCCTTGCGTTCGTCCGGTACGAAATCCAGGTAGTTCCTGCCGGTCACTTCGAATCCATAGCGCTTCACCTCATCCGTGCCGGCCAGGCGAAAGCGGATCATGGACGGCGATTCATATTGCAGGATGACGAAGGAGGGCAGGATTTCCTTCAGCTGCGCCAGATCGATCTGGTCACGGTCCGGCAGGAAATCGCGTTTCGGCAAGCACATCCAGTACGCGCCGAACGAACGTCCGCGCGGGTGGATGATGTCGGGATTGTCGCTCATGGCCGTACCCGTTCAGGGTGATTTATTTATCTAAATTTCTATGTTTTATGCGCGCCAAGCAACATGAAAATCCCGAATTATTTGTGTCAGAGCATTTCCAGCGGCCGGGCGCTGGCAGGGGGCGGGAAGGTGCGGTCGAGCAGGGCCAGATCGTCGCGGTCCAGCCTGATGTCCAGCGCTGCCAGATTCTCCTCGATATGGGCGGCGCGCGCGGCTTTCGGTATGGCGATCACGCCGGGCTGGCGCAGCAGCCAGGACAGCGCGACCTGCGCGGGGGTGGCGCCATAGCGTTCCGCCACCTTGCCGAGTGCCGGATATTTCAGCAGCCGGCCCTGTTCGATCGGCGAATAGGCCATGACGGGCATGCCGCGTTCGCGTGACCAGGGCAGCAGGTCGTATTCGATGCCGCGGCGCATCAGATTGAACAGCACCTGATTGGTCGCGGCCTTTCCTGGGCTGATTCCGGGGGCGAGGCTGTCCAGCTCCCGGCAATCCTCCATGTCGAAATTGCTGACCCCCCAATGGCGGATCTTGCCGGCCTGCTGCAGTTCCTCGAAGCCGGCCAGCGTCTCGGCCAGCGGATGCGGGCCGCGCCAGTGCAGCAGGTAGAGATCGATCCGGTCGGTCCCGAGATGCTTCAGGCTGCGCTCGCAGGCGGCGATGGTGCCGGCACGGCTGGCATTGCCGGGCAGCACCTTGCTGACCAGGAAGACCGCCTCGCGCCGCCCCTTGATCGCCTCGCCGGTGATCTGTTCGGCGCGGCCATCGGCGTACATCTCCGCCGTATCGATGAGGTTGATGCCGAGGTCGAGCCCGTGCCGCAGCGCGTCCGCCTCCTGCCCGGCGCGGCGCGCATCCTCGCCCATGCCCCAGGTGCCCTGGCCCAGAATCGGCACGGTTTCGCCGCCGGGCAGCGCAATCTTCGGAATTTCCAGCATGAGTTCTCCCTTTCCGCGCAGCAGGTTACCCTAACCTGGCGGTCGGATGAAAGCTCAGTGCTTGCGCAGGTGGCGTTGCTGCGCCTCGATCTGCGCCTCGCTCATCAGCCGGTGACCGACGGCCATGTTGCCGACCAGGAAGCGGATGCAGTTCCCGGTCTCGTCGCACAGCGGCAGGATCAGCCGGCGCCAGGCCTCGGCCGCCACCCAGGGGGGCGAGTTATGCTCGGTGAACAGCGCCGCGCGCCGCTGGAAGACGGCCCGGTAGCCGGCGCGGTAGAGCAGGGTGGCCGGGGTTTGCGTGGTGCGGCCCATTTCGGAGACCAGCCAGCCGGTCCAGTCGCGCCCGGCCTTGCTGGCGACCTTGGTGCCATAGAGCCGGTAGCGCGCGTCGAGCCCGTCGCGCTCCACATCCAGCAGCATGATGTTGCCCAGCGCCGGCATCAGGTCGATGCCATCGACCTCAGCGGCGAACGGCACGCCATCCGGCTGCGCCGCGTCGAGCCCGCGCCAGTAATCGAACAGGAAGGCGAGGGTCGGCTCGCCGATGCGGGACGACTCGGAAATCCAGGAAACCCGTATCGTGCAATCGCTGATCGTCCGCAGCTCCGCCGCCGGCACCTCGGTATCGGCAGCCAGAATCCGGTCTGCCGCACGCTCGACATCGGCGTCCGTCGGGTCGGTCCAGGGGGCCTCGGGAGGCACGCTCATATTCGGTCTGATCCAGTTCTGGCCGGGTTCTGATCCGGCATTTTGCCGGAACATTATCCTAAAGGTCTTTTGTTTTTATTAACGATCAAGCTGAAAATAGCGAGCCGCAATAACCTCTTCCCGCTTGGCTCCCTGCCGGCTCAGCCCATGCTGGCAAGAAACAGGATATAGCCGCAATAGGACGCCAGGAACCCGCCGCCGATCAGCCGGGAGACGGTGCGGGCGCGCAGCAGGATCACGAAGGCCAGCAGCGTGACCACCAGCATGATCGGCCCGTCGATCAGCAGGAACCGCTCGCTGACGCCGATCGGCGCGATGGTGGCGGTGATGCCCAGGATCGCCAGCACGTTGAAGATATTGGAGCCGACGATGTTGGCCAGCACCACATCGGAATGCCGGCGGATCGCGGCGACGATGGCGGTCGCCAGCTCCGGCAGCGAGGTGCCGACAGCAACGATGGTCAGGCCGATGACCGCCTCCGACACGCCGAAATCGCGGGCAATCGCGGTTGAACCCTCGACCATCAGCTCCGCGCCCACCACCAGCAGCCCCAGCCCGGTCAGCGTGGCGATGATGGCGATGGGCAGCTTCAGCGGAATGTCGGTGACCTCGTCCGCCTCATGCTCGTGAGCGCCCTCTGGAGCAGCACCTTCGGCGATATCGGCGCGGCTGCGGCGCTCCTTCAGGAAGGCCAGCGTCAGATGCACCGCAAGGCCGGCCAGCAGCGCGAAGCCGATGAGGCGGTTCAGCTCGCCATACCACAGCGCGGCCACCAGCGCGGCGGCGACCAGCAGCATGACCAGCGCCTCGCGCTTGATGCCGCCATCCTCATTGGCCAGCGGCGTCAGCAGCGCGGCGATGCCCAGGATCAGCAGGATATTGGCGATGTTGGAGCCGATGACATTGCCGAGCGCGATATCGGGGGAGCCGGCCAATGCGGCCTGCAGCGACACCACCAGCTCCGGCGCCGAGGTGCCGAAGCCCACGATCACCATGCCGACCACCAGCTTGGAGATGCCCAGCCGCGTGGCGATGGCCACACTGCCGCGCACCAGCCCTTCGCCGCCCAGGAACAGAAGGACAAGGCCGGCGGCAACCATTCCGAAATCGAGAAGCATGGGAGATAAGGACCAGGTTGTGGGCGGGCACGCGAAAACGGGCGGGACCGCCCGGCGGCCCCTAATATTGGCCCGCCGCGCGCGAACGCAACCCCGGCACCGCGATTATGCGGGGTTTTTCAGGGCGGCGGGGGCTGGGTGAGGGGAGACCGGCGCGCCGCCGCTTTATGCACTTGCTGCCCGCATGCCCACCCTCGTCACCCCCGCACTTGTTGCGGGGGGCCAGGCTTCCGCTCGCTGGATCGTCGGTCGAGTAAGCTGAACCCTGGATTGCCGGTCCCTCTGGTCAAGCCAGAGGGTGGCCCGGGAATGACGGTTTGAGTATTACCTCACGCCGCCGCTTCGAGGGGCGTGCGGCTGATCTTGTCGGTGTTCCGGCCCTCGATGCGGATCAGCTTGGTGGGGCCGGCGCGGTAGGGCGCGTGCACGTCCCCGGCAAGATAGAGATGCGCCACGCCCGGCGTCAGCCGGTAGGTCCGCGTCTTCTCCACCCGGCCCGGCTTGCCGCCAGAGGGCGGGGTGACGATGCGCCAGTCGGTCATGTCGGTCTCGCCCTCGGCCTGGCCGTAGATCGCCCAGGTGGGGCCGTGATCGTGCGGGCCGGAATCCTTCGCACCCGTATAGACATGGCGGCAGATGGCGAAGCCGAGATCGGCATCCTCGTACAGCACTTCGCGTTCCTTGGGCGCGGGCACGCCGAAGCAGGCGGCCATGAAATCCGTGTCGCGCAGGGCCTTCTCGGTCAGAAGGCGTACCTTCTCCTGGCCCGCCGGGCCGGGATCGGCGGTCAGCGCCGCGCGGATATCGGCGGCGAACTCATGCAGCGTATAGGACATGGGGGCATCCTCCAGGGCGTTTATTTGTCAGCAAGACGGATAGGTTAGGAGGGTTTCGCCCCGCCGCCAAGGGGAGAGGGGAGCCTCTCTACCCTCAACTATTCGAAAGCTGTCACTTGTACATTAAAGCGCCCGAGGTGAGCGTCTTGATATATGAGCAGCAACCTCGTCCCAATGCCGCAGGACTGAGAGCGTAACTAATTTTAAAACTAGCCATACCGAATAGGTTACATCGGGACTCCAAAATTCTTTGTCCGTCATTTTTCCATGGGCGAGTTCGTGACGTATTGATGGTCCGCCTCGAAAATTGAACAGAAGCTCTATTTCTTGAACAAGCGCGGCAGGTACGAGGCGCAGTAGAGGTTCTCTGAAGTCTTCCAGTATGCGGCTGAGCATTGCCTCTTCCTGAGTGCCATCCTGATTCATACGATTCGTGTCAACGCCGGCTAAACTGAGGATGTGCCGAAGAGAGTTTTCAAGTTTTGGTAAAATTAGATGTGCAGCCTCAATTTCGTTTCCCCCAATAAAGTGTGCTGCACCGCTCGCAAACGTGTATTCATGACTGGGCGGTACAAAGGGGCTTGCTTGCATTAATGGCAACAGAGCAGTGACAGATACGGAGTGTTCTTCCTGTAGGACGCGTCGAATAGTATTTATTTTAGATGAAACGACAAGGCTGCGTCGAAATTGATCATGCCGATTTATTAGAAAACGGACTTGGTTCTCATCAGGCGAGCCAACGGGAGGCAGACCGGGGGTAATGAAACGAATTCGACCTTGCCTGTCCGTGACAGTCGTCGAGATCATCGCTGATAGATTTCCGTAAGCTGTGCTCAAAACCTCATCGCGTAAGTTATTAGGATCAGGTGAACTTTCGCATGTAAATAGTTTAAGAATTGTCTCGGAAAGCGTTTTTCCTCGCACTACGGATTCGATTGTCTCTACCAGTTCTGTAATATCCGCCTCGTGCGAAAAACTGGACATTTCGTCTAGAATGCTGTGCTGAATTGAACTTATCCGGTTTTGTATTTCTTGCCGCCGATCTACTGTTTTGGGTGTTGATCTCAAGGCTTGAATGGCTTGATTTAGGAAGTGTACTTGGGCAAAGGCTGAATCTGTCTTGTTGTTAGCATCTGAAACATATGTTTCAGCTGCTTCAATCGAACACCTATTGCTATTGTCGGAGTCCTTAGCACGGTGATAGGCGTGAGCGGCGAGTTCCCAGAGTTCTCTTCTGCCCGGATGGTCCTGTGCAAGCTTGTCACTTTTGGCGAGATTTTCGGCCGCTGTTGCGATTTGAGCCGATTCCCAGACCTGATTGCTTAGATTGATGGGGCCGATGTGGATAAACCCCCATCCGTCGTCCTTATCCAAGGCGTTCTGGGAAACTTCCGCGATGATCTGGCGTAGTGGATCGAAGTCGTTACGTAGCCAACCCATGGCTCGCGCGATGGTAGCGGCTCGAGTCAGGTATTCAGTGCCCGGAACGCTGGCCGGGTTAGTTTCATCGAAGTCGAACTGAGATTCGCCATTCAGTACCAATTTTACGCATTCGACATAACTAGATACCGCTCGCAATCCTGACGTTACGTCTTTCTTGTTTAAGAGCCAGCAGACATCAGAAAGTCTGGCACGGAATGATGGGTGAGCGACGTCTGAGGCAAATCTCGACAGTATTTCGACTTGATCTCCCAGAAGGTCAGACGGAATTTGAGAACGACGGCCACCCATTACCATCAAAGGACCAAATGGTTCGGCTCGGTCATCAGGTTTAAAGTGGTAACCTGAAATCTGGCTCAGAATCCCTAATGCCCTTTCGCTTTCAGTGTCTTTGGCAGTTTTTGCATTGGCAACAGCCGCTTCGATGCGACCATAGGCATCATTGCTATCTGCTATTTTTGAAGCTGCGACAGCCGCTAGAACCGCTTCTCTTAAAAACGACTGTAATGGAACAACAAAATTCACACCGGGAGTTTGAATGCTCGGGGGGCTTTCTTGTTCAGACATAACCACCTCCCCTCACATCAAGAACACGCCCTTGCCGGTGGTCTGGCTGTCGAACAGGCGGTAGGCGGGTTCGGCCTCGTCGAGGCGCCAGCGGTGGGTGAACAGCGCATCCACATCGATCCCGCGGTCGGCGACGAAGCGGGCGCAGTCGGCCTGGCCGATGGTCGAGAAGGTCCAGGAGCCGATCAGCGTCACCTGCCTTCGCAGTAGATCGTTGCTGACATCCAGTGTCACCTCGCCGCCCTCGCCGACGAAGCAGGCCTTGCCCCAGGTGCGCAGGCATTTCACCGCCTGCGCGCGGGCCAGCGGCGAAGAGGAAGCATCAAGCGAGAGATGCGCGCCGAGGCCATGCGTCAGCTCGCGGATCGCGCCCACCACATCGTCAAGTTCGGCGGGGTTCAGCACCGCATCGGCGCCGAATTCCAGCGCGCGGGCCAGGCGCTCCGGGCTGGTGTCCAGCGCAATGACGCGCGCGCCGAGCGCGCTGGCCAGCTGTGTCGCCGACAGGCCCACCGGCCCCTGGCCGAAGATCGCGATACTGTGGTCGCCCTGTAGCCCCAGCCTTTGCAGCGCACCCCAGGCGGTGCCGGTGCCGCAGGAGATCGCCGCTCCCGTGGCGAAGGACAGCTCGTCCGGCAGCTCGACCAGCGTGCGCGCCGGGCATTTCATGTAGGTCGCGTGCGCGCCATGGCCGGTGACGCCATAGACCTCCGCCACGCCCTCGACGCAGAGCTGCATCCAGCCGGTCGAACAATGCGGGCACACGCCGCAGCCGCGATAATGATGCTGCATCGCGCGCATGCCGATGCGGGCCTGCTTTTCCGGTACGCCAGGACCGACCGCGACCACCACGCCGCAGGGCTCGTGCCCGCCGATGATCGGGCCGTCCTGCATTTTGAAGCCCAGCGCCTTCGCCCCGCCCGGCGTACGGTAGAATTTCAGGTCGCTGCCGCACATGCCCGAGGCTTTGATCTCCAGCACCACCTCGCCGGGGCCGGGCGTGGGGTCGGGGAAGTCGCGCAGCTCCAGCTTGCGGTCGCCCAGAAAGACGATGCCCTTCATGCCGCGTGTCCTCTCCCTTTTGTTCTGCCCGTTCGTTTTGTGGGGGGCTTGCTTGTTGTGCGCTCCCGCTTTTTCAACCATGACGCTACTGCCGGTTCCGGTGCTTTGACAAGCAGGGCCGTTGACAACCTCGCCGAGCCCGCCTTTGCTGATGCGCCTATTCCAAGCAGGAGCGCGCCGATGCCGACCCCGTCCTCCCCCAAGCTGCCGACCCGGTTGACCGATCTGTTCGGCATCGACAAGCCGATCCTGTGCGGCGGGCTGATGTGGCTGGCGACGGCGGAATATGTCGCCGCCGTGGTGAATGCCGGGGCCATGGGCTTCATCACCCCGCGCTCCTACCCGGATGCCGATGCCTTCCGCGATGCCGTGCGGCGCTGCCGGGAAATGACCGGCGGCAGGCCGTTTGGCGTGAACCTCTATATCTCCGCCCGGCCGGCGGAGAATGAGAAGATGAAGGCCTATGTCGATGTGGTGGTCGAGGAGGGCGTGACCCGCATCGAGACGGCGGGCTACAGCCCGGAAGCACTGCTGCCGCGCCTGAAGGAGGCCGGCTGCACGGTGCTGCACAAGGCGACGACGGTGCGCCACGCCGCCAAGGCGGCCTCGGCGGGCGTCGATGCGGTGGCGCTGATCGGGGCGGAATGCGGCGGCCATCCGGGCTTGGGCGATCTGCCGGCGATGCTGCTGGCGGCGCGCGCGCTGGAGAGCCTCGACGTGCCGGTGGTGGTCGGCGGCGGCATCGGCTCCGGCCGGCAGATTGCCGCCGCACTGGCGATGGGCGCCGATGGCGTGCTGCTGGGCAGCCGCATGCTGGTGGCCGACGAGATCTGGGCGCATCCGCTCTACAAGCAGCATCTGCTCGGGCTGGACGAGACCTGCTCGACGACCGTGCTGCGCAGCCTCAAGAACACCTATCGCTGCCTCGCCAACGAGACGGCGGCGGAAGTGGCGCGGCTGGAAGCCAGCGGGCAGAGCGACTATGCGGTGCTGGGGCCGCTGGTCGGCGGGCCGATCCAGAAGGTGGCCTACGAGACCGGGGACTGGACCAAGGGCGTGCTGTCGCTGGGGCCGGCGGCGGCCTGGTGCGACCGTCTGGAGCCGGCAGCGGCGATCCTGGAGCGGCTGGAAGCCGACGCGCTGGCGCGGCTGCGCGCCACGGCTGGCCGGCTGGAAGGGCTACAGCCCGCTTAAGTTAAGAGGCGGCGGCGATCGCGACCGGCTGGCGTTGCGCGAACAGGGCGCGGCCGAGATAGGCGGCGACGTCGCGCAGTTCCTCGCCCAGCCGGTCGATCTGTTCCGGTGTCTGCTGGCCCTGGATGGCGATGCCGCTGATGCCGAAGCGCGGCGAGCCGGCCTGATCGGCCACCGCGCTCGCCACCGTGGTGATGCCGCGATAGAGATGCCCGACATCCTTGGTCCAGCCGCGCTGGCCGGCCTCGGCCACTTCCGATTCATACTGCTCGTAGCTGGGCGGGTTCTGCCAGCGCAGCGTGGTGAAGCGCCGCCGCAGCTCCGCCGGGGGCAGGTGCAGATGCGCCGCGACGCAGCGCCCGACCGCGCCGATCAGGAAGGGCAGGCGCGATCCGACCCGCATATCGACGCGCACCACATGCTCGCCATAAGCCCGGTCGATGACGACGATATGGCCGTCCTCGGTGACGCGCCACAGCGCGATCAGCATGTTGTGGTTCAGCGCCAGCCGCTCGATCTCCGGCCGGATCAGGTCCAGATAGCTGGTGCCGATCAGCCCAGTCGCCAGCTCCGCCACCGCCAGCCCCAGCGTGTAGGTCTTGTCGGTCTCGTGGAAGCTGACGAAGCGCGCCCGCGCCATGGTGCGAAGGATGCTGAAGCAGGTGCTGGGGCTGATGCCGGTCGCGCGCGCCACGGCGGCGACGCCCAGCGGCCCCGGCGCGTCGGCCAGATGCTGCAGGATGCGCAGCGCATGCACGACGGCGCCGACATCCTTATGCTTTTCCCCCATATGCTTTTCAATCGTGTCTGCCATTCAACACTCCGATTGCAATTCTGAATACAGAATGTACCATGGCTTCCCAACGAGACGCCACAGGCGCGATGCGGGAGGATAAAATAGCGGTATTCCAATGATATAGTCTGATTTTGTGCGGCTTTTCGGAATTTTTCCCGAAAGGATGTTTCCGGCGAAATCAGCGACGGCATTCGAAAAACTGGAATGCCTTTCGATTTTGGAATCCGCCCGTTCCTCGCTCTCGCGCCAGCCGGCGCCGTCCCGTTTATTGCGACGCCAAGCGAGACAGAGGAAACGCATGATCCCCACACAGAGCCAAGGCCCCGGCCCCGAAGCGCAGTACCGCGCCTTCCTGGACGAGGGCCGCTTCATGATCCAGCGCAGCGCCTCCACCGGCGAGCATGTGTTCTATCCGCGCGTCGCCGCACCGGGCAGCGGCGCGATGGATCTGGAATGGGTCGAGGCGTCGGGCCTCGGCACAATCTATTCCATCACCGTGAACCGCGGCCGTGACAGCAGCTTCAACATTGCGCTGGTGCAGCTCGACGAGGGGCCGCGCCTGATGACCCGCATCGAGGGGGTGGAAACCGCCCCCATCGGCACACGGGTGAAGGCCCGTATCGCGGAGCTGGAGGGCGAGAAGGTCATCCTGTTCGACCTCGCGGAAAAGGGAGCTGCGGCATGAGCAACATGAATGTGCGCGGCCGCACGGCCATCGTCGGCGTTGGCGGGGTCGGCTGGGGCGAAGCACCCGGCCGCAGCGCCATCGAGCTGCTGGGCGAGGCGGCGATCGCCGCGGTGAAGGATGCCGGGCTGGAACTGAAGGATATCGATGGGCTGTGCGCGGCGACCAGCACGCACGCCTTCCCGACCCTGTCGGTGGCGGAATATCTCGGCATCAAGCCGGCCTTCTTCGACGGCACCAATATCGGCGGCTCGTCCTTCGAGATGCATCTGCTGCAGGCGGCGCTGGCCCTTGAGGCCGGCATCTGCAACGCGGTACTGATCTGCTACGGCTCCAACCAGCGCACGGCCGGCGGCCGGCTGGTGTCGATGAGCGAGCCGCAATGGCACGAAGCGCCGTTCAAGCCGCGCCATCCGGTGACCGCCTATGCGCTGGCGGCGCAGCGCCACATGCATGAATACGGCACCACGCGGGAGATGCTGGCCGATATCGCCGTCTCTGCGCGGCAATGGGCGAACAAGAACCCCAGCGCCTTCGCGCGCGGCCCGCTGACCCGCGAGGATGTGCTGAACGCCCGCATGATCAGCGACCCGCTGACCACGCGCGATTGCTGCCTGGTCACCGATGGCGGCGCGGCCTGCGTCATGGTCCGTGCCGACCGGGCGAAGGACATGAAGCACAAGCCGGCCTATGTGCTGGGCGTCGGCGGCGCGCATTCGCACCGCTCGATCACCCAGATGGCCGATCTGACGCGCACGGTGGCTGCCGAAAGCGGCCCGCGCGCCTTCGAGATGGCGGGGCTGAAGCCGTCCGACTGCGACCTCGTCATGCTCTATGACGCCTTCACCATCACCACCCTGCTGTTCCTGGAAGATCTCGGATTCTGTCCGAAGGGCGAGGGCGGCCGCTTCGTGCAGGACGGCAATATCGCCCCCGGCGGCTCGCTGGCGGTGAACACCAGCGGCGGCGGCCTGTCCTGCGTGCATCCCGGCATGTACGGGTTGTTCCTGATCCTGGAGGCGGTGACGCAGATCCGGGGCCAGGCCGGCGAACGCCAGCTCGACACCTGCGATGTCGCGATCTGCCACGGCAATGGCGGCGTGCTGTCCAGCCAGGTGACGGCGCTGCTGGGATCGGAGGCGGCACTGTGAGCGACCGGCTGTCGCGCCTGTTCGCGCCGCGCTCGGTCGCCATCATCGGGGCGTCCGGCGATGCCAGCCGGATCGGCGGGCGGCCCATCGCCTCCATGCTGGCGGGCGGTTACAAGGGCACCATCCTGCCGGTCAATCCGAACCGGCCGGAGGTGCAGGGGCTGACCGCCTATGCCTCGGTCGCCGATCTGCCGGAAGTGCCGGACGTCGCCATCGTCGCCGTGCCGGCCAAGCTGGTGACGGAGACCATCGAGGCCCTGGCCGCGCGCGGCACGGCGGGCGCCATCGTGTTCAGCTCCGGCTTTGCCGAGATGGACGAGGATGGCGCCGCCGAACAGGACCGCATGATCGCCGCCGCCGGCAAGCATGGTATGCGCGTGCTGGGGCCGAATACGCTGGGCCTGTTCGATCTGCGCAGCAGCTTCTACGGCAGCTTCACCTCGGTGTTCGACGGCGGCATGCCGCCGGTCGGGCGCATCGGCATCGCCAGCCAGTCGGGCGCCTATTGCGGCCATCTGGTCAGCGTCATGCGGGCGCGCGGTCTCGGTATCGCCGCCGGCGTGATGACCGGCAATGAAGGCGATGTGACGCTGGGCGATGCCATCGGCCATATGGTGATCGATGACGGCATCGACGTGATCGCCGTCTATGCCGAGGGCATCAACCGCGGTGACAGCTTCGTGGCGGCGCTGGAAGCGGCGCGCCAGGCGCGCAAGCCGGTCGTTGTCATGAAGGTTGGGCGCAGCGCGCTGGGTGGTGCTGCGGCGAAGTCGCACACCGCCTCGATCGCCGGCGACGACACGGTGACCAGCGCTGTGCTGGCGGAATTCGGCGCGGTGCAGGCGCACACCACCGACCAGATGCTGGATATCGCGCAGCTGGCGACGCGGCGCATCTACCCGGTGAACAACACGCTGGGTGTCATCACCGTCAGCGGCGGGGCCGGCGTCGTCGTCTCCGACGCGGCGGAGGAGCTGGGCCTCGCCATGCCGGAAATGCCGGAGGAATCGCAGAAGCGGCTGAAGGCGATCCTGCCCTATGCGGCGCCGCGCAACCCGGTCGATTGCACCGCGCAGGTGCTGAACGATCTGTCGCTGATGGGTCAGTTCGCCGACGCGGTGGTGACCGAGGGCGGCTACAGCTCGATCCTGGGATTCCTGACCTATACGGCGGGCTCGCCGACCCTGTCGCCGCGCCTGCGCGAACAGCTGCGCCTGCTGAAGGACAAGCACCCCGACAGGCTCTATGTGCTGTCCATCGTCGCCGGGCGCGACCGCATCGCGGAATATGAGGGCGACGGCTTCAGCGTGTTCGAGGACCCGACCCGCGCTGTCGTCGCCATCGACGCGATGGGCCGGTTCGGCAAGGCCTTCGCGCGCAAGCCGGGGCAGCAGCCGCCCGCCGTGCCGGCCATAGCACTTCCCGACGCCACGCCGACCGAGGCGGAGGCCAAGCGCCTGCTCGGCCAGGCCGGCATCAAGGCAGCGCCGGAGCAGGTCTGCACCTCGCCGGAGGAGGCCGCGAAGGCGGCCGCCGGTTTCGGCTATCCGGTGGTGCTGAAGATCGTCTCGCCGGACATTCTGCACAAGACGGAGATCGGCGGCGTGCTGCTGGACGTGGGTGACGAGGCCGCCGTGAAGACCGGCTTCGCCACGCTGATCGAGCGCGCGAAGCAGCATGCGCCGAAGGCCCGTATCGAGGGCGTGCTGGTGGCGAAGCAGCTGAAGGGCGGCGTTGAATGCATTCTCGGCATCCACCGCGACCCGGTGTTCGGGCCGGTGGCGATGGTCGGCCTCGGCGGCGTGTTCGTCGAGATCGTGAAGGATGTCGCCTTCCGCCGCTGCCCGTTTGGGGTCGATGTCGCGGAGGAGATGATCGGCTCGCTGAAGGGTCTCTCCCTGCTGCAGGGCGCGCGCGGCCGGCCCAAGGCCGATGTGAAGGCGCTGGCGGAAATGCTGTCCCGCCTGTCGGTCGTGGCGCATCAGGCCGGCGAGAGCCTGCAATCGGTCGATCTCAACCCGGTGATCGTCATGCCGGAGGGCGAGGGCGCCTATGCCGTCGATGCGGTGATCGAAATCGGGGGCGGCGATGGCCATTGACTATGAGAAGCTGCTGAACTTCCCGATCCCGGAAGTCCGCCAGACCCTGACCAGGCGCGACAGCGTGTTCTATGCGTTGTCCATCGGCCTGGGCATGGACCCGATGGACGAGCGCCAGCTCGATTTCGTCGATCATCACCGCGCCCTGAAGGCGATGCCGTCGATGGCGGTGGTGCTGGGTCATCCGGGCTTCTGGCTGCGCAACCATGAGACCGGCGTCGATGCGGTGCGTGTCGTGCATGGCGAGCAGGGCATTGAGATCCACAGGCCGCTGCCGGTCGAGGGCGAGATAATCGGCACCACCCGTGTCACCGGCATTGTCGATAAGGGCGAGGGCAAGGGCGCGCTGCTGTATTCCGAGAAGCAGGTGTGCGGGGCCGACGGCACGCTCTATGCCACCACCCGCTCCACCACCTTCCTGCGCGGCGATGGCGGCTTCGGCGGCCCATCCGGGCCGGTGAAGCCGCCGCATCCGGTGCCGGAAGGCGAGCCGGATATGGTGGTCGATCTGACCACCCGGCCGGAGCAGGCGCTGTATTACCGGCTGAACGGCGACGACAACCCGCTGCATGCCAGCCCGTCCGTGGCGGCCAAGGCCGGCTTTCCCCGGCCGATCCTGCACGGGCTGTGCACGCTGGGCGTTGTCACCCACGCGCTGATCCGCGCGCTGGCGGAGTATGATTCGACGGCGCTGAAATCGCTCGACCTGCGCTTTTCGTCACCGGTCTATCCGGGCGAGACGATCCGCACGGAAATCTGGCGCGACGGTGCTTTCCGCGCCCGTCTGCTGGAACGCGATGTGGTGGTTGTGAACAACGGCAAGGCGGTGATTCATGGCTGAGCAACAGGCACAAGTGCTGCGCGAGAGCCGCGACGGCGACATCGCCATCCTGACGCTCGACAATCCGGCCCGGCGCAACGCGCTGTCGCTGGAGATGCGGCTGAAGCTGACCGAGGCGCTGCGCCGGCTGGACGGCGATGCGGATGTGCGCGCCCTGGTGCTGACCGGCACGGGCGGGCATTTCTGTGCCGGCGGCGATATCGCCGGCCAGGGTTCCGGCAGCCTTGCCGATGGGCGGGAGCGCTTCCGCATGACGCACGAGATGGTGCGGCTGCTGGTGCGCTGTTCCAAGCCCAGCATCGCCGCCGTGGAGGGCTGGGCCGCCGGCGCCGGCCTGTCGCTGGCGCTGCTCTGTGACAGCGTGGTGGCGGGCGAGGGGGCGAAATTCTCGGCCCCCTTCGGCAAGGTCGGGCTGATTGCCGATCTCGGCCTTTTGCACACGCTGCCGCGCCGCATCGGTGAGGGCCGGGCGCGGCAGATGCTGCTCTATGGCGAGGCGATGGAGGCCAGGGAAGCGCTGGCCACCGGACTGGTGGACCGGCTCGCCCCCGATGGCGGCGTGCTGGAAGCGGCGCTGGAGCGCGCCCGGCTGCTGGCCGCCGCCGCGCCGCTGCCGCAGCAGCTGACCCGGCAATATCTGTGGCGTGGGCTGGACGAGGCGCTCGACTGGGAGCGCGAGGCCCAGGCCGCCCTGATGACCACCGAGGATCATGCGGAAGGCCGTAATGCCTTCCTGGAGAAACGCGCGCCGCGCTTTGCCGGCCGCTGAGCGAAGAGAGAACGAGGAAAAGACCATGCAGACTTCCAACATGCTGGCCGGCAAGGTGGCGCTGGTGACCGGGGCGGGTGGCGGCATCGGCCGCGAGATCGCCGTCGCCATGGCGACCGCCGGGGCCGACATCCTGATCAACGATATCGGCGTCTCGCTGACCGGCGAGGGTGGCTCCGGCTCACCGGCCGAGCAGACCAAGCAGATCATCGAGCAGCGCGGCGGCCGGGCCGCCATCAGCACCGAGAGCGTGTCCGAATGGGCCTCGGCCAAGCGCAGCGTCGAGGCCGCGCTGGATGCCTTCGGGCGCATCGACATCGTGGTGAACAATGCCGGCATCCTGCGCGACGTGATCTTCCACAAGATGTCGCCGGAGGACTGGCTGGCGGTCATCAACGTGCATCTGAATGGTAGCTTCTTCATCAGCCGGGCGGCGGCGGAGCATTTCCGCAAGCAGGAGAGCGGCTCTTACGTCCACATGACCAGCACCTCGGGTCTCGTCGGCAATTTCGGCCAGGCGAATTATTCGGCGGCGAAGCTGGGCATCACCGCGCTGTCGAAGTCCATCGCGCTGGACATGGCGCGCTACAATGTGCGCTCCAACTGCATCGCGCCCTTCGCCTGGAGCCGCATGACCAGCTCGATCCCGGCGGACACGCCGGAGCAGAAGGCCCGCGTCGCCAAGCTGCAGCAGATGACGCCGGACAAGAACGCGCCGCTGGCGGTCTATCTCGCCTCCGATGCGGCGTCGCATGTGTCGGGGCAGGTCTTCGCCGCCCGCATGAACGAGATTTTCCTGATGAGCCAGAGCCGGCCGATCCGTTCCGTCCACCGGTCCGAGGGCTGGACGCCGGACCTGATCGCCGAGCACGGCATGCCGGCGCTGAAGGCCTCGCTGCTGCCGCTCGACCGCAGCCCCGACGTGTTTTCCTGGGACCCGGTCTGAGCCGGGCTTCACAACCACCGACGAGAAACCGCAAGCAACGCGGTCGTCACCAACTGAGGAGGAAACTAAGATGCGTATCACCCGCCGTACCTATCTGAAGGGCACCGCCGGCCTCGCCGCCGCCGGCATGCTGGGCGCTCCCGCCATCATCCGCGCCGCCAGCGCCCAGACCGCCTTGCCGAACCTCGGTTCGACGATGATCTGGAGCACCTACGATGTCGGCTCCACCGGCTATGTCGAGGCGTCCGCTGTCGCCGACGCCTTCGGCAAGAAATACGGCACCCGTGTCCGGTTGCAGCCCTCGGGCAGCGCGATCGGCCGCGTGAAGCCGCTGACCGATGGCCGCGCCTCCTATGGCTGGCTGGCGAACGAGCTGTTCTTCTCGGTCGAGGGGCTGCACGAATATTGCGCGGCGGACTGGGGGCCGCAGAATCTGCGCACCCTTATGGGCCGCACCAACGCCTTCTCGGTCGTCGCCACCAAGGTCAGCGGCATCAAGGAGCCGAAGGATCTGAAGGGCAAGCGCTTCGCCATCGCGCGCGCCAACAGCTCGGTCAATATCAAGGTGGAGCCGATCCTGGCCTTCGCCGGCCTGACCTGGGACGATGTCGAGCTGGTGGAATTCCCCAGCTACGGCGCGACCATGAAGGGGCTGATCGAGGGCAAGGCCGATTGCGCCGGCGTCGCCCCGGCGGCGGCAACGCTGCGCGAGCTGGAGGCCAGCCCGAACGGCATCGGCTGGGTGGCGCTCGACCCCTCGAACAAGGAGGGCTGGGCGCGCGCGCAGAAGGCCGTGCCCTTCGTCGAGCCGTTCCAGGAGAGCATCGGCGCCGGCCTCTCGAAGGACAACCCGGTGTGGATGATGGGCTACCGCTATCCGATCATCACCGTCTCCGCCGATGCCGGTGTGGACGAGGTCTATGCCATGACCAAGGCTGTCGCCGAGACTTTCGACGGCTACAAGGATGCCAGCCCCGTCATGGCACGCTGGGAGGCCGCCAAGGCCGGCACGCCGCCGATGGATGCCGCCTTCCATGACGGCGCCGTCAAGTATCTGAAGGAAGCCGGCATCTGGAAGCCGGAGCATCAGGCCTGGCAGGACGCCACGCTGAACCGGCATGCCAAGCTGCAGAAGGCCTGGCTGGAGATGATGGCGAAGGATTCCGCCGCCAAGTCCGCCGATCCGGAGGCGTTGCAGAAGATCTGGTACCCGATCCGGGCGGATGTTCTGAAGTCGCTCTGATCCGCCGAGGCCCGCCGGGAATCTCACGGTTCCCGGCGGGCTTCCCCCTTTTCTGGCCTCTTTTTTCAGGGCAGCCAGCATGAGTTCCGAGACCGACAGGTCCGTCGATTCCCCGGCCGATCCGGAGGCCCGCTCGAAGCGCCTGACGGGTGCTCCCTTCTGGGCGGCTTTCGCGATGACGGTGGTGGCGCTGTTCATTACCGTGAACCAGATGTTCAATCTGGGGCTGGGCGGATTCCGCCCGGTCAGCACCGGCTATTATTATCTCATCATCGGCCTGTTCGGCGGGCTGGGCTTCCTCGCCTTCCCGGCGCGCAAGGGCGAGACCAGGGTGCGCTGGTACGACTGGCTGCTGACGGCGGCCTGGCTCGGCAGCTCGATCTGGCTCGCCAGCCGCGCGCAGCAGATCATCGACCGGGGCTGGAACCTGGAGGCACCGCTGGAAGCCACGCTGGTTGCCGGCCTCTATGTCGCGCTGGCGCTGGAGGCGCTCAGGCGCACCGGCGAGTTCATCCTGTTCGCCTTCTGCATCGTCTTCGCCGCCTATCCGCTCTATGCCGGATCCATGCCGGGATTCCTGTGGGGCGTGCAGCTCGACCTTGCCCAGACCGTGACCGAGCATGTCTATGGGCTGGAGAGCATCATCGGCATCCCGATGCAGGTGGTCTCCGATACGCTGATCGGCTTCATCGTGTTCGGCGTGGTGCTCGCGAATACCGGCGGCAGCAGCTTCTTCATGAATTTCGCCTCTGCCCTGATGGGGCGCACGCGCGGCGGCCCGGCCAAGGTCGCCATCGTGTCGTCCGGCCTGTTCGGCATGCTGTCGGGCAGCCCGACCTCGAACGTTCTGACCACCGGCACGCTGACCATCCCGACCATGAAGCGCAGCGGTTACGACCCGGTCTATGCCGGCGCCGTCGAGGCTTGTGCCTCGACCGGCGGCTGCCTGATGCCGCCGGTGATGGGGGCGGCCGCCTTCATCATGGCCAGCTTCCTGAACGTGCCCTATGCCGAGGTGGTGACCGCCGCCTTCCTGCCGGCGGTGCTGTTCTATCTGGCGCTGATGCTGCAGACTGACCTCTATGCCGCGCGCAAGGGTCTGCTCGGCATGACGGGCGACCAGGTGCCGCGCCTGTTCGCCACCTTCGTCGAGGGCTGGTACTACATCATGGCCCTGGTCGGCCTCACCCTGCTGCTGCTGATGTGGCGCATGGAGGGCGAGGCGCCATTC
This sequence comes from Oceanibaculum nanhaiense, assembly GCF_002148795.1. Classification (NCBI taxonomy): domain Bacteria; kingdom Pseudomonadati; phylum Pseudomonadota; class Alphaproteobacteria; order Rhodospirillales; family Oceanibaculaceae; genus Oceanibaculum; species Oceanibaculum nanhaiense. Next base: position 53,129 of record NZ_MPOB01000006.1, on the reverse strand, counting down.
TGGATCTCGCTGTTCCTGCTGTCTGTCGCGGTTCTGCGCCGCAAGGCCATCGGCTTCGATTTCCGGGCCTTCTGCCAGCTTGTCGTCGATACCGGGCAGGCGGTGGCGCAGCTGGTCTGCCTGATCGCCGGCATCGGCCTGATCATCGGCGCGATGTCGATCACCGGCGTCGCCAATTCCTTCTCGCGCGAACTGGTGCAGTATGCCGGCGGCAATCTGGCCCTGCTGCTGGCGGCGGGCGCGGTGACCAGCTTCGTCCTCGGCATGGGGATGACCGCCTCGGCCTGCTACATCTTCCTCGCCATCGTGCTGGCGCCGGCGCTGGTGCAGGTCGGTATCGATCCGATGGCGGCGCATCTCTACATTTTCTACTGGGGCATGGTCTCCTTCATCACGCCGCCGGTGGCGCTGGCCGCCATCGCCGCTGCCTCGATCGCCAAGGCCGATGCGATGAGGGTCGGTTTCAAGGCACTGCGGATCGGCTGCCTACTGCTGCTGTTGCCGGTGCTGTTCGTGCTGCAGCCGGCGCTTATCCTGAAGGGCGACACGCTGCTGGTGATCCAGTCGGCGGCGACCGCGACCATGGCGGTCATCCTGCTGTCCGCCGCCTTCGAAGGCTATCTGTGGCGGCTGGGCCGGCTGCCGGTCTGGGCGCGTCTGGGCTTCGGCATTGGCGGGCTGATGCTGTTCGTGCCGGAAGGCTTGACCGACCTGATGGGCTTGCTGCTGGCGGTCGCCGCCGGGATCGCGGCCCTGGTCGGCAAGCGGCTGACTGAAGGAAAGGTGATCCGATGAGCGACAAGACCGCATCCACCGGGGCCATCGCGCCGGACACGACGGGCATGAACTTCTATGCGGCCGATCCGTCGCTGTCCGACCTGCTGGACATCCATCTGCCCGCCGATATCCGTGCCCATATCGAGCCGCATCTGACGGCGCTGGGGGCGGAGGCCGGCGGGCGGCTGGACGAATGCGGGCGGCTGGCCGACCGGCACACGCCGATCCTGCACCAGCGCGACCGCTTCGGCCGCGATGTACAGAGCATCGAATACCACCCTGCCTACCGGGAGCTTGAGGAGGCCGCCTTCGGCCGTTACGGCATCCATGCGATGTCGCACCGCGACGGCATCCTCGGCTGGAAAGGCCGTTATCCGGCGGCGGCGAAGCACGCCTTCACCTATCTGTTCAACCAGTCCGAATTCGGCATGGGATGCCCGATCAACGTGACCGATGGCGCGGCCATGCTGCTCGACCGCTATGGCAGCGATGCGCTGAAGGCGCGTTATCTGGACGGGCTGACCACCACCGACATGACGCGGCTGACCCAGGGCTCGCAATTCATGACGGAGAAGGAGGGCGGCTCCGACGTCGGCAAGCTGACCACCCGCGCCGTGCCGGAGGGCGATCACTGGCGGCTCTACGGCGACAAATGGTTCTGCTCCAACGCCGACGCCAAGGTGGCGATGCTGCTGGCGCGGCCGGAAGGGGCGGGCGCGGGCACGCGCGGCGTCGGCCTGTTTCTGATGCCGCGCTTCCTCGACGATGGCAGTCCGAACCAGTACCGGATCGTGCGGCTGAAGGACAAGCTGGGCACCCGCTCCATGGCGTCCGGCGAGATTAAGCTGGAGGGTGCTGTCGCCTATCATGTCGGGCAGCTCGACCGCGGCTTCGTGCAGATGGCGGAGATGGTGAACTGGTCGCGCCTGTCCAACGGCGTGAAATCGACCGCGCTGATGCGCCGGGCGCTGCATGATTCGATGACCGTTGCCCATAACCGCGTGGTGTTCGGCAAGCTGATCGCGGAGCATCCGCTGGCCCGCCGGCAATTGCTGAAGCTGATGCTGCCGCTGGAGCAGGCGCTGTCGCTGTGTTTCGTGACCGCCGATGCGCTGGACCGGGCGGAACAGGGCGGTAGCCAGGAAGCCGCGGCGCTGCTGCGCATCCTCACACCGGTGCTTAAATACCGTTCCACCCGCGATGCTCGCAAGATGTGCGGCGACGCCATGGAGATGCGCGGCGGCATCGGCTATGTCGAGGAATTCGTCACCCCCCGGCTGCTGCGCGATGCGCATCTGGGCTCGATCTGGGAAGGCACCGGCAACATCATCGCGCTGGATGCGCTGCGCCGCGCCGTCGGTCGGCATGGGGCGGAAAGCGCCATGGCGGACGATCTGCATCATCGCATCGGCGAGATGGATGGCGTGCCCGATGTCTATCGCGACCGGCTGAAGGGGCTGGTGGACAAGGTGATAGGCTTCGCCCGCGAGGTTGCATCCCGCGACGAGCACGAGGCCGACTCCCGGCGCGCCACCAGCACGCTCTATCACGTCGCCAGCGCCGTGACACTGGCCTGGGAGGCGTCGCGTGTGCATGCGCGGCGCGGCGATGCGCGCCGGCTGCTGCTCTCCCGGCTGGTGCTGGACCACAAGCTTATGGCCGGGGATCCGTTCGCGCTGCAGGCAGGGGCGGCGGAGGAACGCATCGCCGGCCTGCTGCTGTCCGACCGGCCGGTTGCGATGAAGGAGGCGGCGGCAATCGCCGGGACAAACATATGAATGCGGTGACCCAGATGACCAGCGACAACAGCGAGACGATCAGCCTGCTGCGCGATTCCGTCAGCGGCACGGTGCCGTTCGACGGCAAGCGCATCCGCAACCTTCGAGGTGCTGCACCGGATTTCGACCGCAGCCTCTGGCGCGCCATGGGCGAACAGGGCTGGCTCTCCATCCTGGTGCCGGAGGCGGAGGGCGGCCTCGGCCTTGGCATGGCGGCAGCGGCTGCCGTGGCCGAACGGCTGGGGGCTGCCTGCGCGCCGGAGCCTTTCGTCATGGCCGGGCTGCTGACGCCCTATCTCCTCTCCCAATCCTCCAATCAGGCCCAGAAGCAGGGCCTGATGCCGGCCGTGCTGTCGGGTGGCCTTCTGGTCTCCCTGGCCTGGCAGCCGGCCGGCGGCTCTCTCGATCCGGACAAGGCGGAAGTTACCGCCCGTACGCAGGGCGGGGATGTCGTGCTGTCCGGTCAGTGCCGCTTCGTCGTGCCGGCCCTCGCGGATGCCTATCTGGTGCTGGCGAAAGGTGCTGACGGGCCGCTGCTGGCACTGGTTGAGGCAAAGGTGCTGGCGGCGGGCCGCACGCTGGAACCGGGGCCGGACGGTGTGGCGAGTGCCAGGCTCAGCCTGTCGGAGGTGAAGGTGCCGGCGGATGCCGTGCTGCTGTCCGGCGCCGCGGCGTCGGCGGCGCTGCGGGAAGCGCTGGATCTTGCGGTCATGGCGCAATGCGCGGAGCTGTGCGGGTTGATGCAGCGCTCGCTGGAGATGACGCTGGAGTATCTGAAGACCCGCCAGCAGTTCGGTGCCGCCATCGGCAGCTTCCAGGCGCTGCAGCACCGCTCCGTCGATCTGTTCATCCAGCAGGAGCTGGCGCGCCACGCCACCGACGCCGCCGTCCAGAAGGCGGAGCAGGGCGCCACCGGCAAGGCGCTGTCGCTGGCCGCCTCCAGCGCCAAGGCGCGGGCCGGGCAGGCGGCGATGCTGATCGGCACTCAGGCGATCCAGCTGCACGGCGCCATCGGCTTCACCGACGAATATGACCTCGGCCTCTATATGAACCGCACGGTGCGGCTGGCGGCCCTGCTGGGCAATGCTGCCTGGCACCGGCGCCGCTTCGGCGATCTGAGCGAAGGAGCCTGACCATGAGCTTCCAGTATGGCGTTACGCAGCAACAGGACTGGAACGCGCTGTCCGACGCGGAATTCCGCCGCATCGTGCGCAACGAGTTCGAAACGCATTACCCTGCCGATCTGCGCTATCCGCCGCGCCGGCTGCGCTGGGAGGAGAATGGCAGCTGGTATCTGCGCATGGCGGAGAAGGGCTGGATCGCGCCCAACTGGCCGGCGGAATATGGCGGTATGGGCCTGTCGGTGCAGAAGCTGCTGATCTTCCAGGAGGAGGCGGAGCGCTGGGGCATCGCGCGCTACCAGGATCACGGCACGCTGATGCTGGGGCCGGTGCTGATGAAATGGGGCACCGAGGAACAGCGCCGGAAATACCTGCCCGATGTGCTGGCCTGCAAGGCGATCTGGTGCCAGGGCTATTCCGAGCCGGGCAGCGGCTCCGACCTCGCCAGCCTGAAGACGAAGGCGGTGCGCGATGGTGACGAGTTCGTCATCACCGGGCAGAAGATCTGGACCACGCTGGCGCAGGACGCCACGCACATGTTCGTGCTGGTGCGCACCGACCCGGACGCCAAGAAGCAGGAAGGCATCAGCTTCATGCTGCTGGACATGGCGCAGAAGGGCGTGACCGTGCGGCCGATCCGCGACATCGCCGGGCATGAGGAATTCTGCGAGGTGTTCCTCGACGAGGCGCGCACGCCGGCCAGCAATCTGGTGGGCGAGCTGAACAAGGGCTGGACCGTCGCCAAGTCGCTGCTGGGCTTCGAGCGCATCCATATCGGCAGCCCGAAGATGCCGGAATATGGCCTGACCGTGCTGGAGCGCGTGGCGCAGGCGCAGGGCGTGTGGGACGATCCGGTGTTCCGCGAGAAATATGTCGCGCTGAAGCTGGATGTCTCGCATCTGACCGACGCCTACAACCATTTCACCGGCATCGTCGTGCGTGGCGAGCAGCTGGGGCAGGACGTCTCCTACCTGAAGATCTGGGCCAGCGAGACCTTCCAGCGCATCGCCGATCTGGTGGTGGAGACGGCGGGACCGTTCGCCGCGATCAATGGCGAGGTCGGTATCGGCAACAGCGAGATCGATGTGCTGGCCAGCTTCTACAAATCGCGCCCGCCGACGATCTATGGCGGCACCAACGAGATCCAGCGCACCATCATCGCCCAGCAGGTGCTTGGCCTGCCCCGGCGGTAGGGGGCTGGATCTATCTCTCGCCTGTCATTGCCGGGCTTGACCCGACTTTGGCAATTTTCAGTTTGTCATGCCCGGACTTGATCCGGGCATCCAGGGGCGGTGCCCTGCCGGCATCGTCTCAGGCCGTGGCTCCTGGACCCCCGGGTCAAGCCCGGGGGTGAAAGTCTTGGAATTAACGGCGCCAGATCAAGCTTGAGAGTGATCCAAAAAACAGACCTACAGCACCTCGAAGACCTGATAGATCGGCCCGGTCGGCTCGCGGCGGCCGAGCGAGACGAAGCAGGACCGGTTCAGCCAGGCGTAAGGGCCGTCCTTGGCGGTCTCGAAATAGGGCGTGGTGCGGAAATAGATCAGGCTGGGATCGACCGGCTGGCCGGCATTCAGCTTTGCCATGACGTCCGCCGGACCGTGCCGCAGGCCGCGATAGATCATGTAGATCAGCGCGCCGTCATGGGTTTCCATGGTGAGGCGTACATCGAGCTGGGTGACGCCATCGATGCGGTTCAGGATCCAGTCGCCGCCGCCCGGATGCACTTTGCCCTTCAGGCGCGGTCCCTCGAAACTGCCACCCAGCACCTTGGCGATGCGGCGTTCGCCATATTGCGTGTCGCCCAGCAGGGTCATCGGCATTTCGACCTGCAGGTGCATGTCCATGACGAACTGCGTCTTGATCTCGGCCATTGCTATCCCCGTTCCATTGTTTTCCGAAGGCTTTACGCCTGTCCGGAACAGCATGCCGTCTGGATCATCAATGCTCCAGTGCCGTATGCGCCGGGGCTGATATGCCGGAGGGGGAGGGGCAGCGTCAGGCGGCCTGCGTGGCCTCGGGTTCCGCTTTGATGCGGCTGGCCTTGCGGGTCAGCATCCACCAGGCGATACGGTTCACCACGCGGTTCAGCAGGCTGTGCGGCTTCAGCCCGATGGCCTTGAACATCATCGCCATGCCGCGCTCGACATGGTGCGGTCGGTAGAAGCGTAAGGCCCGCCGCTGATAGGCCTGGCAGCAGAAATCCCGATCGTAGTGCGAGCCCTGGCCATTGTCGTTCGCCGCGTAATAGGCGAAGGCCAGCTCGTCATCCTCGCTCTCGGCGATACGGCCCAGCGCCACGCGCAGCCGCTTCAGCACGCCCAGCTGCTCGATGTCCTGATAGCGTTTCAGATGCTGGTAGAACAGCCGGTAATGGCGCAGCTCGTCGGCGGCGATGCGCTGGCAGATTTCCTTCAGCACCGGCTCGTCGGTCGAATCGGCGAGTGCACTGTAATAGGAGCTGGTGCCGATCTCCACCACGCAGCGGGCCACCAGCTCGCCCGACAGCGAGCCGCGCACCGACCGGTCAATATCCATCGGCAGGGTGATGGTGTCGGCGAAACGCTTGAAGCTGGCGTCGAAATCGAAGGAGGGATCGGCCAATTCCGCCCAGCGGCGCAGGGCTTCGCCATGCTGGACCTCCTCCTGCGCCCAGTTGCGCGCGGCTTCCTTGAAGGCCTCGTCATCGTGGAAGATGTTGCACAGATAGTCGGCGTAAACCCCGCCATTGAACTCGACCATGCTGGCCGCCTTCACGATCGGCACGATTTCATCGTCGATCCTGGTTCGATCGAAAAGGCTCCAGTCGATATCGTCCAGGTTCCAATGTTTCATCGGCTTGTGGCGTCCTTTCCCGTTCGGTACGAAATCAGACGCTCCCCTTCTTTGTGGCGTGTATCTCCACCGGATCGCAGCATCCTATTTAAGGAAGCTGGGAACAAGATCAAAGGGGTAGCGCGAAATTACCCCTATATTACGTAAATGTTGCGGGGGCTGGCAATGTTCCGGGAAAATCGGCCGGCCGGCAAAAAAGAAACGGGACCCATTGGGGTCCCGTCTCATTGTCCTGCGGCGTGGGGAAAGCGGCAATCAATGCCCGGTATCGAGGGCTCTGATCTTGGCCTGTTCCACGTCGATCTTGTTCTGGACGGCGGCCTTTTCGCTGTCGTCCTTGGCCGCCTGAAGGTCTTCGGCCAGATTCTTCAGGGTCTGTTCCACCGCGGCGCGGTCGATCTCGCCCAGCGCAATCGCCGTTTCGGCCAGCACCGTGCAGCGATCCTCGGTCACCTCGGCGAAGCCGCCAGCGACGAAGATGCGTTCCTTCACCTGGCCACCCTCATAGATCTGGATGACGCCGGGAATGAGGGTCGAGATGAAGGGCGCATGGCGCGGCAGGACACCGAAATACCCTTCGGCGCCCGGCACCACAACCATCTCAACCGGCTGCGAAACCAGCAGCTTTTCCGGCGAGACCAGCTCGAAGTTCGTGGTTTCGGCCATTTGTCAGCCTTCTCCCGTCAGCGGGTGCGATTCAGGAAAGCGGGGGGTGGCCTCAGGCCACCTCCGCCGCCATCTTCTTCGCCTTCGCAATGGCCTCGTCGATGGTGCCGACCATGTAGAAGGCCTGCTCGGGCAGGTCGTCATACTCGCCGGCGCAGATGCCCTTGAAGGCCTTGATCGTGTCTTCCAGGCTGACCAGCGTGCCCGGCGTGCCGGTGAACACTTCGGCGACGTGGAAGGGCTGCGACAGGAAGCGCTGGATCTTGCGGGCGCGGGCGACGACCAGCTTGTCGTCTTCCGATAGCTCGTCCATGCCCAGAATGGCGATGATGTCCTGCAGCGACTTGTAGGTCTGCAGGATGCGCTGCACGTCGCGGGCGACGTTGTAGTGCTCTTCGCCGATGATCCGGGGATCGAGGATGCGGCTGTTGGAGTCCAGCGGATCGACGGCCGGGTAGATGCCCAGCTCCGCGATCTGGCGCGACAGCACGGTGGTGGCATCCAGATGGGCGAAGGAGGTGGCCGGCGCCGGGTCGGTCAGATCGTCGGCCGGTACGTAAATCGCCTGCACCGAGGTGATCGAGCCCTTCTTGGTGGAGGTGATGCGCTCCTGCAGGCCGCCCATGTCGGTACCCAGCGTCGGCTGATAGCCCACCGCAGACGGGATACGGCCGAGCAGCGCGGACACTTCCGAGCCGGCCTGGGTGAAGCGGAAGATGTTGTCCACGAAGAACAGCACGTCCTGGCCTTCCTCGTCGCGGAAATACTCGGCCTGGGTCAGGCCGGTCAGCGCGACGCGGGCACGGGCTCCCGGGGGCTCGTTCATCTGGCCATAGACCAGCGCCACCTTGGACCCTTCGCCATCCAGCTTGATGACGCCCGATTCCATCATCTCGTGATAGAGGTCGTTACCCTCGCGGGTGCGCTCGCCGACGCCGGCGAACACGGACACGCCGCCATGCGCCTTCGCGACGTTGTTGATGAGCTCCATGATCAGCACGGTCTTGCCGACGCCGGCGCCGCCGAACAGGCCGATCTTGCCGCCCTTGGAGTAGGGGGCCAGAAGATCGATGACCTTGATGCCGGTGATCAGCTGCTCGGTCTCGGTCGACTGATCGACAAAGGCCGGGGCCTGGCGATGGATCGGCATCCTCTTCTTGGACTTGACCGGGCCGCGCTCGTCCACCGGCTCGCCGATCACGTTCATGATGCGGCCCAGCGTCTCGGGGCCGACCGGCACGGAGATCGCTTCGCCGGTATCGACCACTTCCTGGCCGCGGACCAGACCATCGGTCGTGTCCATGGCGATGGTGCGCACCGTGTTTTCGCCCAGATGCTGGGCAACTTCCAGTACCAGGGTGCTGTCGCCCAGTTTCACATGCAGTGCGTTAAGGATGGCCGGCAGGTCACCGTCGAACTGAACGTCGACGACGGCGCTGATCACCTGCGTAATCTTGCCAACGAGATTTTTCTTCGCCATGGCCTACTCCACTCTTTCAATCCGTATTGCCGCGCCGGTCCGTTACAGCGCTTCCGCGCCGGAGATGATCTCGATCAGCTCCTTGGTAATGTTCGCCTGGCGCTGGCGGTTGTACGTCAGGGACAGCTTGTCGATCATCTCGCCGGCATTGCGGGTGGCGCTGTCCATCGCGGACATGCGGGCACCCTGTTCGCCGGCGGCGTTCTCAAGCAGCGTCTTGTAGATCTGCACCGCAAGGTTGCGCGGCAGCAGCGCCGCCAGGATCTGCTCCTCGTCAGGCTCATATTCATAGAGCGCCTGGGAGGCATTTTCCGTCTTCTCCTCGCCGGCTTCCGGCAAGGCGACCGGGATCAGCTGCTGTCCCGTCGGAATCTGCGAGATCGCCGACTTGAAGCGCGCATAGAAGATCGTCGCCACGTCAAACTCGCCGGCCTCGTACATCTCCAGCAGGCGAACGGCAATGCCGTCGGCATCGGAGAAGGCGAGGCGCTTCTGGCCCGCAAAGCTGATCAGATCGACGATCTTGTCGCGGAACTCGCGGCGCAGCACGTCACGCCCCTTGCGGCCGACGCACAGGATCTTCACCGTCTTGCCGTCGGCGAGAAGCTTGCGGATGTGGATCCGCGCGGCGCGCACGATGTTGGTGTTGAAGCCGCCGCAAAGACCGCGGTCCGCGGTTGCGACAACCACCAGCTGCACATCATCCTTGCCGGTGCCGGCAACCAGCTTCGGGGCGCCGGTGGCGCCCTGCAGCCGGCCGGCGACCGAGGCCAGCATCCGCTCCATGCGCTCGGCGTAGGGGCGGGCGGCTTCGGCCTGCTCCTGCGCGCGGCGCAGTTTCGCGGCGGCGACCATCTTCATCGCCGAGGTGATCTTGCGCGTCGACTGGACGCTCTTGATCCGATTTCTTAGGTCTTTGAGGCTGGGCATCCGCTTTCGCCTTGGTTGCTGCCGGGTCCGCTAGGCGATCAGGCGAAGGTCTTGGAGTAGGTCTCCAGGAGATCCTTCAGCTTGCCCTCGATCTCCGAGGTCAGCTGCTGCTCCTTGCGGATGGCAGCCAGGATATCCTTGCCCTTGCCACGCAGCTCAGCCAGCAGGCCGATCTCATACTTGTTGACCTGATCAAGGGCGACCTTGTCGAGATACCCCTTCACACCGGCATAGATCACGGCGACCTGCTCTTCGACCGGCAGCGGGCTGTACTGCGGCTGCTTCAGCAGCTGCGTCAGGCGCGAACCGCGGGCCAGCAGGCGCTGGGTCGAGGCGTCGAGGTCGGAGGCGAACTGCGCGAACGCTTCCATCTCGCGATACTGTGCCAGTTCCAGCTTGATCGAGCCGGCGACCTGCTTCATCGCCTTGATCTGCGCGGCGGAGCCGACGCGGCTGACCGAGATGCCGACGTTCACTGCCGGGCGGATGCCCTTATAGAACAGGCCGGTTTCCAGGAAGATCTGGCCGTCGGTGATCGAAATCACGTTGGTCGGGATGAAGGCCGACACGTCGCCAGCTTGGGTCTCGATGATCGGCAGCGCGGTAAGCGAACCGGAGCCATGCTCCTCGTTCATCTTCGCGGCGCGCTCCAGCAGGCGCGAATGCAGATAGAACACGTCGCCCGGGAAGGCTTCACGGCCCGGCGGGCGGCGCAGCAGCAGCGACATCTGGCGGTAGGCGGTGGCCTGCTTCGACAGATCGTCATAGATGATCAGCGCATGCATGCCATTGTCGCGGAAGAACTCGCCCATGGCGCAGCCGGTATAGGGCGCCAGGAACTGCAGCGGCGCCGGCTCCGAGGCCGTCGCGGCGACGACGATGGAATATTCCATCGCGCCGTAATCTTCCAGGGTCTTCACGATCTGCGCGACGGTGGAGCGCTTCTGGCCGACCGCAACATAGATGCAGTACAGCTTCTTCGACTCGTCGTCGCCCTTGTTGATCGAGGCCTGGTTGATGATCGTGTCGATCGCCACCGCGGTCTTGCCGGTCTGGCGGTCGCCAATGATCAGCTCGCGCTGGCCGCGGCCAACCGGGATCAGGCTGTCGATGGCCTTCAGGCCGGTCTGCATCGGCTCGTGCACCGACTGGCGCGGGATAATGCCGGGGGCCTTCACCTCGACGCGGGTGCGCTTCACGTCCTTCAGCGGACCCTTGCCGTCAATCGGGTTGCCCAGGCCGTCAACGACGCGGCCCAGCAGGCCCTTGCCGACCGGCGCATCGACGATGGTGCCGGTACGCTTGACGGTGTCGCCTTCCTTGATATCGCGGTCGTCGCCGAAAATCACGACACCGACATTGTCGGTCTCGAGGTTCAGCGCCATCCCGCGGATACCCTTGGGGAATTCAACCATTTCGCCGGCTTCGACCTTGTCGAGGCCATAGACGCGGGCAATACCGTCGCTGACTGACAGAACGGTGCCGACCTCGGCCACTTCGGCTTCGGTGCCGAAATTGGCGATCTGGTCCTTCAGAATAGAGGAGATCTCGGCGGCGCGGATGTCCATCAAGCAGTCCCTTTCATCGCGAGCTGCAGCCGCTGCAGCTTAGTGCGCAGCGAACTATCGATCATGCGTGATCCAACCTTGACGATCAGCCCGCCGATCAAGGCAGGGTCGACCTTCGTTTCAACGGCGACGGTGGAACCGATCGCCTTTTTCAATGCGTCCGTAAGCGCTTTTTCCTGGGTCTTGGTCAGGGCTTTGGCGGAAGAAACTTCCGCCGTGACCTCGCCACGCCGCCGGGCAAGCTCGTTCAGGAAGGCATTGATGATACCGGGCAGGGCGAACAACCGGCGGTTTACCGCCAGCGTGCCCACGAATTTCTTGGTCAGCGGCTTCGCGCCGGCCTTGTCGAGGACGGCCGCGATGGCCTTCGACTGCTCGTCACGCGACAGGACAGGCGAGCGGGTAAGCCGCGCCAGATCCTCCGAGTCGACCAGCATCTGTCGCAGATCGCGCAGATCGGCGGCAACGTCGTCGAGTGTCTTTTCGGTGTCCGCCAGCTCGTAGAGTGCCGTTGCATAACGCTGGGCGATCGCTGACAGGCCTTGCATCCCTTTCGCCAACTGGGAAGCTCCCACTTCTGATGAGGATGACCTAAGTGTGAGTGTCGCACGCCCAATGGCAAAGAAAGCCACGGAGCGGAAGCAATACCGAACCTCGTTGGAAGGCAACCCTCCCCCCAAGGCCGGGCGTTGTCTAACATAGTCGTATGGGGTGTGCAAGCCGTAGCGCGGCACTAATGATGCGCATTTCGACAATCATTTTCGGACCGCCGGAAAGCCTGGCGCGCGATCAGTTTGAATGCGCGTAAATCAGAGAAAACTGTAAGGGTCGATATCGACCGTGACGCGCACGGCGTGCGGTATCTGCGCCTGCGCCAGCCAGTGCCGCAGCAGCGCCTGGACGTTCACCCCGCGCGGTGCCTGCAGCAGCAGCCGGAAGCGGTGCCGCCCGCGCAGCACGGCGAACGGGGCGGGGGCCGGGCCGAGGACGCGCACCTCGGTTTGACCGGGAAGGTTGCGCGGCGCGCTTCGGCCAAGCCGCAGCGCCACCGCCTCCACCAGATTTTTATCCGCCCCGGAAATGATGAGCGCCGCCAGCCGGCCAAAGGGCGGCATGCCGGCGCGGCGGCGGTCGTCCGCCTCGGCTTCCAGGAAACGGTCGCGGTCGCCCTCGACCAGCGCCTGGATGACTTTATGGCCGGGATCGTAGGTTTGCAGCAGCACGCGTCCCGGATGTTCGGCGCGGCCGGCGCGCCCGGCGACCTGATGCAGCAGCTGGTAGGTACGCTCGGCCGCGCGCAGATCGCCGCCGACGAGACCGAGATCGGCATCGACAACGCCGACCAGCGTCAGCATCGGGAAATGATGGCCCTTGGCGACCATCTGGGTGCCGATCAGGATATCGACCTCGCGGTCGCGGACACTGCGCAGCATCTCGGCGACCGCCGCCGGCCCGCCCAGCGTATCGCTGGCGATCAGCGCAAAGCGCGCGTCGGGGAACAGCTGCATCACCTCCTCGGCGATGCGTTCCACGCCGGGGCCGACCGCCTTGAAGCCCTCGTCGCTGTCGCAGGCCGGGCAATGGTCCGGCAGCTTTTCGGTATGGCCGCACTGGTGGCATTGCAGCCGTCCGGCAAGCCGGTGCTCGACCAGCCAGGCGGTGCAGTTCGGGCAGGCCAGGCGATGGCCGCAGGCACCGCACAGCGTCAGCGGGGCATAGCCGCGCCGGTTCAGGAACAACAGCGCCTGCTCGCCGGCGGCCAGGGTGCCGCGCACCGCCTCGACCAGCGGCGGCGACAGCCAGCGGCCCTGCGGCGGGCGGTGGGCGCGCATGTCGATGGCCTGGATCATCGGCAGGGCGGCGCCGGCGAAACGGTCGGGCAGGCTGACCCGCTGATAGCGCCCATTCTCCACATTCGCCATGGTTTCCAGCGAGGGCGTGGCGGAGACCAGCACGATGGGGATTTTCGCCAGATAGGCGCGCACCACCGCCATGTCGCGGGCATGGTAGGTAACGCCTTCCTCCTGCTTGAAGGCACTCTCATGCTCCTCATCCACCACGATCAGCCCGAGATTGGGGAAGGACAGGAACAGGGCGGAGCGTGCCCCGACCACGATGCCGGCCTTGCCTTCGGCCACGGCGCGCCAGTTGTCGCGGCGCTGGGCCTGCGTCAGCTCCGAATGCCATTCGGTCGGGCGGCAGCCGAAGCGGGCCTCGAAGCGTTCCAGCCAATGCGGTGTCAGCGCGATCTCCGGCAACAGCACCAGCACCTGTTCGCCGGCCTTCAGCGCGGCGGCGATAGCCTCGAAATAAACCTCGGTCTTGCCGGAGCCGGTGACCCCGTCCAGCAGCGTCGCGCGGTAGCCCTGACCGACGGCTTCGGCCAGGGCGGCGGCGGCGGCCGCCTGATCGGGGGCGAGGTCGGCGCGTTTCAGGTCGGGATCGGGCAGCGGCGGCGGCGGTGCCGGGGGCAGCAGCACGGGGCGCAGCGCCCCGGCCTCGGCCAGTCCCTTCACCACGCCCGCCGAGACACCGGCCTGCCGCGCGATCTCGGCGGCGGGCAGCGGCGGCGTATTGGCCAGAAAGGAGAGCACGCGCCGGCGCGCCGGCGTCGGGCGCAGGGCCTCCACATCGAAATCCGGGGCGCATTCATAGGCGACGACAGGTTTGGGCGGCTCCAGCGCTGCCGGCACGCTCATCGCCATGCGCAGCACGGCGCCCGGCGGTGCCAGGGTATAGGAGGCGACCCAGGAGACGAAGCGGCGCAGCCCCTCCGGCAGGGGCGGGGCGTCCAGCTTCGCGACCACATCCTTCAGCCTGGCCTCCGGCACTTCGCCGCTGCCGCCCAGCCGCCAGACCACGCCGACCATATGGCGCTTGCCCAGCGGCACCTCGACGATGTCGCCCTCGCGGAGATCCATGCCGGCCGGCACGCGATAGTCATAGCCCTCGCCCACGGGCAAGGGCACAGGCAGCGGCAGCAGCACGGTTACGCGATCCGCTCGCCGGTCGGGGAGCGGTAAAAGGTCGTGCTGCGGTGCGGCGGCGGGCCTAGCCGTTTTGTTCGTCATGAGGTAGGTTTAGCGTTGAGCAGGGCCGGACGCGAGCATTGCCCGTCCCATAAAGTCATTTCCGATGTTGAGGATAGTCTTACTCGATGAAATTCTTCGTCGATACCGCCGATACCGCCGAGATTGGCGAGCTGGCCGCCAGCGGCCTGCTGGACGGCGTCACCACCAATCCCTCGCTGATCGCCAAGAGCGGCCGGAAGATGGCCGATGTGATCGCCGAGATCTGCGCCATCGTGCCCGGCCCGGTCAGCGCCGAAGTCACCGCCACCGAGGCTGACGGCATGATCGCCGAGGGCCGCTATCTTGCCGGCATCGCCGACAATGTGGTGGTGAAGGTGCCGCTGACCCCGGCCGGCCTGAAGGCCTGCAAGACTTTCAGCGACGAAGGCATCAGGACCAACGTCACGCTGTGCTTCTCGGCGGCGCAGGCGATCCTCGCCGCCAAGGCGGGGGCCACCTTCGTCTCGCCTTTCGTCGGCCGGCTCGACGATATCGGCCAGGACGGCATGGAGCTGATCGCCGACATCGTTCAGATCTATGCCAACTACCCGTCCTTCACCACCGAAGTGCTGGTTGCCTCGATCCGCAATCCGGTGCATGTGGTGGATGCGGCCAAGATGGGGGCGGATGTCTGCACCGTGCCGCCTTCGACGCTGCGCCAACTGTTTAACCATCCGCTGACCGACAAGGGCCTCGCGGCCTTTCTTGCCGACTGGAAGAAGACCGGCCAGTCGATCCTCTGATCCGTTGCTCTGATCCATTGCCAGGGAACACCAGCCCCGATGACGGAGGCCCGATGACCGAGGATAGTCGTACCGCCCGCAGCACCAGTACCGCTTCGCCCGAAGCGGTGCCGGTCGGGCCGCGCCCGCTATCGGCCGCCGAGGTCGATGGCTATCTGAAGGCTCATCCCGATTTCCTTGCCCAGCATCCGCATCTGGCGAACGTGCTGACGCCGCCGACGCGGGATAATGGGGACGGGGTGGTGGACCTGCAATATTTCCTGGTTCAGCGCCAGCGCGGTGACATCGCCAGGCTGGCCGAGCAGCACCGCCAGCTGATCACGACAGTGCGCGCCAATGCCGCCAATCAGGCCCGCGCGCATGAGGCGGTGCTGGCGATGATGAGCGCCAACAGCTTCGAGCATCTGATCGAGATCGTCACCAGCGACCTCGCCATCATGCTGAATGTCGATGCGGTGGCGCTTTGCGTGGAGACCAACGGCTTCCTGCTCGCGGGCGACCGCATGGCCGGCGTGCGCATCCTCGCCGAGGGCTCGATCGACGAACTGATGGGCAGCGGCCAGCCGGTGCGGCTGCGCAACGATATCGAGGGCGATCCCGAAGTGTTTGGCGGGCTGGCCAGTCTGATCCGGTCCGACGCGATGGTGCGGCTGCATTTCTCCAGCAAGGCGCCGAACGGCCTGCTGGTGCTGGGCGCGCGCGATCCGGACGCGTTTTATCCGGGGTTGGGGACGGAGCTGCTGCTGTTCCTGTCGCGGGCGCTGGCAGGGTGTGTGCGGCTATGGCTCGACCTGCCGGCCGAATAGCCCCGGCGCCCCCTGCGGCCGCTGGAACCGGGTTCAGCGCGGCACCGGACCTCGCCGCCACCATCGCCGACTGGCAACAATGGCTGTGTGAGGAAAAGCGCGCCTCGCCGCATACGGTTGAGGCCTATGGCCGCGATCTCGCGGTCTTCATCGGCTTTCTGTCGGGGCATCTGGGCGGCGCCGTTGGCCTGAGCGACCTGGCGGCGCTGCGTGCCGCCGATTTCCGTGCCTATCTGGCCACCCGCAGCAACGACAATTATGCCCGCACCTCGACGGCGCGGGCATTTTCCGTGGTGCGCGGCTTCTTCCGGTTCATGGAACGCCACGGCAGGCTGGCCAGTGCCGCCATCCATAATGTCCGCACGCCGAAACTGCCGCATGCGGTGCCCAAGGCGCTGAGTGAGGCGGAGGCCGCCTTACTGATCGACTCGACGGACATCGTGGCCCTGGCCGATGCGGAGGCCTGGGTGCTGGCGCGCGACGCGGCGCTGGTGACGCTGCTCTATGGCTGCGGGCTACGCCTCGGCGAGGCGCTGTCGCTGACCCGTGGCTCGGTGCCGAAGGACGGCATCATGCGGGTGACCGGCAAGGGCAACAAGCAGCGCATCGTGCCGGTGCTGCCGGCGGTGACGGAGGCGATATCGGCCTATCTCGCGCTTTGCCCGCATGCCGGCGACGCGACGACACCGCTGTTCCTGGGCACGCGCGGCGGGCCGCTGAACCCCCGCATCGCGCAGGGGCTGATGCAGAAGCTGCGGCTGGCGCTTGGGCTGCCGGAAACGGCCACGCCGCATGCGCTGCGCCACAGCTTCGCGACGCATCTGCTGGCCGGCGGCGGCGATTTGCGGGCGATCCAGGAATTGCTGGGGCATGCCTCGCTCTCCACCACCCAGCGCTATACCGAGGTCGATGCCGCGCGGCTGCAATCGGTGCACCGTATGGCCCATCCCCGGGCAGGGCGGTAGGGGGACCGGCAGATACAAAAAGCCCCGGCGCGGGGCCGGGGCTTCGGGGTCGTCGCTGGAAGACGGGATCAGACGATCTCGACCAGCTCGATGTCGAAGGTCAGATCCTTGCCGGCCAGCGGATGGTTGGCGTCCAGCGTGATGGTATCTTCGGTGACGGAGGTCACGGTGAGCATCAGCGGCTGCTGGTCCGGCCCGCGGGCCTGAAGCTGCAGCCCCTCGGCATATTCGATTTCCGTCGGCAGGGACGCGCGTTCGATCTCCTGCACCAGATCGGGGCGGTGATCGCCATAGGCTTCGCCCGCCGGAATGGTGACGGTCCGGCTTTCGCCCGGCGCCAGGCCGACGGCGGCCTGCTCGAAACCGGGGATTACCCGGCCCTCGCCGATGATGAACTGGATCGGGTCGTTACCGACCGAACTGTCGAAGGTCGATCCGTCGGCAATCGTCCCGGTATAGTGGACGCGAACCGTGTCGCCGGATTTCGCTGCACTCATCTATTCACTCCTGGTATCGTCTGTCGATCTGCGCATGACGCAGCGTGCTGAGGCCAAGCCTAACGGTTTTGGCCGGAAATGGCCATGCCGGGCCGGCTTTTTTTATGTCCGGGGCAGTTGAAGGTAGATATCGCCCGAGGCAATTCCGGCCGGCACCGCGCGGAGTAACGCCTGGAAATCCCCGATATCCCGCCAGTCCGGCAGGGCCAGCCGCAGGCTCTCGCCATAGGCGATGTTGCAGCGGTATGGGGCTATGCGGGCCGCCTCGGCCAGGCACTCCAGGGTGAGGTCGTGCCGCGCTGTCAGGAATTCGAAGGATAGGGCCGGGATCGGCTGGCTGAGGCCGCGCAGCACATCGCGCTCGAAGCCCTCGACATCGATCTTGCAGAAGGCGGGCAGGCCATGGCGTGCGATCAGCCCGTCCAGCGTATCGATCCGGACCGGAACCTGCCTGTCCCAGGTAACGGTCCTGAACTCATCGCTTGCAGATGCCTGTTCGACCCAGCTGGCGGACAGGCTGGAGACAGTCGGGTGGCGACTGCTGACCAGCAGCTCCGCCGTGCCCGGTCCGGCCCCCAACGCGCAGCTCTCCAGAGCGACATCCGATGCCGCGCTATAGAGCCATTCAAGGAAGCGGACGGGCAATGGCTGCGGCTCTACCGCCACCACCCGGCAGCCCAGCGCGCGCAAGGCCCATGTCCGGTCGCCGAGATGGGCGCCGACATCGAAGGCCAGGTCGCCCGGCCGGACGAACTGGCTGTACAGAAGCCGCAGCCGGTATTGCTTCGGCAGGTTCAGCCGGTAATGCAGGACAGACCGGGCGAGTCCAAGGGCGCTGGCGATTTTCATGGCGCAGAAAATAGGCTGTTTTGGCCCATATCCCAGCGCAAACGAAAACCCCCGCCAGGCATCTGCCTGACGGGGGCTTGTCGTCACGGTTCAGCCGGGGTCAGCCGCGTGGCTCGCTTATCAGCCCCTTGATCAGGGCGTAGCAGCCAAGCAGCAGCACCAGCGTGAAGGGCAGGCCGGTCGAAACCGCGGCTGCCTGCAGCGCCGTAAGGCCACCGCCCAGCAGCAGCGCAATCGCCACCAGCCCCTCGAAGGTGCACCAGAACACGCGCTGCGGCACCGGCGCGTCGGTCTTGCCGCCGGCGGTGATGGTGTCGATCACCAGCGAGCCGGAATCCGACGAGGTGACGAAGAACACGATCACCAGCACGATGCCGATGAAGGAGGCGATTGCCGTCAGCGGCAGCGCTTCCAGCATCACGAACAGCTTCAGCTCCAGCGCCGCATCAGCCACCGCCTGATAGTTCTGATCGACGATCAGATGCACGGCGGTGCCGCCAAAGGCGGTCATCCACAGCACCGAGACGAGCGACGGGATGATCAGCACGCAGATGATGAATTCGCGCACCGTACGGCCGCGGCTCACCCGGGCGATAAACATGCCGACGAAGGGCGACCAGGAAATCCACCAGGCCCAGTAGAACGAGGTCCAGCCCTGGCTGAAGTTGGCGTCCTCGCGCCCGAACGGGTTGGACAGCGCCGGCAGATATTCGGCATAGGCGCCGAGATTGCCGAAGAAGTCCGACAGGATCACCGTCGTCGGGCCGACAAACAGAACAAACAGCAGCAGCAATGCCGCCAGTATCATGTTGGCCTCGGACAGCCGCCGGACGCCCTTGTCGAGGCCGGCGAGCACGGAGAGCAGGGCGATGCCGGTGATGCCGATGATCAGCAGCACCTTGGAGGTGTCGCCATCCGGTATGCCGAACAGGAATTCCAGGCCGGCATTGGCCTGCTGCGCACCGATGCCCAGCGAGGTGGCGAGGCCGAACAGGGTGGCGAACACCGCGAGGGTATCGATGATATGGCCGGTCCAGCCCCACACCCGCTCGCCGAAGATCGGGTAGAAGATCGAGCGCATGCTGAGCGGCAGGCCCTTGTTGAAGCTGAACAGCGCCAGCGCCAATGCTACGATGGCGTAGATCGCCCAGGGATGCAGGCCCCAATGGAAGATGGTGGCCGCCATGCCGAGACGCTGTGCCTCGACCGCATCACCGGCGGCGCCGGCCAGCGGTGCCCAGCTGTCGGCGGAGCCGGCCCCCTCGGCAAAGGACGAGGTGAAGTGCGAGATTGGCTCGGACACGCCGAAGAACATCAGGCCGATGCCCATGCCGGCGGCGAACAGCATCGAAAACCAGGTGGCATAGGAATAATCCGGCGTCGCCTCGGTGCCGCCGATGCGCACCCGCCCCAGCGGCGAGACCACGATGCCCAGGCAGACCAGCACGAAGATGTTGGCCGACAGCAGGAAGAACCAGTCGAAGGTCGAGGTGATGGCCGGACGCAGCCAGCCGAAGAAATCGGCGGCCGGGCCAGGCAGCGCCAGCGCCAGGAAGACGAAGGCCACGATGGTGAGGCCCGAGATCATGAAGACCGGGTTGTGGATATCCAGGCCGAACGGACCGAATTTGCTTTGATAATTGTCCTGGCCGACCTCGTAGTCGGTCTCGATCGCCTGGACTTCGCCATCAGGTGGCGTTTCGTAGGATTCGTTGCTCATTGCCCCTCCTTTTTGTCGAGTCCTGGTCAGATCGGTGGCTTGTCGCGTCTGGGGCGACAGAGGGTACAGGGGCGTACCCTCCCGATTGGCTGGCGCGGCCCCGTGCCGCGCGTGCTTCTGACTGCAGGACCCTGAAAGTAGCGTTAAAAATAAATCCGCCAGACGATGGCGGATTTGCAGAATTAAATCTTATAAAGAGGATGACCTCAGATATATACGCCCCGATATATGCAGATATGATGAATAATGTCAACAATATGTCCGGGGATTTGTGGCTTTGGGATTTATTTGAAAATACAGTAACGCGAAATTTTAATAATGAATTATGAAATAAAATTGCGTATTATTATTTTGTGTATTTCACTGACGGAAATTTATATTCAATTTTTTATTTCTTTGCGGTGCGATTCAGGGCGTCGTGGCGCTGGCGGATATCCTGCGGCCAGCGGCTCTTGATGTAGGCCAGCGCGGCGGCGATCTCGGTATCTGTGAGGATGTCCCGGAAGGCCGGCATATCGCTCTCATAGCCTTTCGGCGCGAAAGGCTCGATGCCGTATTTCGTCATGGCGAAAAGCTGGCTGTCCGGATGATGCCAGGTATGGCCGCTGGCATCGTGCGGCGGGGCGGGCAGGCGCCCGTCAGGCAGGCGTACCTGCCAGTCCGGCTGGCCTTCCAGCCGGGTGCCATGGCAGGCAGCGCATTGCGCGGCATAGATATCCCTGCCCAGCGCCACCTGTTCAGTATTGCCGGGATCGATGGGCGGTATGGCGCCAGACGCTGGAGAAGGGGCGGCGAACTGCCAGGCGGCACCACCGCCGGCCGCCGCAAGCAGGGTGACGCCGAGGGCGATCCAGCGAGTCCGCTTCATTGTCACGCCGCTTCCAGCGTGTCCGTCACTTCATAGCCGGCTTCTTCGATGGCAGTCTTTGCGGCATCGGGGGCGATGCCGTCAGTGCGCACCGTCCCGGCGGCCAGATCGACGGTGACTTTTGCCTGTGGTGCGGCCTCGTGCACCGCATTCTCGACAGCCTTCACGCAATGGCCGCAACTCATGCCGGTTACCTTGAACAACGCCATTCTGACTCTCCTTTCCTGTCGGATATCCCCGAGATAGGGCTTCCAGCTACCGGAAGGTCAAGAGGCGGCGAGACTGTCCAGGAAGTTCTCTGCCTCGCGGGCGATGGCCTGCCGGCGGTCCTCCGGCCATTTGGCCAGGGTGCGGTAGGGCATGGCCATGCGGGGATTGCCCTTCAGCGCCTTTTCGTTGCGGATCAAAAAGGCCCAGTAGAGATAGTTGAAGGGGCAGGCCTCATGGCCGCTCTTCTCCTTCACCTTGTAGGCGCAGGTGCCGCAGAAATCCGACATGCGGTCGATATAGGCGCCGGACGCCGCATAGGGCTTGCTGGCCATGATGCCGCCATCGGCAAACAGCGCCATGCCGTGGGTGTTGGGCAGTTCCACCCATTCGAAGGCGTCGGCATAGACGGCCAGATACCATTCCTCGACCTGCTTCGGATCGATACCGGCCAGCAGCGCGAAATTGCCGGTCACCATCAGCCGCTGGATATGGTGGGAATAGGCATGCTGCCGGGTCTGGCCGATGACCTCCTGCAAGCAGTTCATCTTGGTCTCGCCGCCCCAGTAGAGCCAGGGCAGCGGGCGGTGCGCGTCCAGCGCGTTGGTTTCCGCATAGGCCGGCATGCGGTGCCAGTACAGGCCGCGCACATATTCCCGCCAGCCGAGAATCTGCCGGATGAAGCCCTCCACCGCGTTCAGCGGCGCGCGGCCCTCCCGGTATTCCGCCTCGGCAGCGGCGCAGATTTCGCGTGGGCCCAGCAGGCCGATATTCAGATAGGGCGCGATCAGCCCGTGATGCAGGAAGGGCGCGCCCTGCTTCATCGCGTCCTGATAATCGCCGAAGCGGGGCAGGCAATGGCTGAGGAACTCCGCCAGCGCCGCCAGCGCGCCCGCCCGCGTCACCGTCCAGCCGAACGGTTCCAGATCGCCGAAATTGTCGGGGAAGTGCCGCGCGACCAGATCCAGCACCTCTCGCGTCGTCGCGTCTGGTTCGAACCGCTGCCGGTGCGGCGGCGTGAAGTCTTTGGGCAGCGGCTTGCGGTTCTCGGCATCGTAGTTCCAGTGTCCGCCTTCCGGCTCGCCGTCCGATGTCAGCAGGATGCCGGTCTCGCGCCGCATCTCGCGGTAGAAGAACTCCATGCGGTAGGTCCGCCTGTCCTCGGCCCAGCGTGCGAAGCGCCGGCGGCTGGCGAAGAAGCGGGTATCCTCGCGGATTTCGACCGGTATGCCCGTCTCAGCCTCCCAGCCGCGCATGGCCTGCAGCACGCGCCATTCGCCGGGTTCCGTCACGATGATCCGCGCCGGTTTGTGTCGCGCCGCCGCGCGCGTCACCTCGCCGGTGAAGCTGCCGGTGTTCTGCGGATCGTCGAGCGTCACATAATCGACCGCGATCCCCTCTGCCCGCAGTTCCGCCGCGAAATGCCGCATGGCCGACAAGATGAGGGCGATCTTCTGCTTGTGGTGCGGGACATAGGTTGCCTCATCCGCCACCTCGGTGAGCAGCACCACGTCGCGGGCGAGGTCCAGCCCGTCGAGCGCGGAGAGGTCCCGGCTCAGCTGATCGCCCAGCACGAGGCGCAGGCTTCCGCTCATGATCTGCCTTTCTGGCGAAGTTCTGACTTGCAGCGGTCGGAGCAGGTCTTCACCTCGTCCCAGACCGTGCGCCATTTCTTGCGCCAGGCGAAGGGGCAGCCGCAGGCCTGGCAGAGCTTCGACGGCAGGTCGGCTTTCTTACGCATGCGCGGCATGGTGCTACCAGGGCAGGGGGGCGCCGCGATAATCGAAGAAGCTGCCGGTCTGTTCCGGTTTCAGCCCGTCGATCACCGCCAGCAGGTCGGCTGCGGCTTCTTCCGGCGGGCGGACGGCAAGGCCGGATTTGGCGAAGGGGGCGGAAAGGTGCGTGTCCACCGTGCCCGGATGCAGCGCCACGCAGATTGCCTGCGGGCGGCTGCGCTTCAGCTCGATGGCGGCGGTATGGACAAGCTGGTTCAGTGCCGCCTTCGCTGCGCGATAGCCGTACCAGCCGCCCAGCTGGTTGTCGCCGATGCTGCCGACCTTGGCCGACAGGGTGGCGAAGACCGCCTTGCCGTTGCGCGGCAGCAGCGGCAGGAAATGCTTCATCAGCAGCGCCGGGCCGATGGCGTTCACCGCGAAATTATGGGCCAGATGCGCCGGGTCGAGATCGCGCCAGCTCTTCTCCGGCTGGAAGCCATGGCCATGCAGGAAGCCGCTGGCGTCGAACAGCAACCGCAATTCGCCGGGAAGCGTCGCGACATGGCGGGCCGCCTTTTCGATGCTGGCCTCGTCGAGCAAATCGAGCGCAGGATCGCTGTGCCGGCCAAAGCCCAGCACCAGGGCAAAGCTGCCGCGCTGGCGCAGCTGGTCCAGCACGGCGGCACCAATGCCGCCGCCAGCGCCGATCACCACGGCGATAGCGTTCTCGGGAAGCTCCTCGGACATGATATGCCTGTCTTCTGCGGGCGGGGAACAGCTCTCTATACGTAACGCCCGCCCTGGCGGTTCAGCCCAGGCGCTTCGTGGTGCGTTCCCTGCGCTGTCTTGCCGTCTCCACCAGAGCCTTGAACAGGCGGCGCTGGCGGGCCTGGAAGATCAGGAATTCCGGGTGCCATTGCACGCCGATCAGATAGGCGTGGCCGGGCGCCTCGATGCCCTGCACGATGCCGTCGAGATCGCGGCCGGAGACGATCAGGCCGCCGCCCAGTTCGTCGATGCCCTGATTGTGCAGGCTGTTGATCTTCACGCGCTGCCCGTCCAGCAATTCCCGCAGGCAGCTCTCCGCCTCGACCAGCAGCGTCTTCAGCGGCAGGATGGTCCAGCGGTTCGAGGTGTTCTTGCGGCGCGAGCGCAGTTCCTGGAACAGTGTGCCGCCCAGCCGGACATTCAGCAGCTGCGCCCCCCGGCAGATGCCCAGCAACGGCAGGCCGCGCATCAGCGCATCGTCGATCACGGCGGATTCCAGCGCGTCGCGCTCCGCATCATATTTCGGCACAACTTCGGACTGGCTGGCATAAAGCACCGGGTCGATGTCATGCCCGCCGGTGATGACCACGCCGTCATAATCCGCCATGTCATGGCTGTGCGGGCCGCCCGGGCGCAGATGTACAGGCCGGCCGCCGGCCAGCCGGATCGCCAGATGCACCATCAGGCGTGGCGCCTTGCCGCCGCGCCGCGGTCCGGTAACGGCGATCAGCGGGGAAAGTTTTCGCTCAGCCACCGGTCCACACGTTCTGTCCAGCTATCGTTGAAGACGGCGAAAGGCTCGTCGAGATAGCGCTGATAGAGGCCGCACAGCGCGGCCAGTTTTTCCGGCTCGGCGGCCACCCGCTCCAGCATCACCCAGTCGGTCCAGCTCTCGTGAATGCCCCAGCCGGGCCGGTCGATCTCGCAATTGGGCAGGCGGTAATGAAAGGTCGGCCGCCCTTTCACGCGCTTGTCGGGCACCTTGGCGCGCACCCGCTTTTCGTCCAGATGCGCAAACAGCGGCAACATGTCGAGCGCCCGGTTCCGCGACGGGTTGAAGGCGAGGTAATCGTCGATCAGGTCGGGTATGTCCGGCGTGTAGGCGGGATCGACGACCAGCCGCACATAATCCGCTGGATAGGCGGCGATATAGGCGGTCAGCCGCCGGGTCAGATCGACGCGCGCGCGCTTCTTCAGCCATTCATAGAGGCACAGGAAGGCCTGCAGATGGCGGGTGATCGTTGCAGCGTCGGTTGCCGGCAATTCCGGGTTCAGATGCAGGCCGAAGGCGTAGGAAAGACCGCCGCCGGTGCCGCTTACCCCGGCCTCGCGCAGCTTCCGGATCAGCTCGTTCACCTCCGGCAGGCGGTCAACCGGCAGCGGCGGGCTGACGATCTCCAGCGGCACGATCTGCTCCGCGCCGAAGCGCACTATATCCTCAGCCAGTTCCGCAAGTTCGTCGGCGGGCGCCTCCGTCTTGTTCTTCAGATAGGCGAAGTCGAGCTCGACCTCCCAGTCGCCGGCGGTGTCGCCGGTCACGGTATGGACGTAGCGGCTGCGCTTTTCGACCGTGCCGCCGACATGGTCCGCCACCAGCCGGGACAGCGTGTCGATGTCGATGTCGCTCATCTCCAGCTCGACGCCGACATGGCGGATATCGCCCTTGTCGGTGTGCATCGCGGGTGGCATCGGGAAGAGTTCATTGCTGGCTGTCATAGGTCTGTTCTACCCGTCCCGCCCAGCCGGGTCCATACCGGCTGCTAGAGCAGCACCGGCAGCAGCAGATAGGTGCCGAGGCCGATCAGCGCGGTGAAAAACACGCGGCGGAAGGCGGCTTCCGACAGGCGGCGACGCAGCCAGCTGCCCGCGACCATGCCGGCGATGGCCGGCAGCACCGAGAGCAGCGAGGCGAGGCTGGCCTCGGGCGGCAGCCGCCCGAAGAAGGCGAGCGCCAGGGCCAGCATCGCGGTGGAGAACACGAACAGCTGGCCGAGTGCCCGCACCATCTGGTCACGGTTCAGATTCAGCGCCTGCAGATAGAGCAGGCCCGGAATCACGAAAGTGGCGGTCAGGCCGGAGAAGATTCCGTTCAGCGCGCCGGCCAGCGGACCCACCCAGATTTCTTGGCGCGGCGGCAGGTGCAGGGTGGGCTTGGCGAGGCCGAGCACGCCATAGGCGATCAGCACGCCGCCCAGCAGCGCCACCGGCAGTGCCGCCGGCCAGATCTGCGCCAGCGCCACGCCCAGCCAGATGGTCAGGGTCGCCGGCACGAAAAACGGCCAGAGCCGCCGGAACACCTCGCGCACATGGGTTCCGACAAAGCCTTGCCAGATGTTGGTGATGATGGCCGGGGCCAGGATCAGCGCCATGGCCGATTCCAGCCCGACCACGGCGGTCAGCAGGCCAAGGGCAATGGTCGGCAGCCCCATGCCGATGACGCCCTTCACCGCGCCGGCCAGCAGGAAGACGGCGGCGACGATCAGGATTTCGGGGGCGTGGGACGAAAGATCGGAAAGCATGGGAGACGGACTGTAGCGGCAAAATCCGTCTTACAATAGAGGCCTGGCCGCCCCCGATGGTTCGGGGACGGCCGAAGCATGGACGAGTTACCAGCGCACCTGCACGCCGGCATAGACGGCCCGGCCGAAGCCCGGCTCGAACACCGCCGAGGCGGGGGTGGCGGTGGTCGAGACGCTGGCCGAGGCGATATAGCGTTCGTCGGTCAGGTTGCGGCCATCGATGAACAGCGACCAGCCGGCCGGGTCGTTGTAGCCCGCTTTCAGGCCGAGCAGCGCATAGGATACGGTCTCGGTCGTGTTGGCGTTATCGACGTAATAGGCTTCCGGCACCCATTCGACATTCGGCCCGACATAGAATCCCGCCGGATGGTCGTAGCGCAGCTCCGCCCGATAATAATGGCGCGGCGCGCCCGGCAGCTTGTTGTCGCCATAGACGGCGTCGCCGTCGAAGTGGAAGTCGCTGAAGGTATAGGCCTGGCGCAGGGTCAGGCTGTCACCGCCGGCGGGGGCGAACAGATCGTCCAGCAGGCGGACATCCAGCCCCAGCTCCAGCCCCTGATGGATGGTGCTGTCGGCGTTCTGGGCGTAGCTCTGGCCGTTCGGTGCGGTGAAATACTGGATTTCATCCTTCATCCAGGCGCGATAGACCGCCACATCCCAGGTGAGGCGACCATGGCTGCCGCGGGTGCCGATCTCCAGCGTCACGGCGGTCTGCGGATCGACAGCGCCGATCTGCGCGGTGGCGGTCGGGCTGAGGTCGCTCAGCGTCGGCAGTTCCGTGCTGCGCGACAGATTGCCGAAGAGCTGCCAGTCCGGTGCTGCCTGCCACAGCAGGCCGAGACGCGGGTTGAAGCTGGTGAAGCTCTTGTCGAAGCTGGCATCGCCGTCGGAGAGGAACTTGTCCTCAACCTCGCGCGTGCCATAGCCGGCCTGCGCCGCCAGGATGACGGCAAGGTCGGAGCGCACCCAGGTGCGGGCCTCGCCATACAGGTCGGCATTTTGCGCCGTATCCTCGGACTGGTAGCGCAGCGCGCCCTTCTGGCCGGAGACGTTGGCGTAGCGCAGATTGTCGTTGGTGCCCCGACCGAGCTGCAGGCCGACCAGATATTCCTGCTTCATGCCGAAGGCTTGGCCGTCGGTCTCGTATTCGCCGAACACGCCGTAATCCAGGACAGTGTTGTCCAGTACCTGGAAGATCGGGTGGATCAGCTCGCGGCTGACGACGTAGCCGCCGAAGCTGGCGGTGCCGTCCTCCAGCGCGATGGACGTCCGGTTGCCCAGCCGGATCGATTCGATGTCGCGCTTGTAATCCAGCGCCAGATTGCCGGCGGCGGCACGCCGGGGATCGTTCAGCGCCTGGTCGCGCGAGACCGAGCCGGCGATCTGCTGGTCGATATCGTTATAGGCGATGAAGAACCGGGTCTCGGCGCGGTCCGACAGGCGCAGGCCGATATTGCTGTTGAAGCGGATGTTGTTCTGTTCGGTATGGTCGCGGTAGCCATCCTGCTGGATGGTGGTGAGGGTGGCATAGGCGTCCCAGTCCGCGCCGTACTTGCCGCCGGCAATCTGGCCCCGGCGATAGCCATCGCTGCCGATCTCGGCACGGGTCAGCACACCCCCCTTGGTGTTGGCCAGGTCGCGGCCGGTGGGGGTGTGGACATTGATCGCCCCGCCCAGCGCCGTCGAGCCGTAGCGCAGCGCGTTGGCGCCCTTGAACACCTCGATATAGTCGATGTTCAGCGGATCGATCTCCTGGAAGTCGCCGCTGCCGTCGGCCAGACTCACCGGCACACCGTCCTGCAGGAGCTTCACGCCGCGCAGGTGGAAGTTGCGGGCAAGGCCGGAGCCACGGATCGACAGGCGGGAATCCTCGCCGAACTTGGGTTGGATGAAGATACCCGGCACATAGTCCAGCGCATCCTTCAGCGTTGCGGCGCGGCCTTCGCGGAATTCCTCGGCGGGCACCAGATCGACACCGCCGGGTACCTGCTCAATCTTCTGCCTTGCCTGTTCCGCCGACGGCTGGGTCAGGCGCTGGGCAGGTGCTGGAACCTCGATGCGGATGGGCGACAGGGTCTGGGTCTGCGTCTGGGTCTGGGCGAGCGTTTCGGTCCCGGCGAGCGCCATCGCGCCGGCCAGGAGGAGGCTGCGGTAAGTGCGGTTCATGATCCTACTTGCCTTCTGTCAGGCGCAGCACGGGGGCGGGGCCCATCTGCATGTGTTCGCCATGCGAATGGGTGTGGGTGCCCGGCTCGGCGCTCCAGTGCCAGGATTTGCCGCCATCGCATTCCTGGACGGTCACGAAGGGCAGGGGGGTGCCGGCTGTACCGGCCGGCAGCTTTACGGAGAGGGCGAACTCATCGAACTGCCAGTCCGGCAGGCTGTTGCCGCTCCAGATCACCTGCACGATCCGTTCGGATAGCATCTTGCCGTGGCCGGCGGGCACCGGTTCGGCCAGCTTCTCCTTCAGGAACTCGACCTGCCAGCCCGGCTTGGCCTGCGGGCGGGCGGTCAGGATGCCCTCGGGCAGCACGACGATGATCTTGTTGGTCGCGGCGCCGTCACAGCCATGGGTGATGCGGACAGTGACTTTCTGGTAGCTGCCGGCGGGCGCCTGTTTCGGCTCCACCACGGCATGAGCAGATGCCGCCGAAATACCGGCGGCGGTCGCAGCACAGAGTGCCGCGACGCGGAATGCGTTACGCATGAGGATTAACTCCATCGTATGAGATCGACGGCGCGCGGCTTTATCGAAGCCGGCGCCTTGTTGTGATGTTCATGTCGATCAGACGATGGCGGGCGGGGCGCGGGCTTCCGGCCAACGCAGCGCGATATCGGCAGGGCGGCCGGCCTCAGGGGCCGGGCGCAGCCGGAGCGCGGTTTCGCTAAGCGCGGGAAGGGCGTTCGGGGACGGCGGCGGCAGAATGGCGAGGTGCTGCGCGCCAAGGCAGAGCGGGCAGTGCAGAACGCTGCCGCTGTCGCCGGGGTCAGCCGCATCGCCGGCGCGGATGAGCTTGTAGCCCTCGGCGGTACAGACCATGAGCGTCTGTCCCGCGACGCTTGCCCGCCCTTCCAGCTGGCTGGCCCTGGCCTCGGCGGCATAGAAGAAGGGCAGCAGTGACTGCGTGAACAGCGTCACCACCAGCAGCGCGGCGGTCAGCAACCGCCACGGCTGGTCGGCACGTGCTTTTCTGTTCTGCAAGCCCTTGTTCAAGCCGGTCTTTCCCCGCAAACGCCGGCGCACTCTAGAGGTGGTGGTCCACCTTGCCAAACGAAATTCCCGACGCATTTTCTCAATGCATTTTCGGGCCAGCGGTAATCCGCTGTGGGCTTAATCGATTTTTAATGTCCAAAGATCATATTGCTTTTTATGAAATTTGAAGAGGTGTGGCCGTGGCCCGTCTTGGTGAGAGCGATTGGTGCGATGGGGGCGATGCAGTGTCTCCAGCTTTGGCGGTATCCCCGTTTGCGCACCAGCAGCATGTGCAAGTATCCCACGTGCTGGACATGCATGCGCTGGTGAGCGTTACGGACCGTGATGGCGTCATCATCGACGTAAACGACAGATTCTGCGCGGCGAGCGGCTTTGCCCAAGAGGAACTGCTGGGGCGGAATTTCCAGACGTTCATATCCGGAGAACACCCAACCCTGTATCGGCAGATCCGGGACAAGGTCGCTGCCGGCGAAAGCTGGCACGGCGAAATCTGTATCCGAAAGAAGGATGGAAACCCTCTCTGGCTGAACTGCGCCATCCTCTCTTACGAGGGCGACCCGGAACAGGGCCATCGCATTCTGTCTGTCGGAACGGATATAAGCCATCTGAAATGGGCGGTGCAGCGCCTACAGTCCGGCCTGGAAAAGGCGAATATCGGCAACTGGGACCGCGACCTGGAAACCGGCGAGATGTTCTGGACACCCAATGTATCGGAGTTGTTTGGCCATCCCTACGGGTCGCTCGAGGCGAACTACGACAATCTTCTGACGGCGATCCATCCCGACGACCGCGAGATGGTGCTTGCGGCGGTCCGGAACTGCATTTCCAGGGGCGAGGCGCTGTATATCGAGCATCGCTGTATCTGGCCGGACGGAACCGTTCGCTGGATTCTTGCCAAGGCGGATGTGGTGCGGGATGACACCGGCAAGCCGCGCCGGCTGATGGGGGCGATCCAGGACATAACCCGGCGCCGGGCGCTGCAGGAAAAGCTGAAGTCTTTCAAGGATATCGTGGATTCCGTTGTCTCCGGCGTCGTGGTCATCGATGCGCGCGGATGCATCATCGAGATCAACCCGGCGATGCAGCAGATTTTCGGCTACGCGCAGGAGGAACTGCTCGGCGGGAATGTCAGAATGCTGATGCCGGAAGCGCACGGCAAGCACCATGATGGGTACCTGCGGCGCTATGCCGAAACCGGTCATGAAAAGATCATCGGCCGCTCCCTGGAAATGCCGGGATTGCGCAAGGATGGGTCAGTCTTCCCGCTGGAAATCACGGTGACGGAGATCAGGATCGGCGAGGAAGCGCACTTCGTCGGCGTGCTGCGGGACATTACCGAGCGGAAAGACGCCCAGCGCATTCTTGAGAAGGAGCGCGGCCTGCTGCGCCAGGCGCAGGAGATCGCCCGCCTCGGCAATTGGGAGATCGCCAGCAATGACGGATCGATCTACTGGTCGCCGGTCGTGTACGAGATTTTCGGCAAGGATCCGCGGACCTTCCGGCCGACCATCGAGAATTTCTACGAGATGGTCCATCCGGACGATCTGGAGGCGCTGAAGCGGCACATTGCCAGGGCAAGGGAAACTGGCACCTACGACATGGTGCACCGCATCGTACTGCCCGATGGCATGGTACGCCATGTGCACGAACGGGCGCGTTTCGAGCCTGCCCCGGATGGAACCTCCTTGTTTGCGGTCGGCATCGTCCAGGATGTCACCGACATGGTGCGCGCGAAAGAGCAGGCGGAGGCGGCCAGCCGCGCCAAGTCCGAATTCCTGTCGAGCATGAGCCACGAGTTGCGTACCCCCCCTGAACGCGGTCATGGGGTTCGCCCAGGTGCTGGAAATCGATGAAGGGCTGACCGAGGATCAGCTGGACAGCGTGCGGACGATCCGCAAGTCCGGCCAGCATCTGCTGCAACTTATTAACGAGATACTGGATCTGGCACGGATCGAATCCGGGCGTCTCGAACTGTCGATCGAGGATGTCGGCCTTGCCGAGCTGTTCGCGGAAAGCGGATCGCTGGTCACGCCGCTGGCGGCGGGCCGGGATGTCGCGGTGCAATTCGCGCGCAAGCCGTCCGCCATCGCCGTGCGCGGCGACCGCACGCGGCTGAATCAGGTGCTGGTCAATCTGTTGAGCAACGCGGTGAAGTATAACCGCCGCTCGGGCAGCGTCGTGGTGACCGCGCTGCCGGGTGGCGATGGCATGATCCGGATTGCCGTTGCCGATACCGGTGCCGGCATTCCGGCGGAGAAGCTGGACCAGCTTTTCACGCCTTTCAACCGGCTGGGCGCGGAGAATACCGAGATCGAGGGCACGGGTATTGGGCTGGTGATCGCCAAGCGTCTGATCGAGGGCATGGGAGGTCGCATCGGCGTGGAAAGCCGTGCGGGGGCAGGCTCGACCTTCTGGTTCGAACTGCCCGGGGCGAAACTGGCGGCGGCACAGCCGCCGGCGGCGCAATCACTGGAGGAAAGTCCGCGCCGGCAATGGGCTTTGCCGGAAGGCACGGTGCTCTATGTCGAGGATAATCCGGCCAATCTGAAGCTGGTGCGCCAGGCGCTGGTGCGGCATCCGCAGGTGACGCTGCTGGAGGCCTATAATGGCTCGCTCGGCCTCGATCTCGCGCAGGTGCATCTGCCGGATGTCATCCTGCTCGATATCAATATGCCCGGCATGAACGGGCTGGAGGTTCTGGCGCGGCTGAAGGCCGACCCGGCGACGCAGGATATTCCCGTGCTGGCCCTGTCGGCGGCGGCGATGGAGAAGGATGTCCAGCGTGGCAGAGGCGCTGGATTCGAGGAGTATCTGACGAAGCCTATCGACATCAATTCATTGCTGGAAACGCTCGGGCGTTGGCTCGGAAAAAAGGAGAGTGCGTCGTGAAGATGCTTTCTAATTTGAAGGTGATGCCGATCCTGGCCATCGACGATGAGCCGACCAACCTGAAGCTGCTGGAGAAAATGCTACGCGGCGAGGGTTATGGCGGGCTGGTGCTGCTCGATGACCCGACGCAGGCGGTGGCGGCCTACAAGGCGAACCGTCCCGGGCTGATCCTGCTCGATATCAACATGCCGAGCATGGATGGTTATGCGGTGATGGCGGCGCTGAAGGCGCTGAAAGACCCGCTGCTGCCGCCGATCATCGTGCTGACCGCGCAATCCTCGCAGGAATTCATGCTGCGCGCCTTCAAGGCCGGCGCCCGTGACTATGTGACCAAACCGTTCGAGCGGGCCGAGCTGATGGCCCGGGTGCGCAACCTGATGGAGGCGCATCTCGCGCTTCGCTTTACCCACGAACAGCAGCGCGTGCTGCAGGAAATCGTGCGGGAGCGCACCACGAAACTGAATCAGATCCGCTTGCAGGTGGTGCGCCGGCTGGGCCGCGCCGCGGAGTACCGCGACAACGAGACCGGCAATCATATCCTCAGGATGAGCAAGATATCGGCGCTGCTGGCTGAGCGGATCGGCTGGGCGTCGGAGGATTGCGAGCTGATGCTGCATGCCAGCCCGATGCACGATATCGGCAAGATCGGCATTCCCGACCAGATTTTGCTAAAGCCGGGCAAGCTCACGCCCGAGGAGTGGGAGATCATGAAGACCCATGTCGATATCGGCGCCGATATCCTGTCGGACAGCGATACCGACCTGCTGGTGCTGGGACGCTCCATCGCGCTCAGCCATCACGAGAAATGGGACGGTTCCGGTTATCCCAATGGCCTTGCCGGGGAGGCGATCCCGATGGAAGGCCGCATCGTGGCGATGGCGGATGTGTTCGACGCCCTGACCTCGGAACGGCCCTACAAGAAGGCATGGCCGGTCGAGGCGGCTGTGGACTACATGCAAAATCAGGCCGGGGCGCATTTCGATCCGGCATTGCTGGCCGTGTTCATGGATGCCCTGCCGGAGATCATGCAGATACGCGCCGAACACCCTCTCCCTTAATTTTTTGCGTTGCGTCATTTTTCGGTCGGATGAATCTGCTAGCCTTCGGTAACGGAACCGGAAGGGTGGTCTGATGACCGAGCAGAATGGCAATCCGGGCGCATTGCCCGCCGAAAATATACTGTCAGGTAAGCGTGGCCTGGTGCTGGGCGTGGCGAATGACAGTTCCATCGCCTATGGCTGCGCCGCAGCCTTCCGCGCGGCGGGCGCCGACCTGGCCCTGACCTATCTGAACGAGCGCACGCGCGACTTCACCGCACCGCTGGCCGAGGCGCTGGGCGCCGACATCTACCTGCCCTGCGACGTGCGCGAGGACGGCCAGCTTGAAGCGGTGTTCGAGGCTATCGGCCAGCGCTGGGGCGGGCTGGATTTTGTACTGCATTCCATCGCCTATGCGCCGCGCGAGGATCTGCACGGCCGTGTCACCGACTGCTCACGCGACGGCTTCTCCATGGCGATGGACGTCTCCTGCCATTCCTTCATCCGCTGCGCCCGTCTGGCCGAACCGCTGATGCGCGACGGTGGCACGCTGCTGACCGTCAGCTTCTTCGGGGCGGAGAAGGTGGTCGAACATTACAATATGATGGGGCCGGTGAAGGCGGCGCTGGAATCGTCGGCACGCTATATGGCGGCGGAGCTGGGCCGGTCAGGCATCCGCGTGCATGCGCTGTCGCCCGGCCCGCTGCGCACGCGCGCGGCCTCCGGCCTCGACCGGTTCGACGAGTTGCTGGAGCGCGCCGCCGCGAAAGCGCCGCAGCATGCGCTGGTGACCATCGGGGATGTCGGTGCGCTGGCCGCCTTCCTGGTCGGCGACGGTGCGAAGGCGATGACCGGCGGCATCCATTATGTCGATGGCGGCTTCAATATTCTGGGGTGATGTCCAGCGCGAACCGGTTTGGCTTGCCGATCTGGCGGTCAGGTAAGATCATCGACGCCTGTCGGTGGCTAAGGCTGTTGCGGCTACCCGGTGTCTGAACTGAAGGACTGCATGAAGATCGTCGAACCGCTCGAATTCCTGACCACCAAGGAGCTGGCCGATATCCTGCGCGTGAAGGAGCGCAAGATCTACGAGATGGCGGCCGCCAACGAGGTGCCTTTCACGCGGGTGACCGGCAAGCTGCTGTTCCCGAAGGCGCTGGTGATCTCCTGGCTGTCCCGGCGGACGGAGCTGGGCGAGGACGGGCTGGCGCTGCCGGACCCGCCGGTGGTGGCGCTGGGCAGCCATGACCCGCTGCTGGACTGGGCCTTGCGCGAATCGGGCTCCGGTATGGCGTCCTTCTTCGATGGCAGTCTGGACGGGTTCGACCGCTTTGCCCGGCGCGAGGGCGTGCTGTGTGGCATGCATGTGCCAGCGCCGGAAGCGGAGGGCTGGAATCGCCATCTGATCGAGGCGCGGATGCCGGCCATGCCGGTGGTGCTGATGGAATGGGCGTGGCGCGAGCGCGGGCTGATCGTGCCCGCTGGCAATCCCCGCAAGATCGCTGGCATCGCCGACCTGGCAGGCTGCCGTACCGTGCCGCGCCAGCCGGAGGCCGGCACACAGCTGCTGTTCGACCGGCTGGCGGCGGCGGCGGGGCTGGCGCCCGACGCCTATGAGCGGCTGAGGCCGGCGCGCAGCGAACAGGATGTGGCGCTGGCCGTGCTGGAAGGGCAGGCGGATGCCGGGCTCGGGCTTGCGTCCGTGGCGGCACAGTACCGGCTGGGCTTCGTGCCGCTGGTGCGCGAACGCTTCGACCTCGCGGTCTGGCGGCGCAGCTGGTTTTCGGCGCCGGTGCAGGCCTTCTTAAGCTTCTGCCGTACGCCGGACTTCGCGGACCGGGCGGCGCAGCTTGGCGGTTACGATGTCAGCGGTTTCGGGCGCGTGCATTATAACGGACCCTAAGCCCCTACTTTTTGAAACTCGGATAAAAAAAACTCGACCGGATGGGTACATCGCGGTCGAGCAGAGTTGGAATTGGTTAGCAAAACGACACCAAGCAATGCATCGACGCAAATCGGATATGCGTTTTGTGTCGAAAAACTGCATTACTTAATGACAAACGCACAGTATGGAATTTTTCACACTCTATCAACCGCGAATCGGAGGCGGCGTGTTTCTGCGCGTCGTATGTGCCCTTTGCCTGCCGTCTCCTTGCCCCATCTAGGGAATAGAGAGGAAATGCAATGAGGAAAGGAGCACTCATGACATCCTCCAGACGCAGCATCCTGAAGGGTGCCGCCGCGGCAGGCGTGATGGCGGCTGGACTGCCCCGCCTGAGTTGGGGGCAGCAGGCGCAACCGTTGATGCGGCCGATCCCCTCGACCGGGGAGATGATTCCCGCCGTCGGCCTCGGTACCTGGATCACCTTCAATGTCGGGGAAGACCCGGTGCTGCGCGACGAGTGCGCGGCGGTGATGGAGTCCTTCTTCAAGGCTGGCGGGCGGGTCATCGATTCCTCGCCGATGTATGGCTCCGCTCAGGCGGTGATCGGCCACGGCCTGGAAAAGCTGGGCCGCCCGAAAAATCTGTTCTCCGCCGACAAGGTGTGGATATCCGACGGCGATCAGGGGCGGGCGCAGATGAACCGGTCGCGGCGGCTCTGGACCGTGCCGCGCTTCAGCCTGATGCAGGTGCATAATCTGCTGGGCTGGGAGGCGCATCTGGAGACGCTGCAGGCGATGAAGGCGGCGAAGGAGATCCGCTATGTCGGCATCACCACCTCGGAAGGCCGCCGGCATGATCTGTTCGAGCGGGTGATGGCCACGCAGAAGCTCGATTTCGTGCAGGTGACATACAATCCGCTCGACCGCGAAGTGGAACAACGCATCCTGCCGCTGGCGAAGGAGCGTGGCATCGGCGTCATGGTGAACCGGCCGTTCCGGCAGGGCGCGCTGACCCGGCGGCTGGAACGCGCGCCCCTGCCGGGCTGGGCGGCGGAGGTGGGGGCGGAGACCTGGGCGCAGCTGATCCTGAAATTTATCCTGTCGCACCCCACTGTCACCGTGGCTATCCCGGCGACCACCAAGCCGCACCATGCGCGCGAGAATATGCGGGCGGCGTCCGATCCTTTGCCAGATGCTAAAATGCGGGAGCGCATCGCCGCCCATATCCGGGATATCTGATGGCCGACTGGTCGAGTTACCGGCTGGAGGATTTCCTGCTGTTCGCGCCGCGCGCCTATTGGCGGCTGTTCGAGCTGCACAATGCGGCGCTGTGGCCGGCGCAGCCCTTCATCCTGCTGCTGGGGCTGGGTGTTGCGGCGCTGGTGCTGCGCGGCGCGCCCAGGGCCGGCAGGCTTGGCCTCGCCCTGCTGGCGGCGGGCTGGGTTGCGGTGGGGCTGCTGTTCTTCTGGCAGCGCTATGCCAGCATCAACTGGGCGGCACCCTATCTGATGCCGGTGTTTCTGGCGGAAGCGATCCTGCTGCTGCTGGTGGGGCGCGGCGCGATCGTGCCTGCCGCCGCTCGATGGCGCTTGCGGGAAGGGGCGGGTGCCGGGCTGTTCGTCTATGCGCTGACGCTCCATCCGCTGCTGCCGCTCGTCTTTGGACGGCCGCTGGCGCAGGCGGAGATGATTGGGCTGGCGCCGGACCCCACCGCCATCGCCACGCTTGGCCTGCTCTGCCTGCTTCCGCGCACTCTGCTGTCCGGCCTCGCCCTAGCCGTGCCGGTCTTCTGGTGTCTTGTGAGTGCGGCCACCCTGCACGCGATGGGGGAGGGGCAGGCGCTGGTGCCGCTGGCGGCGATGCTTGCCGGCCTAGTGGCCTGGGCCTTGCCGCCAAGGGGGGCACCGCGTGGCGGCAAGGCTGACGCTGGACCGATCAGAACCTGACGGTTCCGACCACCCGCAATTCACGGCCACGCAAGGGGGCTTCGTCCTTCAGCAGGGAGATGTGATTGCGCCCCTCCGAATCGGTGAGGTTGCGCCCCTGCACCTGCAGGATGAAATCGTCGCTGCCGGCAATCGGCCGGAAGGCCAGTGAGGCGTTCAGGAAGGCATAGCCGTCCGTCGATGTCTCGTTGGCGCCGGTGCGGTCCTGCTCGGTGGCGCCCGCCAGTTCCAGCCGGTAATCGACATGGTTGGTATAGGCGTTGATGCCGATATTGTAGCCCAGCGGCGGGATCAGCGGCAGCGCGTCGCCGGTCTCCCGGTTTTCCGCCCGCACATAGTCGAGCGATCCATCCAGGCTGAGCGCAAGGCCCGGCCGTTCCAGGAAGGCCCAGGCGGCCTCCACCTCGAAGCCGTGGAAGTCGGCGTCGGTCTGGCGGTAGCGCAATTCGTCCAGCCCGTCGCGCTCGCCGCCGGTGAAGTCGCGGAAGATGTAGTCGCGGTAGCGCGTGGCGAACAGATTGATACCGCCGGTCACCGGGCCGCGTGTCTTGCGCAGCGACAGTTCGGCGTGCAGCGCCTCTTCCTTGCCGAGTTCGGTATTACCGATCTCGTAGGAATTGGTGGCCAGATGCGGCCCGTCGGAGAACAGTTCCTCCGCATTCGGCGCGCGCTCTGTGCGTGACAGCGACAGGCCGACGGAATAGTCGGGCGACAGCTTGTAGCTGGCGCCAGCGGAGACGCTGACGGCGGTGAAATCGCGCTCCATGCGCAGCCCGTCGGCCTCGACCGTCTGGGTCTCCAGCCGGCCGCCGCCGGTGAACTGCCAGGGGCCGGTCTCGTAGCGCTCGACCAGGAACAGGGCGGCGTTGTCGGTGACCGTTGGCGGCACGAAGGCTTCCTCGCCGACCGCCTGGAAATCGCGCCGGCTGGCCTGCACGCCGAACACGCCCTTCAGCCCGAAGATCGGCTTGTGCGTGAGGTCGAGCCGGCCTTCCCAGCCGCGATTTTCGAACAGAGTGCCGACTTCGTCGCCCTCCAGCTCCAGATGGCGGTAATCGGCATGGCCGAGCCGCAGCGTGGCCTCCTCCAGGAAGGGCAGCGGTTCGTAAAGGCCGAAGCGCGCGTCATAGCGGGTCTGCTGCATGTCGATGCGCACGCCGCCATGCTCGTGCTCGTGATCCTCGTCCTCTTCTTCGTGGTCCTCTTCCTCATGATGTGCGTGGCCGCCCGGAACGCCATACAGGCTGGAATAGCCGCTGACAGCGAAGCCGGCATAGCCGTGCTCACCCAGATAGCTGGCGCCGACGGAACCGCCCGACCGCTCGACCGCGCTGTTCTCGACCTTGCCCTTCAGCCCTTCCTCGCGCGCCTCGTCGCTGGCATAGCCGTTCACCCGGTAATCATTGGCGTCGCTGCTGAAGCCTTCCAGATGCAGCACGACATTATTGCCCGCCGCCAGGCTGGCCGAGCCGAAACCCTCCAGTGCGCTCGACCCGGTGGAAAAGCCAAGGCGCGCCATGCCCTCGACCAGATCCCTCGGCCGCCGCATCGGGATACGCCCGTCGGTGACGCTGACCACTCCGCCCACCGCCGAACTGCCATAAAGCAGCGAGGCCGGGCCGCGCAGCACTTCCACCCGCTCCGCCGATTCCATCGGGATGACGACGGCATGGTCCGGGCTGGCGGTGGAGGCGTCGAACGTGTCCAGCCCGTTCTGCAGCACGCGCACCCGCGCCGCGCCTTGGCCGCGGATCACCGGCCGCCCGGCGCCGGGGCCGAAATCGGAATTGGCGACGCCCGGCGTGCGCGCCAGCGTCTCGCCCAGCGTCGGCGCGCGGCGGCGCTCCAGATCGTCGCCGGTCAGGACGGCGGAGCCTTCGACCAGCTCCTCCTGCGTGCTCTTCAGGGGCGCGATCTCCACCACCACCGGCTGTAGGGTGACGGGGTCTGCCTGCTGGGCGGCAAGGGAAGATGCGGAAAACGGCACGGCCATCAGCGCCAGCAGGCTGACGCCTGTGCGCAGGCTTTGGATATTCATCGGAAATTGCCCCTGATTAATAACGTTATAACGTAACATAAAAGAATCGGGCGGCATCATGCAACACCCATTGCGGGCATCGGGCGGAGGCGTACTATCTGCTTAACGCTGCGGGCCGGTCCCGGCTGTGCGGCTTTCCGAAAAAACCAGACGAGGCATGGGATGAAGCTGCTGCATTTCGACGATTTCCGCGTGGGCGTGCTGCGCGGTGACGCGGTGGTCGATGTGACCGACCTGCTGGCGGATATTCCGCGCACCGGCCCCAATGATGTGATGCGCGGGCTGATCGAGCGCTTCGAGGAGTATCGCGGGAAGTTGGAAAAAGCCGCCGCAGAGGGCAAGGGCATCCCGCTGGCCAGCGTGCGCATCCGGCCGCCGCTGCCGCGACCCGGCGCCATCGTCTGCATGGCGGTGAACTACATGGAGGATGGCACGCTGACCGAGAAGCCGGTCATCAACGCCTTCCAGAAGACACCCAGCGCCATCATCGGCCAGGGCGACACGATGGTGCTGCCGGACGTGCCGGCCCATGTGTTCGAGGGCGAGGCGGAGCTGGCGCTGGTCATCGGCAAGCGCGCCAGCAACGTGCCGGCGGAGAAGGCGAAGGACTATATCTTCGGCTATATGAATTTCATCGACGGGTCGGCGCGTGGCCTGCCGGCGCCGAACAACAGCTTCTTCCAGGTGAAGTCGCGCGCCACTTTCGCCCCCATCGGCCCGTTCCTGGTGACGGCGGACGAAGTGCCCGATCCGCAGAATTTGCGCGTGCGGCTGTGGGTGAACGGCACCGTGAAGCAGGATTTCAACACCAGCGACATGGCGCACGATATTCCACGCTGCATCGAATGGATGAGTTCGGTGCAGACGCTGGAGCCGGGCGACATCCTGGCCACCGGCACCAACCATCGCGGCCTGTCCTCGCTGCAGGATGGCGACAAGGTGGAGCTGGAGGTGGAAGGCATGGGCCGTCTCGCCTTCAAGGTGCAGGACGAGCTGAAGCGGACCTGGGGCCGCGACACCCGCCTGGAACACAAGGAGAAGGGGCTGGATGGCCCCTACACGCCGCAGCTTACCGGCAAATATTCCAAGGCGGGGTGAGGGAAGCGAACGCGATAATCGGCCTGCCGGAAACGTCGGGCCGGTTTCGTTCGATCTGGATTTCCTTGGGGAAGAATGGTGCTGCGAGACAGGATTGAACTGTCGACCTCTCCATTACCAATGGAGTGCTCTACCACTGAGCTACCGCAGCATCCGGAGGGCGGCGGCAACGTGCCGGCTGGCCCTGAAGGGGAGACATCCCCCCGAAAGCGCGCGGAACATGCCACAGCGGGGCGGGGCATGCAAGCAGGGATGTGAGGGAATTTTCCGATGGCGCAGATGCGCCACCGTGGGCGTGTGATCTGGCGCTAGAACCAGCGCAGGTCGGCGTCGAAAGCCTCGTCCAGATGACGGTCGACGGTGCGGCAGAACAGCCTTACCGCCGGTGGGGCGATCAGGGCGCTGACGGCAACGGCGAGGGAAAGGGTAATGATCACGGCCATGAGTCATTCTCCGGTAAGATTGCGCGGACTATACTGCCGCCCTGTGACGCTGGCGTGACGGGCCTGTGACGCGGACATGACCTTTTCCTGTTCCTGTCATGAGGGGGGCACGAGGGGCGTGCCGCGTAACCGAGAGGCGGGAATGAACGACAAGAAGCAGAAGCTGGCCCAGGCACTGCGCGACAATCTGCTGCGCCGCAAGCAGCAGGCGCGCGGCCGGGCCGATATGGTGGCCGATGCGGAGGCGGAGAAGGCCGGCGATCCCGATGTCAGCACTTCCGATAATGGCGATTCCGGTCGCAAAAAAGCCACGCTGCCGATAAAGCCTGATGCCGCGTCGGGTTGAGGCGGGCGTTCGCCTGCGTTAAACACGGCTGTATCGTAAGGCTTTCCTCCTTCCTGCATATCGAGAGACCAGATGGACAGAATCCGTATCCGGGGAGGGCGCCCGCTAGAGGGCCGAATCCAGATCAGCGGCGCGAAGAATGCCGCCCTTCCGCTGATGGCGGCGGCGCTGCTGACCGACAAGACGCTGAGCCTGTCCAACCTGCCGGCGCTGGCCGACATCGCCACCATGGGCAAGCTGCTGGAACAGCATGGCGTCGATCTGCGGATCGAGGGCGAGAGTGCCGCGCGCAAGGGGCATCTGACGGCGGCACGGATCACCAGCACCACCGCCCCCTATGATCTGGTGCGCAAGATGCGCGCCTCGGTGCTGGTGCTGGGGCCGATCCTGGCGCGCTGCGGCGAGGCGCGGGTGTCGCTGCCCGGCGGTTGCGCCATCGGCAACCGGCCGGTCGATCTGCATGTGAAGGGGCTGACCGCGCTGGGCGCGGAAATCACGCTGGAGGAAGGCTATATCCACGCCACCGCGCCGAAGGGGCTGAAGGGCGGCCGCTTCGTGTTTCCGCAGGTCTCCGTCGGGGCCACGGAAAACCTGCTGATGGCGGCCTGCCTCGCCGAGGGCGAGACGACGCTGGTGAACGCCGCGCGCGAGCCGGAGGTGAACGATCTCGCCCATTGCCTGAACGCGATGGGGGCGAAGATCGAGGGCATCGGCACCGACACGCTGCATATTCAGGGTGTGGCGGCGCTGCATGGCGCGGAACATCATGTGGTCGCCGACCGTATCGAGGCCGGCACCTTCGCCATCGCCGCCGCCATGACCGATGGCAATCTCGAGCTGGCCGGCATCTGCCCGACGCTGCTGGAGTCGCTGCTGAAGCTGCTGGGCGAGGCCGGGGCGAAGGTCGAGACGATGCAGGACGGTTTCCGCGTCCGCCGCGCCAATGGCGTGATGGACGGCGTCGATGTGATGACCGAGCCCTATCCCGGCTTCCCGACCGACCTGCAGGCGCAGATCATGGCGCTGATGACGGTCTCCAAGGGGGCCGCGATGATCACCGAGACGATCTTCGAGAACCGCTTCATGCATGTGCCGG
Organism: Oceanibaculum nanhaiense; assembly: GCF_002148795.1. Taxonomy (NCBI): domain Bacteria; kingdom Pseudomonadati; phylum Pseudomonadota; class Alphaproteobacteria; order Rhodospirillales; family Oceanibaculaceae; genus Oceanibaculum; species Oceanibaculum nanhaiense. The sequence goes on along the minus strand of NZ_MPOB01000006.1, from coordinate 11,255 downwards.
AACTCTGCCGCATGGGGGCGAACATCAATGTCCACCATTCCTCGGCGATGATCCGCGGCGTGGAAAGGCTGAAGGGCGCGCCGGTGATGGCGACCGACCTGCGCGCCTCGGTCTCGATGGTGCTGGCCGGGCTGGTGGCGGAAGGGGAGACCATCGTGAACCGGGTCTATCATCTGGACCGTGGCTATGAGCGGCTGGAAGAGAAGCTGGCCGCCTGCGGTGCCGATATCGCGCGCATCGGCGGCGAATAAGCGGTAACCTCATACGAAGAAACAAGGAAGGGGCAGGCCGTGACGGATTTCCGGCCATTGAAGCTGCGGGGCGAGGATGCGGAGGATATGGCGGTGATCGCCGCCTGTCTGCAGGATGCCGTGGTGCCCGTCGAGGACATGCTCTTCCGGCCCGGCAGCGAGAATGCCCCCGGCGAGTTCGTCATGGTGGCGCAGCGTTTCCGCTGGGAGATGCTGGGTCCGGACGAGAAACCGGTCGAGGGTGACCGCTATGAGCGCGTGCTGTGCGGCATCACCTTCCAGGGCGTGCATCGCACAAGGCTGTCCGGCATCGACCGCAAGGGCGACCGCGACGGTCTGCTGAGCCTGCTCACCCTCGTGGCGACGGAGGAGCAGGGGGCGGCCCGCATCGACCTCGTGTTCGCCGGCGACAAGGCGATCCGGCTGGAGGTGGCGCGCCCGGACTGCACGCTGGAGGATTATGGCCTGCCCTGGCCAACCATCTTCCGCCCGCGCCATCCGGCCGCCGGCTGACGCGGCGGTACCGGCCTTGCAAAACAGCACCAAGGCCATCCTTGCGCTGACCTTCGCCTATATTCTCAGCCAGTTCTTCCGCAGCTTCCTTGCCGTCATCGCGCCGGAGCTGATGACCGATCTCGATCTCACCCCGGCACAGTTCGGCTGGCTGTCCTCGGTCTTCTTCCTGGCGTTCGGGGCGGCGCAGATTCCGGTCGGCATCGCCTTCGACCGCTATGGCGTCGGCCGGCCGACGACAATCCTGCTCGGGGTGGGCGTGGTCGGCGCGGCATTGTTCGCGGTGACACCGAATGCGGCGCTGGCGATGCTGGCGCAGGTGGCGCTGGGCTTTGCCTGCGCGCCGATCTTCATGGCGCTGATGTATTATTCCGCGAACCATCTGCCGGAACCGCGCTTCGTGCAGACCGTGACGCTGACCAGCGCCATCGGCACGGCGGGCGCCTTCATGGCGGCGGCGCCGCTGGGCTGGGCGACCTATCTGTTCGGCTGGCGCCCGGCCCTGGCGATGGCGGCGGTAATGACGCTGCTGGCGATGCTGGGGGTGTGGCGCTTCGTGCGCGACGGGCGGATCGGCGATGGCCCGCAGGAGAGCGCCGGGGAGACCGCGCGGGCCTGCCTCGCTGTGCTGCGCCTGCCGGTCCTGTGGACGCTGATCCCGGCCTGCCTGGCGCTGGCCGCCGGCATCACCTTCCGCAATGCCTGGGGCGGGCCGTATCTGTCCGACGTGTTCGGGCTGGATGCGGTGGCGCGCGGCGAGGCGATGACGGTTGCCAGCCTGTGCGGGCTGCTGTCGGCCTTCGCCGTGCCGCTGCTGGTGCGGCGCTGGAACACCAAGCCCATCGCCACGGTCTGGCTGGCGATGACCTTTCTGGGCGCGGCGGCACTGGCGCTGCTGCCGGCCGCCGATGTGCTGGTCAGCGTCGGGCTGATCTCATTGCTGTTCACCATCGGCAACATCCATCCGCTGCTGATGACGCAGGGCAAGGGCGTGCTGCCGGCAGCGGCGCGCGGGCGCGGCTTCGGCGTGCTGAACAGCTTCGTGTTCCTGGGCTATGCGATTGCCTCGGCAGGCTTCGGCTGGATCGCCGAGACCGCGACCGGGGCTGGTTATGCACCTGCTGGCGTGTTCGCCTGGATCTTCGCCGCCGCCGCTATCGCCCTGCTGGCGGCGCTGCTGCCCTATCTGTGGAGCCCGCGGCCCCCGAGGCCCCCGAGGCCAAGGTAAGCGTCAATCCTGATCGACGATCCGTTCGCGCGGCAGCCAGACCAGCACGCGGGTGCCCTTGCCCTTTTCGCTATCGATGGTCAGCCGGCCGCCATGCAGTTCGACCAGATCCTTGCTGATCGGCAGGCCAAGGCCGGTGCCGCCCTTGCTGCGGGTCATGTTGTCGCCGATCTGCACGAAGGGTTCCAGCGCCCTGCCGGCTTCCTCCGCGGTCATGCCGCAGCCGGTATCGGCGACCCAGAAGCATAAGCCATCCTCGGTCTGCTGACCGCCGATCGCTACCTCGCCGCCATCGGGCGTGAACTTCACGGCATTGGCGACGAGGTTGGTCATCACCTGCTTCAGCCGCACGGCATCGGCTTTCAGTGCCGGATAGCCTTCCGGAAAGCTGGCCGATAGCTGCAGGCCGGCCTTCTGGGCGCTGGCGGCGAACAGCCGGACGGTGCCGATGGCGATGCTCGGGACATCGACGATGGCCTCGCGCAGATGCATGTGGCCGGCGCCGATCTTCGACAGGTCGAGAATATCCTCGATCAGCGCCAGCAGCTGGGAGCCGCTGACGCGGATATCCTCGGCATAATCGAAATAACGCGGGTCGTTGTCGCCATAGAGCCGGTTGGCGATGATCTCGGAGAAGCCGATGATCGCGTTCAGGGGCGAGCGCAGCTCATGGCTCATGACGGCAAGGAAGGTGCTCTTGGCTTCGGAGGCTGCCTCGGCGGCGACCCGTACCTTGGCCAGTTCCGCCTGCGCCTTCACACGGCTGGTGATATCCTCAACCACGCCCTCGTAGAACAGGGCGGTGCCGTTCTCGTCGCGAACCGTCCAGGCATTCTCTGAGACCCAGATCCGCTCGCGCGTGTGCATGCGATAGACTTCGGAGACGAACTCCTTCACCGAATCGTGGGCGGCCATCGCCTCCTGGAATTCGTGCCGGCGGGTCGGCGAGACGTACCAGGCATTACCGTTGATGCGCAGATCCTCGACCATCTGCGCTTCGCTCTCATAGCCATTCATGGCGACGAGCGCCGGGTTCGCGCGCAGCACGACTCCATCGGGTGAGGAGCGATAGAGGCCGACCGTCGCATTCTCGAAGATTGACTGGTAGTCGGCATTACGTTGCCGCCGCTGCGCCAGCGACTCTGGTGCCGCCGGGGAAGAACCGGTCATCATGCTGCTGATAGGCAATCGTTCGCTGGCCATTCGGCTGTCACTTGTTCTGGCTAGTCCACTGACGACAGTATTCCAGAGTAATTGTTAACAAAGTATTCTTTTATTAAAATTGCGTTCGATTTTTTTATCGCCAAGCGGCTGTGGCGGAACGGCGCCTCACCTTAGCGGAACCGGCATCGCGGCGCCATCGCGCCGGCTGTCGGCGGCACCTTCCAGCGCACCGGCCGCGTCACGGGCAATCGCGTGCATGCCGCCGCAGGACCAGGAATACGCGCCCAGCGGCGTGACATCGTGCCCGCGGCTGCGCAGTTCTTCCATCACCGGTGCCTCCACGCGGCTTTCCAGATTGACCGTACGACCATCGAACAGCCGGCCGCGCGGGGCGTCGATGGCGGCCTGCAGTTCCAGCCCGTAATCCAGCCAGTGCACCAGCGCCTGGCTCTGCGTCTGCAATATGCCATAGCTGCCCGGCGTACCAAGGCTCAGCGCCAGCTTGCCGTCCCGCGTGCCGATGGTGGGGGCGAGGCACATGGCGTAGCGCGCGCCAGGCGCCAGCCGGTTGGGCGAGGCCGGATCGAGGTCGGTCCAGTTCAGGAAGTTGTTCAGGCACACGCCGGTGCCGGGGATGACGACACCGGACCCCCAGGGCGAGCCGAGGCTCTGTGTCAGGCACACCGCGTTGCCCTCTTTATCCATGGCGGAGAAGGAGGTGGTGTGCTCGTTCAGCTTCGGCCCCTCGGCCAGCGGTCCGGTGGCGAACTGCTCGGTGCGGCCCCAGACGGGATCCTTGCCCGCGACCAGCGCGCGCAAGGGGGCGACGCTGTCCTCCGACAGCAGTTCCAGAATGTCCGCCGGTGTGCGCTTGTTGTTGCGGATGCGCAGCTCGGCGGCAATCCGCACCGCGCGGAACACCCGGTCCAGATGGTCAGCGCCAAGGTGCGGCAGGGCGGCGAAATCGGTCTCCTCCAGCAGTCGCAGGGTCAGCGGAAACTGGAAGGATTCGGCAGGCGGCGGCGGCACGTTCAGCGTCAGGCCGCGATAGCCTGCCTGGATGGTCTCTTCCCAGATCGGCTGCACCGTCTCCAGGTCGGCCAGTGTGATGCAACCGCCATTGCCTGCCATATGGTCGGCCAGCCGCTTGCCCAGCGCGCCGCCATAGAGATGGGCAATGCCGTCGGCGGCGATGGCTTCCAGCGTGTCCGCCAACTCGGGCTGGCGCAGGATCATGCCGCGCTTCGCCCCACCGCCGAAGGAATAGACGCGGGCCCATTCATCGCTCATCGGCCGGGCGCTGACCGCGTTCAGCATGTCGAGATAGAAGCCGGTGATGGGGTAGCCGTTGCGCGCCAGCGCGATGGCCGGGGCCAGCGCCTCGGCCAGGCTCTTGCGGCCATGGGTCTTCTGCAATGTCGCCCAGCCGGCCAGATTGCCCGGCGTGCCGCTGGCCAGCGGGCCATTCACCATGCGCGCCTTGTCGGCGCTGTCGATGGGGAAATTGGCCGGGCAGGGTGTGTGGAAATCCAGCGAGCGGGCGCGCCCTTCGGCGGCGACCCAGCAATTCGCCATGCCGAGGCCGGCGAAGCCGGACATGTAGGGTTCCACCACATTCAGTGCGGCTGCCGTGGCGACGATGGCATCGAAGGCATTGCCGCCGCTGCGCAGCATCTCCGCCCCGGCATTGGCCGCCAGCGGATGCGCGGCCGTCACCATGCCGCCCAGCACACGCACCGAGGCCCGCTGCGTGTGTTCGCTTCTGCCGATTGCGGCCATTTTTCCCTCCCGGTTTCGGATGATGCCGCGCGGAACCGCGCGAAGCTGTTGTTATTGCATCACGATAGTCTTTTTTGCCTGTAATGCCAGCGGCTTCGCCTCCGGCTGCGGCGAACCGCCGGTTGACTCCTCGCCTGTCTGGCCCTAGGTGAAGCGATCCTGTATCGTCGGCGCGCGAAAAGCGCCTATCTGGAAGACGGAATTATGCCCGCGAACGCGAACGAAGCGCTGGTCCTGGCCTTGCCCAAGGGCCGTATCCTGAAGGAGGTCATGCCCCTGGTGCGCAAGGCCGGCATCGAGCCGGAGGCTGCGTTCGAGGACGAGCATTCGCGCCAGCTTACGTTTGCGACCAACCATCCTGAGATCAGCATCATCCGCGTGCGCTCCTTCGACGTGGCAACCTTCGTCGCCTTTGGCGCCGCGCATCTGGGCGTGGCCGGCAGCGATGTGCTGATGGAGTTCAACTATTCGGAAATCTATGCGCCGCTCGATCTCGGCATCGGCAAGTGCCGGCTGTCGGTGGCGGAACCGGTCGACCTGGCCGGGCGCGACGATCCGCGCCGCTGGAGCCATGTCCGCGTGGCGACGAAATATCCCGACATCACCCGCCGGCATTTCGCGGCGCGCGGCGTGCAGGCCGAATGCATCAAGCTGAATGGCGCGATGGAGCTGGCCCCCAGCCTCGGCCTGTGCCGCCGCATCGTCGATCTGGTCTCGACCGGGGCGACGCTGAAGGCCAACGGGCTGGTGGAGGTGGAGCAGATCGCCGAGATCAGCTCCCGCCTGGCGGTCAACCGCGCGGCACTGAAGACACGGCCGGAGCAGATGATGCACTGGATCGACCGGTTCCGCGAGGCATCGGAGGGTATGGCCGATGCCGCGTAGGATGGATGCCGGCACAGCCGGCTTCGCGGCGGATTTCGCCGGCTTCATTGCCGAGGATCGCGACAATGGCGTCGATGTCATGGGCGTGGTGCGCGATATCCTGAAGCGCGTGCGCGCCGAGGGCGACGCCGCCGTGCTGGATTATACGCGCAAATTCGACCGGGTGAGCCTGACCGCCGAAACCATGCGGGTGACGCCGGCGGAGGTGGAGGAAGCCTTCGCCGCCTGCGATCCGAAGCAGATCGACGCACTCAGGATTGCCGCCGCGCGAATCGATTCCTTTCATCGCCGGCAGATGCCCGACGGCTTCGCCTATACCGATCCCGAGGGTGTGGAGCTGGGCCTGCGCTGGAGCGCGGTGGAGGCTGTCGGCCTCTATGTGCCGGGCGGGCTGGCCGCCTATCCCAGTTCGGTGCTGATGAACGCCATGCCGGCCAAGGTGGCGGGCGTGCCGCGCATCGTCATGACCGTGCCGACGCCGGATGGCGTGCTGAACCCGCTGGTGCTGGCCGCCGCCAAACTGGCGGGCGTCACGGAAATCTACCGCCTGGGCGGCGCGCAGGCGGTCGGCGCGCTGGCCTATGGCACGCAGACCATCCAGCCGGTGGACAAGATCGTCGGCCCTGGCAACGCCTATGTGGCGGAGGCCAAGCGCCAGGTGTTCGGCACGGTCGGCATCGATTCCATCGCCGGCCCGTCGGAAATCCTGGTGGTCGCCGACCGCGACAATGATCCTGACTGGATCGCCGCCGACCTGCTGAGCCAGGCCGAACATTCCGACGATGCGCAATCGGTGCTGATCACCGACGATGCCGGCTTCGCCGACGCTGTCGCCGCCGCCGTCGAGCGCCAGCTTGCCGTATTGCCGCGCGGTGCCATCGCTCGCCAGAGCTGGGAGAAGCACGGCGCCATCATCACCGTGCCGGCACTGGCCGACGCGGTGCCGCTGGTGGACCGCATCGCGCCCGAGCATCTGGAACTGGCGGTCGCCGATCCCGAGGCGCTGTCGGCGAAGATCCGCAATGCCGGTGCCATCTTCCTCGGCCGGCACACGCCGGAAGCGGTGGGCGATTATGTTGCCGGGCCGAACCATGTGCTGCCGACCTCGCGCACGGCGCGGTTTTCCTCCGGACTTGGCGTGCTCGACTTCATGAAGCGCAGCACGCTGATCCGCTGCGACGCCGCCAGCCTGGGCCGGATCGGCCCCGCCGCCGTAACCCTGGCCGAGGCCGAGGGGCTGGACGCCCATGCCCGCTCGGTTTCGATCAGGCTGGGCAACGGAGCGCCAGAGGTGTGAGCGACACGGGGCAGGACCGGCGCCGGCTCGTCAGGATCACGCTTGACGAGCGTACGGTTGTCCGGCGCAGCCCCGAGGTCGAGCATGAGCGCGCGGTCGCGATCTACGATCTGCTGGAAGAAAACAGCTTCGCGCCCGCCGGGCACGAGGGCGGCCCCTACCATCTGAGCCTGTCTATCGAGGATAACCGCCTGGTCATGGACATCCGCACCACCGACGAGGTGCGGGTGGCCGAGGTGCAGCTTTCCATCGGCTCCTTCCGGCGCATCGTGAAGGATTATTTCACGATCTGCGAAAGCTATTACCAGGCGATCCGGCGCGCCTCGCCCTCGCAGATCGAGGCCATCGACATGGGCCGCCGCGGCCTGCACAACGAAGGCTCCGAACTGCTGCGCGAACGGCTGGCCGGCAAGGTCGATATCGACTTCAAGACCGCCCGGCGGCTGTTCACCCTCGTCTGCGTCCTGCACATCAGGGGATGAGGGCGATGCGTGACCTGCCGGGCTCCGTCCTGTTCGCCTGCTCGCAGAACGCGGTGCGCTCCGCCATGGCCGAGGCGATGCTGAAATCGCTGCATGGCAAGCAGATCTACGTCGATTCGGTCGGCGTGCGCGGGTCCGAGGTGAATCCCTTCGCGGTCGAGGTGATGCGCGAGATCGGCCTCGACATTTCGCGGCACCGCGCCAAGACCTTCGACGAGTTGCTCGACACCTCCTTCGACCTGGTGATCTCGCTCTCGCCCGAGGCGCATCATCGCGCGGTGGAGATGACCCGCACCATGGCCTGCGATGTGGAATATTGGCCTACGCTGGACGCCACCGCCATCGAGGGCAGCCGCGAGGCGGTGCTGAACGCCTATCGCGATGTGCGCGACAAGCTGATGAAGCGCATCAAGGAGCGCTTCCCGCCGCCGCCCGGACCGGCGGTGTGAACAGGGGGCCAGAACAGGGGGCCAGAACAGGGGCGCAGCAAGAAATGCACCGGCCTCATGGCGGTCCTGTGCGTACCGTGCTTGAAAAAGGTTGACCTCGCGGCAGTTTCGGCACCACAACAGGGCGATTTTTTCCACAAGAAGGGATGCCTATGGCAAAGGAAGACGTCATCGAATTTTCCGGTACGGTCGTCGAATTGCTTCCGAACGCAATGTTCCGCGTGAAGTTGGACAATGAACACGAAGTGCTCGCGCACACCTCCGGCAAGATGCGCAAGAACCGGATCCGCGTGCTGGCCGGTGACCGGGTAAATGTCGAAATGACGCCCTATGACCTGACCAAGGGCCGCATCACCTTCCGCTTCAAGTAACCGGCACCCGTGCCGGATTTGGGAGGAGGGGCATGACCGCGCCCGCGCTATCGGCCCGTCTGGTACTCGCCTCCGCCTCGCCGCGCCGTCTCGACCTTCTGGCGCAGATCGGAATCGTCCCTGACGCGGTCGATCCTGCCGAGATCGACGAGACTCCGCTTTCCCGCGAATTGCCGCTCGACCATGCAAAGCGCCTGGCCGAGGCAAAGGCCGTGGCCGTTGCCGCCCGCCATCCGGGCTGCTTCGTGCTGGCCGCCGATACGGTGGTCGCCTGTGGCCGGCGCATCCTGCCGAAGGCGGAGCAGGAGGCCGAGGCGCGGGCCTGCCTGGCCCTGCTGTCCGGCCGCCGGCACCGGGTGATCGGCGGGGTCTGCCTGATCACCCCGTCGGGCCGGCATGTCGTGCGCGCCATCACCACCGCCGTCGCCTTCAAGCGGCTGGCGGCGGAGGAAATCGCCTTCTACCTGTCCTCCGGCGAATGGCGGGGCAAGGCCGGCGGCTATGCCATCCAGGGTTTCGCCGCCGTGTTCGCGCGGCAGATCACCGGCTCCTACAGCAATGTGGTGGGCCTGCCGCTGCACGAGACCTACGGGCTGCTCTCCGGCAATGGTTATCCCTGCCTGGAATCCGCATCATGTCGCGGGCAGGGCTAGACGGCATCGACACGCTGCTGCTGGAGGTCGGCCCCGGCCTGACCCGCATCGCGCTGCGTCGTGACGGCGCCCTCATCGACCTGATCGTCGAGGCCGCCGGCCATGAAAGCCGCATCGGCTGGATTCTGCTGGGCCGCGTTATCGAGGTCTCGCATGGGCTGGACGCCGCCTTCGTCGATATTGGCGCGGCGGAGCCGGGATTCCTGCCGGCGCGCGCGGCCCGGCTGCTGAAACCGGAGATGCCCGCCGGCACGCCGATCGCCCGGCTGCTGGCAGAGGGCGAAACGCATCTTTTGCAGCAGGTAAAGGACGAAAGTGCCGGCAAGGGGTCGGTGCTGTCCGCCGATATCGCCCTGCACAGCGACCATCTGGTGCTGACGCCGCGCTTGGCCGGCGTGGCCGTCTCGCGCGCCATCGCCGGCAAGGCGGAACGCGCCCGGCTGCGCCGGGCTGCGCTGGATGCCGCCCAGGCGCTGGGCCTGCCGCCGCAGGAAGGCATCGTGCTGCGCACCGCTGCTGCCGGCCTCGATGCTGCGACGATCCAGGCCGAGCTGGCGGCGCTGGCCGCACGCTGGCGCGCTATCCAGGCGCGGGCGGCGCCGGCGAAGCCGCCCGTCGTGATCGACCGGCCGGCGGGGGCGCTGGAGCAGCTGCTGCCGCATCTGGCGCCGGACACCGACATCCTCTGCGCCGATCTCGCCGGCCACACGCGCGTGACCCGCTGGTGCGAGGCGCACCGGCCGGAATTGCTGCCCCATATCGTGCGCTATCGCGGCCAGGATCCGCTGTTCGAGCGCGAAGGGGTGGAGGAGGAGATCGCCGCCGCGCTGGAGCGCAGCGTGCCGCTGCCCGGCGGCGGGGCGCTGGCCATCGACCCGGTCGAGGCGCTGGTCGCCATCGATGTGAACGGGGCGGAGCGTGACCCGCGCGAGGCCGCTTTCGCAGCCGTGCATGAGGTGGCGCGGCAGATCCGCCTGCGCAGCCTGTCCGGCCTCATCCTGGTGGATTTCCCCCGGCTCGACCGCCGCGCCGACCGCGACCGGCTGATCGAGGAGTTGCGCGCGGCCCTGGCCGGGGACCGGGTGAATACGCAATTGCTGGGCTATACGCGCGGCGGGCTTGTCGAGATCATCCGCCCGCGCGACCGCGACACGCTGGCCCATCAGCTGGCCCATCAGCTGGCACAGTTACGGGCCGGTTGACGTATCGGCCCGCCCGGCCTATCTGCGGACGGATAAACACGAGACCAGCCCACGGGAAGAGACATGGCCGAAATCCACCACCTGCCGCGCCGGCACAAGAAGGCCGGCTGCCCGGTCTGCAAGAAGCCGGCGGTCGAGACCTTCCGGCCGTTCTGCTCGAAGCGCTGCCAGCAGATCGATCTCGGGCGCTGGCTCGGCGGCAATTACGCGCTGCCGACGGAGGAGGAGCCGGACGAGGCCGACATCGAGGCGCTGGCCCGGCAGATGATGGAGAGCGGCCGGCCCGAAGGCGAGGGGTGATCCGGCGCAGGGCGGGCCCATCCCCTAGGGTCAAGAACGCCGGGCCAAGAACGCAAATATGATATTTCGCGGCAATTGGTGCCGGAAAATGTTGGACAGGCATCCGGGAATTTCCTATAAGCCAATCCCGCCCGGCGAGCGTAATCGCCACAGCGTCGATGAGGCGCTAAGCCCAGGTAGCTCAGTTGGTAGAGCATGCGACTGAAAATCGCAGTGTCGGCGGTTCGACTCCGTCCCTGGGCACCATTTTCTTTCAAAGGGTTTGATAGTTCGTACGCGAACCCCCTTTGTTCCCTTTGACACTGATTTTGACACTCTGAACGGCCGTTCAGCGAAATCGCCGCTGGCGGAGTTGCATGCATTTAACTGCAAGGCGACGGTCAGCTTGTCGCTACGAACGGACGACCATCTAAACAATATGACCTAGAGATAGGCGACGAATCTATGGTTATTCGCAGTTTGATAGTAGTTTTATTTTGATATATGCACTAATTTAAGGCGATAGTACACAATTCTTGAAATATTATTACAAGAATTTGTAATGTTATTTATTATTTCTTTGTATTCTTTTATTTCTTTTGATGGGCCCTTAGGGTCAAGCCCAGAGATTTTAATTTTTCCATCCTCTTTAATTGATGTAAAATAAAGAGAGTTGTATTTTGTTTCAGCTTCAGAAAAAAG